>NZ_JANMWL010000104.1:0-17582 GCF_031393925.1 Methylibium sp. | reverse complement strand
CAAGTCGCTGTCGGGGGCGCGACGCCGGTGTATGGTCCGGCTCCGATGTCCGCTCGCTAGTGAGCGCGGAGAAGATTGATGCGCCGTTTCAGCTTTCTGCGCTTCCTGTTGCCCGCGTTCGCGCTCAGCGAGACGACGTGACGCAAGACGCGTTGCGGTCCGTTGCCGGCGGCGGGTTGTTGCACCGGCGAACGCTGCTGCGGCGAGGCCTCGTGTTCGCGGCGGCGACGCCGGCCGCCGTGATCGGCGCCGAGGCCGCTGCCGCCGATGCCGCCGCCAGCGCGCCGGCCGGTCCGCCCGACGCCGCCCTCAGACCCGAGTGGATGCGCGCACCCGGCGCACCCTTCACGCCCTACGGCCAGCCTTCCAAACACGAGCGACAGGTCACGCGGCGCATCAGCGGCAATCGGCTGCTGCCGGGCAACGGCATCGCGCTCACGCCGCTCGACGAACTGGAGGGCATCATCACGCCGACCGGTCTGCATTTCGAGCGCCACCACAACGGTGTGCCCGACATCGACCCGGCGCGCCACGAGCTGCTGATCCACGGCCGCGTCAAGCAGCCGCTCGGTTTCAAGGTCGAGGACTTGCTGCGCTACCCGATGCGCTCGCACTTGATCTTCATCGAGTGCGGCGGCAACAGCAACGCGGGCTGGCACCCCGAGCCGATCCAGCGGCCGGTCGGTTCGTTTCACGGCCTCGTTTCCTGCAGCGAATGGACCGGCGTACCGCTGTCCGTGCTGCTCGCCGAGGCGGGCGTGGACCCACAAGCGTCATGGGGCGTGGCCGAGGGCGCCGATGCCTTTGCGATGAACATCAGCCTGCCCCTGGCCAAACTGATGGACGACTGCATCGTCGCGCTCTATCAAAACGGTGAGCGCATCCGGCCCGAGAACGGCTATCCCATGCGCCTGGTCGTGCCCGGCTGGGAAGGGGTGCTCAACGTCAAGTGGCTGCGCAGCATCGAGCTGGCCGACCAAGCGGTGATGGCGCGCAACGAAACGGCCAAATACACCGAACTGCTGCCGAGCGGCAAGGCACGCCAGTTCACCTTCATGATGGACGCCAAGTCGCTGATCACCTCACCCTCGCACGGCTACCGCATGAAGGGGCCGAACCTCTATGAGATCACCGGCCTGGCGTGGAGCGGGCGGGGGCGCATCAAGCGCGTCGACGTGTCGGCGGACGGCGGGCGCACCTGGGCCCAGGCGGCTCTGCAAGACCCGGTGCTGCCGCGCTGCATGACGCGCTTTCGCGCGCCGTGGAAGTGGGACGGCAAGCCGGTCGTACTCAAGAGCCGCGCGATCGACGAGACCGGCTACGTGCAGCCCGAACGCACCGCGCTGCTCGCGCAGCGCGGCACCAACGGCTACTTCCACTACAACGCCATCGTGTCCTGGGCCATCGACGAGGACGGCCAGGTGCGGCATGTATATGCGTGAGTCGGCGCGGCGGCTGGGGGCAGCAGGGCTCGGCCTGGCGTTCGCGCTCGCCCATGTCGCGCTGGCCGCCGAGCCGGCCGGGCCGCGCCTGGGCAAGCCGGTCAGCGCCGAAGAGGCGGCGCGCGCGAGCCTCAACGTCTTCCCCGACGGCCGCGGCTTGCCGCCGGGGCGCGGCAATGCGGTGGAGGGCGCGGCACTGTTCGCAAAGCACTGCGCGGTGTGCCACGGCGCGGCCGGCCGCGGCGCTTCGGCGGAGGAGCTGGCGGGCGGCTCCGAGCCGCTCACCAGCGCATTTCCCGACAAGACCATCGGCCTGTACTGGCCGTATGCGACGACGCTGTTCGACGTGACGCGCCGCTCCATGCCGATGTTCGCGCCCGGGTCGCTCTCGGCCGACGAGGTCTACGCCGTGACCGCCTACCTGCTGTCGGCCAATGGCGTGATCGGCGAGCGCGACGAGATGAACGCGAGCACCCTGCCCAAGGTGCGCATGCCCAACCGCGACGGCTTCATCGGCATCGACGCCAAGCTGCCGCGCCGAGCTTCCAAGGACAGACATTGAGCCGTAAACACGGCGACCTGCAGAGTGACTGAATGAATATGCAGTCACCCGCAAGCCCCTGCGAAAGCCTTGTCACGCCGCCGGGAGCGCGCCGACCATCGCACGCGCCCGCCCGCCGGCCTTGGCTTCGTACAGCTTTGCGTCGGCCAATGCCAGCAAGTCCGCAGCCGTGTAGGTCGAAGCCGGGCCCGGGCCCTTGACGGCCACGCCCAGGCTCACCGTCACCACGTCGCTGGCGCCGGAGGAGGGGTGCGGTAGCTTCAGCGCCCGCACCGCGCCCTCGAGTTGCTGCGCGATGCTGAGCGCGCCTGGCAGCCCGGTTTCCGGCAGCACGCAGGCGAACTCCTCGCCGCCGTAGCGCGCGAGCAGATCGCCCGGCCGCCTCAGGGTGCCCGCGAGCGTTGCCGCCACGAGGCGCAAACAGTCGTCGCCTGTTTGATGGCCGTGGTCGTCGTTGAAGCGCTTGAAAAAGTCCACATCGATCATCACCAGCGTCAAATCATTGCCGTTGCGCTGCGCCCGCCGCCATTCGCTGCCAAAGCGCACGTCGAAGTGGCGCCGGTTTGCCACGCCGGTCAGGCCGTCGACGAAGGCCAATTGGCGCAGCAGGTCGGATTGCGACTTCAGCGTGAGGTGCGTCTTCACGCGTGCGCGCACCACTTTCGGGTTGATCGGCTTGGTAATGAAGTCCACGGCGCCGACGTCCAGGCCCTGCGTCTCGGCCGCCTCGTCGCCGTGGGAGGTGACGAAGATCACCGGGATGTCGCGCGTCGTCGCGTCGGCCTTGAGCCGCATGCAGACCTCGTAGCCGTCCATGCCGGGCATGACGACGTCCAGCAGCACCAGGTCGGGCTGCTGGTCGCGGCACACGGCCAGGGCCTGCTCGCCACTGGTGGCCATGAAGACCCGGTGGTCACCCTGGAAGATCTGGAACAGTGCCTGGATATTGGCCGGATGGTCGTCGACCACCAGCAGCTTGGCAACGAGCGCTGGGCCGCCCAGCGGCGGCAGCGGAGCGAAGTCGGTGGCGTTCATGGCGTCAAGCTCGCAAAGTCTTCGATCAATGATCGGCAGTGCGCTGCCGCTTGCGCAAAGTCCAGCGCGGCCATCGCCTCGTCCAGCGGCTGCAGCGCCTGCTTCAGATGCGCCGCCTGGGACTGCAGTTGCGCATGCATTTCCAGCGCGCGCATGTCGGCCTGGTTCAGCAGTCCGGCCAGCTCGCCGAGCTGGTGTCGCAGCGTGCGGGCGTCGAAGGCTGGTTGCGGCGCGGGCGGTGCCGCATTCAGGGTGGCCCCCAAGGCCGCTGCGAGCGGCGCCAACGCGGCCAGCGCGGTGGCCGCCTGCGCTTCGATCTGCGCGACCAGACCGTCGAGCGGGTCCGGCGCGGTGGCGCTCGCGATGCGCCTTTCGGCGTCGCCCGTTGCGCGCGCCAGCGCCTGCACGCCGAGCGTGGCCGCCACGCCCTTGAAGGTGTGCATCAGGCGCGCCGCCTCGACGCGCTTGTTTTGGTGGAGCAGCGTGGCCAGTTGCGACGGCATGGCCTGCAGATCCTCGGCAAAGGTGCGCAGCAGGCGCGAGTACACGGCCACGTTGCCGCCCAGGCGAGCCAGCGCGGCGCGCAGCTCGATGTCGGCCTGTTCGGCCAGCCCGAAGACGCTGTCGGGCAACGCTGTCGGCGCCGCCATCGACCGCGGCGACGCGCCGGTCTGCTGGCCGCCATGAGGCTGCAGTGTCGCCACCAGGTGCTCGAGGTTGAAGGGCTTGCCGATGTGGTCGTTCATGCCGGCGGCAAGACACGCTTCGCGGTCGGCCGGCATGGCGTTGGCCGTCATTGCGATGACGGGCAGTTGCGACGGGCCGAAGCGCTGGCGGATTTCGGCGGTGGCGCCGTAGCCGTCCATCACCGGCATCTGGATGTCCATCAACACGACATCGAAGCGGGCCCCCTCGCGCAGCACCGCGTCCACGCCTTCGCGCCCGTTGTTGGCGAGCGTGACGGTGGCGCCTTCGCTGCTCAACAGTTCGTCGGCCACCTGTCGGTTGATGGCGTTGTCTTCCACCACGAGGACGCGCAGACCGGCGAGCCGGGCCGGGCCGCTGACGGCCGAGCGGCGCGAAAGATGCGGCCGGCCGGCATCGGCGCGGGCGTTCGTCAGCGCATCGAACAGCATCGAGGCGGTGACCGGCTTGACCAGGAAGCCGTCGAGCGCGGCCTGCTCCGTGGCGCTGCGCAGGGCGAGCATCTCGCGGCCGTAGGCGGTGACCATCACCACCAGCGGTGCCGCATGCTTGCCTGGAAGTTCGCGCATGCGCTGGCTGGTCTCCCAACCGTCGATGCCCGGCATCTGCCAGTCGATGAAAACGGCCTCGTAGGGCGCCGCGCTGGCCCGCGCCTGCATCATGGCAAGGGCTTGGGCGCCGTCGGCGGCCAGGCTGACCTGCCAGCCCAGCGACTGCCCCATGTTCGCCATGACCTCGCGCGCGGTGGCGTTGTCGTCGACGATCAATACCCGCAGGGGCGCCGCACCGTCGGGCTGCGAGGGCGGGGGAGCGGACGCATCGGCGAGCGGCAGCCTCAGCTTGAAGTGAAAGCGGCTGCCGACACCGAGCGTGCTGTCGAGCGCGAGCTCGCCACCCATCAATGCCACCAACCGCTTGCAGATGGACAGCCCCAGGCCGGTGCCGCCGAAGCGACGCGTGGTCGAGGCCTCGGCCTGCGAGAAACCGTCGAACACATGCGCCTGGTGCTCGGCCGCAATGCCGATGCCGCTGTCCTGCACGGCGAACTCGAGCGTCACATCGGACGCGCTGCGTTCGATCACGCGCAGCCGCACCACCACCTCGCCCTGGCCGGTGAACTTGATGGCGTTACCGCCCAGATTGATGAGCACCTGCTGCAATCGCATGCCGTCGCCCACTAGCTCGCGGGGCAGCGCGGGGTCGATGTCGAACAGCACTTCGACTGGTTTCTGGCCGACGTTGGTCGACAGGATCACCGACAGGTCACGCAGCAGCTGGTCGACGCGAAACGGGTGCGGGTCCAGCACCATCTTGCCGGCTTCGACCTTGGAGAAATCGAGGATGTCGTTGAGCAGACCGAGCAGGGAGCGCGCGGCGCCCTCGGTCTTGCCGGCGTAGTCGAGCTGCCTGGGCGTGAGCGCCGTCTTTTGCAGCAGCGCCAGCATGCCGAGGATGGCGTTCATCGGCGTGCGGATCTCGTGGCTCATGTTGGCCAGGAACTGGCTCTTGGCCACGTTGGCCGCTTCGGCGCGGTGCATGGCCTGGCGCAGGGACTCCTCATGCTCCTTTTGGCGTGTCACGTCGTGCGCCACGCCCAGGTAGCCCGAGACTTCGCCCGCTTCGGTGCGTGTCGCGGTGACCACCATCGACACTGTCAGGCGGCTGCCGTCCTTGCGCACGAACGTCCACTCGCGCTGCTCGCCCAGCAGCTCCGCGGCGAGCAGCACCGCGGGGCCCCGTATCGGTCGGCCGAATTTGAGGCTGGCTTCGGCGCTGCGCACGGCGACCTCGGTGGCATCGGCAAACAAGGCCGGCGTGTGCCGGTCCAGCACCTCGTCGGCCGCGTAGCCGAGCATGCGCTCGGCGCCCTTGTTGAAGACCGAGATCTTGAGGTCGCGGCCGGTGGCGATAACCGCGACTTCCGAGGCCGCGTCGAGCACCGATCGAAGCAGGGCGGTCGTGCCCTGCAGTGTCGCTTCGGTGCGCTTGCGCTCGGTGACG
This sequence comes from Methylibium sp., assembly GCF_031393925.1. Taxonomy (GTDB): domain Bacteria; phylum Pseudomonadota; class Gammaproteobacteria; order Burkholderiales; family Burkholderiaceae_C; genus Methylibium. The sequence goes on along the minus strand of NZ_JANMWL010000104.1, from coordinate 11,837 downwards.
TCGGTGTAGGTGGTGACGAAGCCGCCACCCGGCATGGGGGCGCCGCGGATCTCGAGTGCGATGCCGTTGGGTCGCTGGCGCTCGAAGCGGTGCGCCGTCGGCGCACGGGCGCGGGCTACCGCCTGGCTGACGATCTGCTCGACATCGCCCGGGCCGTACTCGCCGCGGCGCGCGTTGTGGTCGATGATGCTGGCGAAGGTGGTGACAGGCGCTGCGAACAGGGCGTCGGGCAGTTCGAGCAGGCTCTTGAACTGCTCGTTGTGCGACACCAGTTCCAGCTGGCTGTTGAAGACGCTCAGGCCGCAGGGCAGGTTGTCGAGGGTGCTGCGCTTGACCGCATCGCTGTGCCGCAGCTCCGCCTCCATGGCGCGGCGTGCCGTGACGTCCTGCAGGGCGCCCACCAGCCTGACCGGGCGGCCGTCCTCGTACTCGACTTCGCCGAGCGCGCGCACCCAGAGGGCCCGCCCTTTGGCGGTGACGAGCGGCAGTTCAAGGTCCCAGGGCGTGCCGCGCGCCATGGCCTCTTGCACGGCATGCTCGATGACAGGACGCGCTTCGGGCGAGAAGAAGCCGATGGCCTCGTCCAACCGCGGAACATGCCCGACTGGCATCTCGCAGATGCGGCAGAGCTCATCGGTCCATACGAGCGCCTCGTTCGCGATTTCGAGCTGCCAACCGCCCAGACCCGTCAGCCGCCCGGCCCGGTCGAGGAAGACACGGCTGGCGTGCAACTGCGCTTCAGCTTGCTTGCGCGCGCTGATGTCCATCTGCGTGCCGGCCATCCACTCCGGTCGGCCATCGGGCGTCCATGACGAGACGCGACCACGGTCGAGCACCCAGATCCAATGACCGGCGCGGTGACGCATCCGTCCCTCGAATTCGTAGTACGCGACTTCGCCGCTGAAATGCTTGTCGAGCAGCTTGCCGGCACGCGACACGTCGCCGGGGTGTATGTGATCCAGCCACGTCTGGCTGCTCACCGGCTCGAGTTCGCGCAAGGTCCAGCCGATCATGTCGGCCCAGCGATCGTTGCAGCGGTATTCCCCCGTTTGCACATTCCATTCCCAGGTGCCGACGTTGGTGCCCTCGAGGATGCTGGCCAGTCGCGCGCGTTCCTGCACCAGCAACTGCGCCGCTTGCTTGCTCTGGCTGATGTCCGACTCGATCGCCATGAAGCCGGCGAGGTCGCCCCGCGCGTCGCGCAGCGGCTGGACTTCGATGTCGAGCCAGTAGGGCTGGCCGCTCTTGCCGCGGTCCAGCAGTTCGCCCTTGAAGTCGGTGCCCGCGCCGAGCGCTGCGCGCAGCCGCTCCAGCGTCGCCTCGTCGTTGGGCTCGGACGGCAGCATCGCGCCCGCAGGTCGACGCAGGGCTTCCTCGAAGCTGTAGCCGCTGATGCGCGAGTAGCCTTCGTTGACCCAGGTGATCCTGCCTCGCGCATCGGTGATGACCACGGCGTTGGAGGTGCGCTGCGCCACCTTGGCGAGGCGGTCGAGGTCGGCCGTCATGGCCTGGGCCAGCCGCAGCGCACGTGCGCGTCCCGCGACGAGCAACCAGGCCGTCAGCGCCAGCAAGACGCTGATCAGCATGCCCCCGGCACCCAGCCCGACGGGGGTGGAGCGACTCACGCCGGCATCGAAGAGCGGCGTCGATGCGACCCGCAACGTCAGGGCGCGTCCGCCGATGACGAGCGCGTGAGACGTCGTGAACAGCGGATTCGCCGAGGCGACAGCGCTGCCGGGGGCTCGCGGCGATGCCTCTGGAGATCCGGTGGTGTCGAAGATCAGGTTGCCTGGCACGTTGTCGGCGCCGTCGAACAACCGGAAGTCGACCTGTCGATGGTCGGTTTCGGCCGCACCCGACAGGATCTCGGCCACGACGATGGGCGAATACAGCAAGCCGCGCAGGGCCTTGCGCCGCTGCGCCGGCGTGGTCGGATCGCTGCGATCGCGAAACACCGGAACGAGGTAGACAAAGCCCGCGCCCTGTCGGCCATCCTGCGCCAGGGTGATGTGCCCGGACAGTGTGGGTTCGCCGCTGTCGGCCGCTCGGTCGATGGCTTCGCGGCGCACGGCTTCGGAGCCGAGGTCAAAGCCCCAGGCCGGGTAGTTCTGCGACAGCGGCTCGATGAACTTGACGACATACAGATCGGCGGCGTTGCCGCTGGTGCGCACCGCAAAGCGCGGCGCGTCGTCGGCGCGTTCGGCGGCGATGAAGTCGTCCAGCTCCTCGCGCAGCACGCGTTGCGCGAAACCGAAGCCGCGCACGCCGGGAAACTCCACCGGCAGGTCGCGCGATTCGACGTAGGCGCGGAATTCTGCGCGGTTCACGTGCGGGTCGGCCGCATAGACGCCGCGTGCTCCCTTGATGCCGTAGACCGGTGTGTTGAATCGCCGTGTGATCTCGGCAAGCACGCGCTCGCCTTGCTGATCGAAGCGAATGCGCGCCTCCGACTCGACGCTGCGCTGCTGCCACAGGACCGCCGCAGCCGTGAGCATGAGTCCGAGCCCCAGCACCGCAGCGGCCGCGGCGAAGGCCGCGCGCCGGGGCCCGAACTGGAGCGCGAGCCTGGCCTGCAACCGAGGCAGAAGACGATGTTCGTTTGATCCGTTTTTCATGGACGGCCCTGTCAGTGCCCGGACTTGCTGCGCCCGCCGCAGCGGGCGCAGCAAGCTTGGCGGCTCGCGCCCTGGGTGTGGGCCGATTGTCCGCGCCGTGCCGGCAGGAACTGCGTGGCCGGGCGCGGATTAGCCGGCTTTTCGCACGAGTGGCGAGTGCAGATGACGCCGTGATGGTCGCGATGGCTTGCGCGGCTCGCGTCGGGGGAGGGTGCAGCCGACGACGAGTTCACGTTGACCGTCACGTCGGGCATCACCGGCAAGCGCGAGCGAGCCGCCGGCCGTGTTGCGTTCCACGACGAGGTCTCGGCGAATGCTGCGTCATGCAGAATTCGCACGGGACGTTGACGAGGCGACGATGCGGCTTGCGATCTGGGGACTCGGCGTGGCGTGTCCGGCTGGCGTTGTGAGCATGCTGGTGGCGTGCGCGGCCTACGGCCCGGCGGGCTTGCCGGTGGGGTCGAGCAGCGCACGCGCAATCGAGCGCCTTGGCACCCCGAGTGGCCGCTACGAGAACGCCGACCGCAGCAAGCGCCTGGAGTTTGCGCGCGGCCCGATGGGACGCCACACCTACATGCTGGACTTCGACGCCGACGATCGTTTGGTGCGCGCCGAGCAGGTGCTGACCGAGCGCAATTTCCACGACCTGCAGATCGGCATGGCGCAGGGCGAGGTTCTCAGGCGCGTCGGTCGACCGTCGGACGTGAGCTTTCTGTCACGACAGCGGCACCAGCTCTGGTCCTACCGCTACGAGACGCCGTTTTGCATCTGGTTTCAGGTCAGCATCGATACCGCCGGCCGGGTTGCAGAGCTTGGCCACAACACCGATCCGCTGTGCGACGCTCGGGACGACCGTCAGTGAGCATCGGCGCTCAGGCAGTCGCTGATGCGCCCATGCTCGCGCTGTACGGCATACCGAACTGCGACACGGTGAAGAAGGCGCGTGGCTGGCTCGATGCCACGGCCGTCCCTTATCGCTTTCACGACTTCAAGAAGACCGGCGTGCCACCGGACGCCTTGTCGCGCTGGATCGGCCAGCTGGGTTGGGAGGCGCTGCTCAATCGCAAGGGATCCACCTGGCGCGGGCTCGACGAGACGCTGCGCGTGGGCGTCGTCGATCAAGTCAGCGCAGAACGCCTGTTGCAGGCGCATCCGTCCTTGATCAAGCGCCCGGTCGTCGAATGGCCAGCGGGCGAAGTGACGGTCGGCTTCGATCCCGGCCGCTTCGCCGAGGCCTTGTCGAACTAGAGGACCGCCTGCAGCGCTTTGGTGCGCGTGCCACCAGAAGAAAGGCTGGCCGCAGCCATTGCTTGATGCGCCACGCCGGCGCGTTCACCGCACCAAAGCAAGGCCCGATACTCGCCACCCGGCACGCTGCCGCGCCGCACTGGTGCGGGCGATTGAAGCGGTTTTCCACCAACAACGATCGGAGGGGTCAATGGATCAGGTCAAGCAGGGCACCGATGCCTTGTTCATCTTGCTGGGCGCCGTCATGGTGCTGGCCATGCACGCAGGATTCGCGTTTCTGGAACTCGGCACGGTGCGCGCAAAGAACCAGGTCAATGCCCTGGTCAAGATCCTGGTCGACTTCGCGGTCTCGACGGTGGTCTATTTCTTCATTGGATACACCGTTGCCTACGGGGTCGACTTCTTCGTCGGCGCTCCGGCGCTGGCGGCCAAGAACGGCTACGAGCTGGTGAAGTTTTTCTTCCTGCTCACCTTTGCCGCGGCCATACCGGCCATTGTCTCGGGCGGCATCGCCGAGCGGGCGCGCTTCGGGCCGCAACTCATCGCCACGGCAGCGCTGGTCGGCCTGATCTACCCGCTGTTCGAGGGCGCCGTATGGGGCGGCCGTTTCGGCTTGCAGGGCTGGATCGAAGCGACCACCGGCGCGCCATTCCACGACTTCGCCGGCAGCGTGGTGGTGCATGCGGTGGGCGGCTGGATCGGCCTGGCCGCCGTGCTGCTGCTCGGTGCGCGCAGCAACCGCTACCGCAAGGACGGCGCCATCAGCGCGCACCCGCCCTCGAGCATTCCCTTCCTCTCGCTCGGCGCCTGGGTGCTGGCGGTGGGCTGGTTCGGCTTCAACGTGATGAGCGCGCAGACCATCGACAAGATCTCCGGCTTGGTGGCCGTCAACTCGCTCATGGCGATGGCGGGCGGCACCCTGGTGGCGGTGATCCTGGGCAAGAACGACCCGGGCTTTGCCTACAACGGACCACTTGCCGGCCTGGTGGCGGTGTGTGCCGGCTCCGACGTGATGCACCCCGCAGGCGCGTTGGTGGTGGGCGGCGTGGCGGGCGCGGTGTTCGTCTGCATGTTCACGCTCACGCAAAACCGCTGGAAGATCGACGACGTGCTCGGCGTGTGGCCGCTGCACGGCCTGTGCGGCGCCTGGGGCGGCATCGCCTGCGGCATCTTCGGCAGCGAGGCGCTCGGCGGCCTGGGGGGTGTGAGCCTTTCCGCGCAGGCACTCGGCACCGCCATCGGCGTGCTGTGGGCGCTGCTCGGCGGCTTTGCGGTCTATGGCCTGCTGCGCATGACCATCGGCCTGCGCATGTCGCAGGAAGAAGAGCACAACGGCGCCGACCTGTCCATTCACCGTATCGGCTCGACGCCGGACCGCGAAGTCAGCTGGTAGCTCGGCTCCCCCCGCTGAAGGAGCTGGTGGTGCAGGCTCCCTCCCCCGCTGGGGGAGGGCTGGGGGCGAGCCGGCAGGCGTCTGGCCGGGCGAGTGCGTTGCCCCCATCCCAACCTTCCCCCAGAGGCGCAAGGCGCCGGACGGATCCTTCCCGCACAGGGGAAAGAGCCGCGCGACCGGGCTCGCTCAGGCAGCCAGCAGCTGCCGCAGCACGAACGGAAGAATGCCGCCGTGCTTGTAGTAGTCGACCTCGATCGGCGTGTCGATGCGCAGGATGAGCTTGGCTTCCTTGCGGCTGCCGTCGGCGCGCGTGATCACCAGGGTGGCTTCGCTCTGTGGCTTGATGTCCGCACCCAGCTTGATGTCGATGCGTTCGTCACCCTCGAGACCCAGGCTTTCCCAACCCTGACCCGGCTTGAACTGCAGCGGCAGCACGCCCATGCCCACGAGGTTGCTGCGATGGATGCGCTCGAAGCTCTTGGCCACCACCGCCTTGATGCCCAGCAGCTGCGTGCCCTTGGCGGCCCAGTCGCGCGATGAGCCGGTGCCGTACTCCTCGCCAGCGAAGATGACGGTGGCAACACCGGCGTCGATGTACTTCATGCCCGCGTCGTAGATCGCGAGTTTTTCGCCTTGCTGCGGGCCGTCCTGCTGGTAGAGCGTGTAGCCGCCTTCTTCGCGCGAGCCGTCGGGTCGCGCCGGCAGCATGAGGTTCTTGATGCGCACGTTGGCGAAGGTGCCGCGCATCATCACTTCGTGGTTGCCGCGGCGCGAGCCGTAGCTGTTGAAGTCGGCCTTGAGCACGCCATGCTCGAGCAGGTACTTGCCCGCCGGCGTGGTGTCCTTGAACGAGCCTGCGGGCGAAATGTGGTCGGTGGTGATCGAGTCCCCGAACAGGCCCATGATGCGCGCGCCCGCAACGCCCACCGCAGCGGCGCCGGGCTGCATGGTGAAGTCCTGGAAGAACGGCGGCTCGGCGATGTAGGTGCTGGTGGGCCAGGTGTAGACGTTGCCGCTCACGCCCTGGATCTGTTGCCACAGTTCGCCCGGGTCGCTCTTGACCTTGTCGTAGTTTTTCTTGAAGGCCGCGCCGTCCATCGCGAACTTCATCAGCGCATGCACCTCCTCGCTCGACGGCCATATATCGCCGAGGTAGACGTCGCGCCCGCCCGTGCCCTGGCCGACCGGCTCGCTCATCAGGTCGCGCTGCACGTTTCCGGCAATTGCATAGGCAACCACCAGCGGCGGCGAAGCGAGGAAGTTGGCCTTGAGATTGGGGTGGATGCGCGCCTCGAAGTTGCGGTTGCCCGACAGCACTGCCGCGCACACGAGATCGTTCTTCGTGATCGCCTCGTTGATCTCGGGCGTGAGGTCGCCGGAATTGCCGATGCAAGTGGTGCAGCCGTAGCCGGCCAGGTAGAAGCCGAGCCGCTCCAGGTAGGGCAGCAGGCCGGCTTTGCCGAGGTATTCGGTGACGATGCGCGAGCCCGGCGCGAGCGAAGTCTTCACGTGCTTCTTGACCGTGAGCCCGGCCTCGACCGCCTTCTTGGCCAAGAGGCCCGCGGCCAGCAACACGCCGGGGTTGCTGGTGTTGGTGCAAGAGGTGATGGCGGCGATGAGCACGTCGCCGTTCCTGATTTCGAGGCCGTCGCTGGTCGTGAAGCTCTGCGTGAGCTTGGCGGCCGGCTGGTTGAATCCGTCCTCGGCTGGCGGCTTGGAAAACAGCGCGCCGAACTGCTTCTTGACGTTGCCGAGTTCGATGCGGTCTTGCGGGCGCCTGGGGCCCGACAGCGAGGGCGCCACCTTGCCGAGGTCGAGCTTGACCACCGAGCTGTAGTCGATGTCGCCGGCCTTGGGCACGCCGTAGAGGCCTTGTGCCTTGAAGTAGCTCGAGAAGGCTTCGATCTCGGCCGGGGTGCGGCCGGTGCCTTCGAAGTAGGCAATGGTTTTTTCGTCGACCGGGAAGAAGCCCATCGTCGCGCCGTACTCGGGCGCCATGTTGGCGATGGTGGCGCGGTCGGGCAGGGCGAGGGTGCGCGTGCCTTCGCCGTAGAACTCGACGAACTTGCCCACCACCTTGGCCTTGCGCAGGATCTCGGTGACGGTGAGCACCAGGTCGGTGGCGGTGACTCCTTCGCGCAGCTTGCCGGTGAGCTCGAAGCCGACCACATCGGGCGTCAGGAAGTACACCGGCTGGCCCAGCATGCCGGCCTCGGCTTCGATGCCACCGACGCCCCAGCCGACCACGCCGATGCCGTTGATCATGGTGGTGTGGCTGTCGGTGCCGACCAGGGTGTCGGGGTAGTAGACGTTGTCGGCGCGTTTGTGAACGCCGCGCGCCAGGTACTCGAGGTTGACTTGGTGAACGATGCCGAAACCGGGCGGCACGACGCCGAAGGTGTCGAATGCGCCCATGCCCCACTTCATGAACTGGTAGCGCTCCTGGTTGCGCGAGAACTCCAGCTTCATGTTGAGGTCCAGCGAGTCCTTGCCGCCGAAGTGATCGATCATCACCGAGTGGTCGACCACCAGGTCCACCGGCACCAGCGGCTCGATCGCCTTGGGGTTCTTGCCCATGCGGGCGGCCACGTTGCGCATCGCGGCCAGGTCGGCCAGCAGCGGCACGCCGGTGAAGTCTTGCAGCACCACGCGCGAGACGATGAACGGGATCTCGTCGGTGCGCGCCGCGTTGGGCTTCCAGTTGGCAAGCTGCTCCACATGCTCGGCGGTGACCTTCTTGCCGTCGCAGTTGCGCAGCACGCTCTCCAGCACGATGCGCACCGACACCGGCAGGCGCTTGACGGCAGGAAAGCGCTTGGCCAGCTCGGGCAGCGAATAGAACTGGCCCGACGCGCCGGACGCGGTCGAGAAGTTCTTGAGAGTCTTGGGGAAGGCGTGTGCGGTGGCCATGCGGACCTCGAAGGTGAGTTGGATGAGCGAGACGAAACGATGTGTCGATCAGGGCGTGGTCGTGGTCGGGACGATGACCTTGAGCCCTTTGAAATAGTCGCGGAAAAAGCCGCCATCGCGCGTGATGAGACCGTTGCACTGCAAGAGCGCGTGGGCGCCGACGATGAAGTCCGGCACCGTGCGTTGCCGCCCGCCGCCGCGGCCACGATAGCGGCGCTGCATTTCGCCCGCGCGCACGGCCGACTTTTGTTCAACGGCGCTGTAGGCGATGCCCATGTCCTCGAGCACCTGGATGGCGCGGTCGCCATCGCGCAGCGAACTGCAGACTTCGGCGACGACGACATCGCAAACGACCACCGATCCGCGCGACAGGGCTTCGCGCAGCGCCGCCTCGGCCGTATCGGCCGCCGGGCTCTCGCTGAGCAGGTCGATCAGGACGGAAGAATCGATGGCGATCATCGGGCGGCCGCCGCGCTCACAGGTCGACCGGGTCGCCCGGTGCGCGGCCGCGGATGGCGCGCATCGCCTCGTCGACCGAGGCAAAGCCGTCGAGCTTGAACTTGCCGCGCGCACGCGAAATCATGTCGTCGACGTTCTTGCGCAGGATGATGCGACCGCCGTCGAGTTCGACCTTGAGCTGGGTGCCTTTGACCAGTCCGAGGGCGTCGCGCACCGCCTTGGGCAGCGTGATCTGGCCGCGTTCGGCAACGATGGCTTCCATGCGCGTTCCTGGTTCAGCAATTTAGCAAGTATGTACGAATTCTACATACTGACGCCCGCATGTTCAACCCGTTTGCCTCGATTTGTCCGTGCCATGAAAAACGGCGCCCCGCGGGCGCCGTTGGCTCTGCTGGCGCCGCTTCAGCGGATCGCGCCGCCTGCGGCTTGCGCCGTGGACGCGGAGCGCTGCTGCGCGTGCATGCAGCCATCGACCATGCGCTGGCCCGCCTTCTGATTCATCATCATTGACTTGACCGGAATCTGCAGCCAGACGACGCCGTTCCTCTTGTCTTCCAGGCGCACCGCGCCGGTGGTGGTTTCCTGTGGCGTCATCACGTAGGCGGCCTTGTTGAAGCCCACCTTGAAGTGACCGGGGCGGTCCTGCATGGCGTCGACGCTCACCGTCTGGTTGAACTCACACTGCGCCGTGCCGGTGAACACGCGGTTGGCGATCTCGAGCTGGTTGGCACTGATGGTCTCGGTCACTTCGGTCGCGAGCGCCAGGCCCTTGGCCTGCGATTGCAGGTCCTTGCGTGACGCGGACACGGGCTGCTGACTGGTCGGTTTGGCGGCTGGCTTGGTCGGCGCGCTGGCGGTTTCAGCCCGGGCAGTCAGGCCGACGCCGACAAGGCCAGCGGTCAGCAGGGACAAGGCAAGAACGGTGATGCGGCTCATGGAGGCTCCGTGCAGGAATATGGAAGCCCGATTCTCGAACCCGACCGCAGGCGATGCGTTGCAAGTTGCATCGAGCTGCCGTGAAAAACACGCACGATGCGCGCGATGAACCCCAGGCTTCATGGCGGGCGAGGCGAGCGACCTTGCCTCGCCGCGCGCGGCCCTCACGCTCATCACGACTTGCAGGCGTCAGCATGCACGACATCACGAAAGTGGCCGCGCTTGCCAACACTTGCACTGCGTTGGGAGGCGGCGACACGAGCGCGGGCGTTCTGGCGTTCTGGCGTTCTGGCGTTCTGGCGTTTTAGCCCACGTCTGGCGCAGGCGCAGATTGGCTCGCGGCCTTGCATGACGTCGGGGCGGTGCAAATCCGCGGGCGGGCGGTCGTCTGCGTTCCGGCGCAGCGAAGACCGCCGCAGTAAAGCGGAGCACGCCGCCCGGCCACGGCTTTACGCCCCCGCAACCTTATGCAAGGCAGCGCCCGATTGCATCAAGGCGCGCCGCCGGCCTTCCCGGGCCATCGTCTCCAAATCCGCTCAGCGGCCCTTGCACGCACCGATGGCCGCGCCGGTGTGCTCGCCTCCCCGGCCATCGTCTAAAGCCTCTCGGCCGCTTCTTCGCCGGCCATGGCGAAGAAGCGCACCCGCGCCTGGGCCGGCAGCGGTTGCCCGGTACGCTCGGCACGTTCGAGCAGGTGCCAGTGGTAGCGGTAGCTGGCGCGGTCCTGCAGCACGCCGTGGTGTGCGGTGGGCGCCCAGTCGGCGGCCTGCGCTGCCAGCAGGATGTCGAGCGCGGTGTCGATCTCGGCGGCGTCGGGCGAGAACGCGTCGATGATCGGTTGCAGCTGGTTGGGGTGGATGCTCCACATGCGCAGATAGCCCAGCTCGCGGGCCGCCCGGCGCGCTGCTTCGGCAACGACATTGGGATCCTTGAACTCGGTCACGACGCAGTGCGAAGGCACCTTGCCGGCCGCATGGCAGGCCGCGGCGATCTCGAGCTTGGCACGCAGCACCAAGGGGTGCGTGAACTGGCCGCTGCCCGCCATGCCGGTGGCGGGAATGGCGCCGTGGTGGGCCGCGACGAAATCCATCAGGCCAAACGAGAGCGACTCGATGCCGGGCAGCGCGGCGATGGCCGCCACTTCGCGCAGCGCGCCGTGGGTTTCGATCAGCGCATGCACCGGCAGTGGCCGCGCCAAGCCCCGCGCGGTGCAGCCGCGCGCGATGGTGGCAAGCGCCGCCTGCAGCTCGGCGGTGTCCGCCACTTTGGGCAGCATCAAGTAGGCGAGGCGGTGGCCGGCGCGCTCGAGCAGTAGCTGCAGCACGTCGGCAAAGCGAGGGTGTTGCAGCGGATGCACGCGCACGCCGACGCGGCCGAAGCGGTTGCCGGCGCCTGACACCAGTTCGGCCACGAGCGCGGCATGCTCGAGCTCGCCGCCCAACGCGGCGCCGTCCTCGAGGTCGAGCGTCACGTCGAACAGGGCGCGGTCGGCCATTTCGGCTTGCAGCGCCAGCGCCTTGCGCATGCGTGGCTCGACACCGGCGTAGTGGTCGCACACCGGCAGGCCGTGGCGGCGCTCGTGCGCGCCGAACAGGGCCTGCAGCGGATGGATCGGCATGCGGTTCACCGACACCGGCACCCGGCCGTGCCTGCGATCAAAGCAGGTGCTTGACGCCGTCCTGCTCTTCCTGCAGCTCCTTGAGCGTCAGGTTGATGCGCTCCTGCGAGAAGGCGTCGATGGCCAGTCCCTGCACGACCTTGTAGCTGCCGCCCTCGGTGGTGACCGGAAAGCCGAACATCACGTCCTTCGGGATGCCGTAGTCGCCGTTGCTTGCCACGCCCATCGTCACCCACTTGCCGTTGCTGCCGAGCGCCCAGTCGCGCATGTGGTCGATGGCGGCGTTGGCGGCCGAAGCAGCCGAAGACAGCCCGCGCGCTTCGATGATGGCGGCACCGCGCTTGCCCACGGTCGGCAGGAACACGTCCTTGTTCCAGACCTGGTCGTTGATCAGGTCCTTGACCGACTCGCCGCCTGCGGTGGCGAAGCGGTAGTCGGCGTACATGGTGGGCGAATGGTTGCCCCACACCGCGAGTTTTTCAATGCTCGCCACCGGCTTGCCAGTCTTGGCAGCCACTTGGCTGGCGGCGCGGTTGTGGTCCAGGCGCAGCATCGCGGTGAAGTTCTCGCGCGGCAGGCTCGGCGCGCTCTTCATGGCGATGTAGGCATTGGTGTTGGCCGGGTTGCCGACCACCAGCACCTTGACCTTGCGGCTGGC
>NZ_JANMWL010000096.1:0-14459 GCF_031393925.1 Methylibium sp. | reverse complement strand
AGCAGGGCGTTCATCGGCACCACCAAGAAGCCGCCGAGCCCGCCGAGCACGATCAGGAACGGGGCCACGACCCAGACGTTGGAAATGAAGTTCATGGCGATCATCAGCACGCCCATCGCGATGCCCAGCGGGATCACGTTCGTGGCCTGGTCCAGCCGCATGCGCAGCGAAGCGAGCACCGCGCCGACGGCCGTGCCGATGGCGACCACGCCGACCAGCGACGAGGCCTGCGTCGTGCCGTAGCCCAGCGCCGCGGCCGACCATGCGAGCACGATGTAGCGCAGGTTGCCCGAGACGCCCCAGAACAAGGTGGTGGTGGCCAGCGAGATCTGGCCGAGCTTGTCGGCCCACAGGCGCGCGTTGCAGCTCGAGAAGTCGCGCACCAGGCCGCCCACGCTGTGGGCCAGTGGCTGCAGCGGCGCCTCGGTGCGCGGAATGCGCAGATTGAACAGAGCCGCGATCAGGTAGAGCCAGATCAACGAGGCGATCGCCGCTTCGGCCGCTGAGTCGATGCCGGTGTCGATGATCGGCAGGTCGATGGACAACAGCATTGGCGAGATCGTTCGCCCGACCAGTTGACCGCCGAGCAGGACGCCCAGGATGATGGAGCCGATCGTCAGGCCCTCGATCCAACCGTTGGCCTTGACCAACTGCGACGGCGGCAGCAGCTCGGTCAGGATGCCGTACTTGGCCGGCGAGTAGGCCGCCGCGCCGAGCCCGACGATTGCATAGGCCAGCAGCGGGTGGGTGCCGAACAGCATCATCAGGCAGCCGACCACCTTGACGAGGTTGGAGACGAACATCACCTTGCCCTTGGGCACGGCGTCGGCGAAGGCGCCGACGAAAGGCGCGAGCACCACGTAGAACAGCGCGAACATCGGCACCAGTGCGGCGCGTTGCCACTCGGCTTGGCCGGAGGTCCTCAGCAGCTCCACCGCAGCGACGAACAAAGCGTTGTCGGCCAGCGAGCTGAAGAACTGCGCCGACATGATGGTGTAGAAACCTTTTTTCATCGGCTCGTCGGCTGGGGCATGGCTGTGTGACCCGTGCCGCTGTTCTCTCCCTGCGGCGCGGGTTATAGCATGGGGTGCCGGGGCATCCGACGCGGGTCGGGACGGTCGATCGACGGCACCAAGGCGCCCGGTTCAGCGGTCCGCGAAGGCCCTGCGGCGCCCATGCACACTTCCGGCAATTGCCATGCCTCGTCTGCCGAGCCGCCACCATGCCCCGTCCCCTGCAAGCCCTGATCCATACCGAAGCGCTGGCGCATAACCTTGCACGGGCACGCACCGCGGCGCCGGACGCACGCGTGTGGGCCGTGATCAAGGCCAACGCCTACGGCCACGGCATCGCGCACGCGTATGCCGGGCTGCGCGCGGCCGACGGCTTCGCGCTGCTCGAGCTGGCCGAGGCGCAGGCCGTGCGCGACCTCGGCTGGCGCGGCCCGATCCTGCTGCTTGAAGGCGCGTTCGAGCCGCGCGACCTGGAGCTGTGTTCGCGGCTGAACCTGTGGCACGTCGTTCACTGCGAAGCGCAGGTCGACTGGCTGGCGACGCACAAGACGCAGGCGCCGCACCGCGTCTTCCTCAAGCTGAACAGCGGCATGAACCGCCTGGGCTTCACGCCGAGCGCCTTTCGTGCCGCATGGACGCGGCTGAGCGCGCTGCCGCAGGTGGGCGAGGTGTCTTTGATGACGCACTTCTCTGATGCCGATGCCTGTGGTGCCGATACCTCGGACGCCGACGCCCCGAGCACAGCCGGGCGCGGCATCGGCGCGCAGTTGCGCCGCTTCGCCGCCGCCACGCACGACCTGCCGGGCGAGCGCAGCCTTGCCAACAGCGCGGCGATCTTGCGTCACGCGAGCGCGGCGGGCGTGAGCGCGGACTGGGTGCGCGCCGGCATCATGCTGTACGGCTCGTCGCCCGATTTTGCGCAGCACGACGCGCGCCACTGGGACTTGCGGCCGGCCATGAGCTTGCGCTCCAGGCTCATCGCCACGCAGACGCTCGAGCCCGGCGACACGGTCGGCTACGGCAGCGCTTACTCGGCGGCGGCACCGATGCGCATCGGCGTGGTGGCGTGCGGCTATGCCGATGGCTACCCACGCCACGCACCCGGCCTGCCCGAGCGCGGCACGCCGGTGCTGGTCGAGGGCGTGCGCACGCGGCTGGTCGGGCGCGTGTCGATGGACCTGATCACGGTGGACCTGACCCCGGTGCCGCAGGCCGGGCCGGGCAGCGAGGTCACGCTCTGGGGCCGCGGGCCGAACGACAGCTTGCTGCCGATCGACGAGGTGGCGCAGGCCGCCGGCACCGTCGGCTACGAGCTGATGTGCGCGCTGGCGGCGCGCGTGCCGGTTGCGCCCGAGCCCGCATGAACTGGAGCCTCGCGCAGTACTCGCGGCAACGGCGAACGTTCATCGCCGAGCGCGAGTTGCATCACCCGATGGTCGCCGCGTCCACGCTCATCTTCGTGGTGACATGGGCCGTCGGGTGGCTGTCGAGTGCGGTGTTGATTCAGCAAGGCCTGCGCTCGGTGCCGCTGCGCTGAGCGATCGCTTTCGTGGTCTCGTACGCGGCGTCCTTCGGGTGCGCGCGCGCCTGGTGCAGTTGTGTCGGACGCAATCGCAGTGGCGCTCGCGGCAATCTTGACCTTGGCGGTTTTCTCCGGCGACGAGGGATGCCTCGTCGTGCTCGCCGTGAGCGTGGCCGCTGCCGTGCTCGCGGCTGCGTTCTGGGCGATCGGTGGGCGTGTGCTGCTGCATCGCGGCGCGCCCGGTGCGACGACTTTCCGCGAGGCGTTGCGCCAGTATTTGCAGGCCAGGGTCATTGCACGCTGAGGGCGCGTGACTATGATCGTCCGACCGTATTTGATCGATCATCAGGAGCATTGCATGGGCATCATTTCCACCCTCTTCGTCGGCCTGATCGTCGGCGCGCTAGCGCGCTTATTGCTTCCGGGCGAGCAGAAGATGGGCTGGGTCATGACCTGCCTGCTCGGCATTGCCGGTTCGTTCGCGGCGGGCTACGTGGGTCAGGCGATGGGCTGGTACACGGTGGGCGCGCCGGCCGGCTGGATCGCCTCGACGGTGGGCGCGATCGTGCTGCTGTTCGGCTACAGCAAGCTGCGCGGCGACAGCTCCTCCACGCGCTGAAGATGACCGGCCCGCTCGCCTCCCCTGACAAGGCTGCGCTGGCACGGCACTGCCGGCGGCTCGTGTGGCGTCAGGCCCTGAAGGCGGCGGGCGTGTCGGCGCTGCCGATCGTCGGCGTCGACCTGCTGGTCAACACGCGCTTGCTGGCCGCCACCATCGACGAAATTAGCGCCGCGCACGGCCTTACGCCCGCGCAACTCGCGCAGTTGCCGCCCGCGCTGCGCACGCGCGTCGACGATCGGGCCCTCGAGCTGGGCAGTTACCTGATCGGCCGAGTCATGACGCAGTCGGTGCTGCTGATGGCACTGCGAACGCTCGGCTGGCGCCTGGGTGCGCAGCAGGCGGCCAAGCTCGCACCCATTGCAGGGCAGGTCGCCTCGGCGGCGCTTTCTGGCTGGATGTTCAAGCGGCTGTGCGAGCGGCACCTTGCGCAGTGCCAGGACGTGCGCGCGGCGCTGCCCGAGTTGCCGCCGGTGCCGATGCTTGCGCTGCAATACGTGGCGCCGGCCCCAGCGTGAGCGCAGAGCGGCAGCTGCGCGACCTGCTCGCGCGCGAAAGCGAGTTCACGGCGGTGCGCGCCCAGGGCGCCGGCGGGCAGAACGTCAACAAGGTTTCGAGCGCCATCCACCTGCGCTTTGACGTGCTGACCTGTTCGCTGCCCGAGCCGCACAAGGCGCGGCTGCTGGCGCTGCGCGACCAGCGGCTGACCGAAGCCGGCGTGATCGTCATCAAGGCGCAGGAGCAGCGCACCCAGGCGAGGAACCGCGAGGACGCCTTGCAGCGTCTGCTGGCGCTGGTGCAAAGCGTTGCGCAGCCGCCGCGTCGGCGCGTGGCGACCCAGCCGACCTGGGGCTCCAAGCAACGCCGGCTCGAAGGCAAGAGCCTGCGCAGTCAGCTCAAGGGCGGCCGCGCACGGGTCAAGGACGCTTGAGCCGCACGGCGACAATTCGCCATGGCCAAGGAAAAGACCGTCTACACCTGCCGCGAATGCGGCGGCACGAGCCCCAAGTGGCTGGGCCGCTGCCCTGCTTGCGGCGTCTGGAACACCTTGGAGGAGAGCGTTGCGCAAGCGCCTTCGGCCACGCGCAACCGGTTCCAGTCGCTGACCAAGGCGCAAGCGGTGGCCACTCTCGCCGAGATCGACGCGGCCGATGTGGCGCGCACGCCCACCGGGCTGGAGGAGCTGGACCGCGTGCTCGGCGGCGGCATCGTGGTGGGCGCGGTGGTGTTGATCGGCGGCGACCCGGGCATCGGCAAGTCGACCTTGCTGCTGCAGGCGGTCGACGCCCTCTCGGCGCGCATGCCGGTGCTCTACGTCACCGGCGAGGAGAGTGGCGCGCAAGTCGCCTTGCGCTCGCGCCGCCTTGGCCTGGAGGGCGCGCGGGTGCGCGTGCTCGCCGAAATCCAGCTCGAGAAAATCCAGCTTGCGATCGAGGCCGAGCAGCCCGGGTTTTGCGTGATCGACTCGATCCAGACGGTGTACTCGGACCAGCTGACTTCGGCGCCCGGCTCGGTGGCGCAGGTGCGCGAATGCGCGGCGCAGCTCACGCGCACGGCCAAGTCGAGCGGCACGACGGTGGTGCTGGTCGGCCACGTCACCAAGGAAGGCGCGATCGCCGGGCCGCGCGTCCTCGAGCACATCGTCGACACGGTGCTGTACTTCGAAGGCGACACGCATTCGAGCTTCAGGCTGGTGCGTGCCATCAAGAACCGCTTTGGCGCCGTCAACGAAATCGGCGTGTTCGCGATGACCGAGCGCGGCCTCAAGGGCGTCAGCAATCCGTCGGCGATCTTTCTCTCCACCCACAGCGAGCCCGTCGCCGGCTCCTGCGTGATGGTCACGCTCGAAGGCACGCGCCCGCTGCTGGTGGAGCTGCAGGCGCTGGTCGACAGCGGCGGGCCGAGCCCGCGGCGTCTGTCGGTCGGCCTCGACCGTGATCGCCTGGCCATGCTGCTGGCCGTGCTGCACCGCCACGCCGGCATCGCCTGCATGGACCAGGACGTGTTCGTCAACGCCGTGGGCGGCGTGCGCATCAGCGAGCCGGCGGCCGACCTGGCGGTCATGCTGGCGATCCAGAGCAGCCTGCGCGGGCGGGCGCTGCCGCGCGGCTTCATCGCCTTCGGCGAGGTTGGCCTGGCCGGCGAGGTGCGGCCGGCGCCGCGCGGACAGGAGCGGCTGAAGGAGGCCGCCAAGCTGGGCTTCTCGGTCGCCGTGGTCCCCAAGGCCAATGCGCCCAGGAAGCCGATCGAAGGCCTGACCATCCATGCGGTCGACCGTGTCGAGCAGGCCATCGAGCTGCTGCGCAACCTGTCATGAGCGCGGGCGCTGACGGGCACTCGCCGAGCCGTGAGCCAGTCAGGCTTGTCGCGGTGATCGCAGGCGTCCTGCCGCGCACGGTTGCCCTGGCACCGCCGTTGGCCAGCCATGCCCGAGCGTGGCGCGCGATGGCAGGGCACGCATGAACGCGCGCATCGGCTGCTTGCTCGCGGCAGCGGCGCTTGCCGCCGGCTGGGTCGGCTTTGGTGGGCGCGGCATTGTGCTGGCGTTGACGGCGATTGCGTTCTGGTTGCTGCTGCAGTTCGGGCGCGCCATGCGCGTGATGCGCCGGGCCGCGCACGCGCCGCTCGGTCATGTACCGAGCGCCGTGATGCTGCATGCGCGGTTGCGTCGGGGCATGACGATGCTCGAGCTGGTCAGCATCACCGGCAGTCTCGGCGAAGCGGCCGCTAGCGAGCGGCCTTCCTCGGCCTATTGCTGGCGCGATGCCGGCGGCTCGGCGCTGCGCGTGTCGTTCGCGCGCGATCGCGTCTCGACGTGGGCCATCGAGCGCGCCGACGAGACATGAAAAAAGGCGCCCGAAGGCGCCTGATTCACCGAGTGACGGAAAGCCCGCTCAGGTCTTGCGGCGACGCGCCATGAAAACCACCAGACCCAGGCCGGCAAGCACCAGCGCATGTCGACGGAGTTCGGCATCACCGACGTGGGCTTGTGGTCCGAAAAGATCGACAGCCTGTCGGGCAGCGTCATCGACTTCGCCACCTCGCTGTCGGATGACACCATCATCGGCATTCACTTCGGCAACCCTAACAACTTTGTTGTTGACGAAAAGAATGTCATCGGCATTGCCGCTGATCAAGTTGCCTCCGTAGAAACCGGCGCAGTCGGTGACTGCAACGCCAGCCAAGCACGGGTTGGCAGCTTGCGCCGGCGCGATGGCCGCGCCCAGTGCCAGCACTCCTGCGTAAATCAGCGACTCCAGGGTCAGTTTCATGGTGGTCCCGTCGGTAATGCTGCAGCCCGAGGATCTCTGGGCGCCACATGACGTGAAAATATTCCGCGCAGTCGTTCACGGCAATCCCCCCCCTGAGGGGCCTTACCCCCTGGGTCGGGGGGTGGTTGGTGCGTTCGGCGCACGCCGCGGGGATGCCATCACGCGACCTTAGAATTTGCAATGCTCTTCGAGCGCTGAAACCTTAGGAACTGCTATGTCGATGTCGGACCGTGACGGCAAGATCTGGATGGACGGTGAGTTGGTCGAGTGGCGTGACGCCCGGATCCACGTACTCAGCCACACACTCCACTACGGTTGCGGTGCCTTCGAGGGAGTGCGCGCTTACAACACGGCCGGTGGCACGGCGATTTTCAGGTTGCGCGAACACACCGAACGCTTGTTCAACAGCGCCAAGATCCTGCGCATGAAGATTCCGTTCACGCCCGAACAGGTACTCGAGGCGCAACGCACCGTGGTGCGCGAAAACAAGCTTGAAAGCTGCTACCTGCGCCCGCTCGCCTGGATCGGCTCTGAAAAGCTCGGCGTGAGCCCGAAGGGCAACCGAATTCACCTGATGGTCGCCGCCTGGCCCTGGGGCGCCTACCTCGGCGAGGAAGGCCTGCAGCGTGGCATTCGCGTCAAGACCTCGAGCTACACGCGCCACCACGTCAACATCACCATGACGCAGGCCAAGGCGGTGAGCAACTACACCAACTCCATCCTTGCCAACATGGAAGCCACCGAAGACGGCTACGACGAGGCGCTGCTGCTCGACGCGTCGGGCTTCGTGAGCGAAGGCGCCGGCGAAAATCTCTTCATCATCAAGGGCGGCGTGGTCTACACGCCCGATCTCTCGGCCGGCGCGCTCAATGGCATCACCCGCAACACCGTGTTCGCGATCTGCGTCGACTTGGGGCTCAAGCTGGTCGAGAAGCGAATCACGCGCGACGAGGTCTACATCTCCGACGAGGCGTTCTTCACCGGCACCGCGGCCGAGGTCACGCCGATTCGCGAGCTTGACCGTCTCGAGATCGGCAGCGGCTCGCGCGGCCCGATCACCAAGAGCATCCAGTCGGCGTTCTTCGACATCGTCAATGGCCGCAACCCAAAGTACGCCGAATGGCTGACCCACGTGTGAGCCGCATGAACGAAACCCCGGCCGTCGTCGACGTGGGCGCCCAGGATCTGCAAGGTCCGGGTGTCGTGTTCTGCCCCAACCCGAAGATGCCGCTGTGGAGCAACCATCCGCGCGTGTTCATCGACGTGGCGGCAAGCGGTGAAGGCAAGTGTCCGTACTGCGGCACCGTCTACCGCCTCTGCGGCGGCGTGAAGCGGCACGCCCATTGAGCGGCGCCGAGGCGGCGACGTCCTGGCCATGACGGCGTCGCTGGTCATCGCGCCGCAGTGGATCGGCGACGCGGTCATGGCAGAGCCGATGCTCCGTGCACTGGCCGCGCGTGGCGAGCGCCTCAGCGTCGCGGCGCTGCCGTGGGTCGCGCCGGTCCTGCGCGCGATGCCGCAAGTGAGCGAGGTGATCAGCCTGCCTTTCGCGCATGGCCGGCTCGACTGGCGCGTCCGACGCGCGCTGGCGCGCTCGCTGCGCGGCCGCTTCGACGCGGCCTACGTGCTGCCCAATTCGCTGAAGTCGGCGCTGCTGCCGTGGCTCGCGCGCATACCGCTGCGCGTCGGTTACCGCGGCGAAGGCCGCGTGTTGCTGCTCAACGAGCGCCTGGCCAACCCAAGCGGCAAGCCGCCGATGGTCGCCTTCTACGGCGCGCTGGCCGGCGGCGTGGCGAGCGACGCGCGGCCGCGGCTGGGCCTGCCCGAGGCGACGATCGCCGCAGCGCTCGCGCCCGTGGGGCTGGAGCGCCGCGCGTACTGGGTGTTTGCACCCGGCGCCGATTACGGGCCGGCAAAGCGCTGGCCGCCCGGCCATTTCGCCGCGCTCGCGCGCGATCTGCAGACGCGCGAGCGGCTGCCCGTGCTCCTGCTCGGCTCGGCCAAGGAGGCGCCGATCTGTGAAGCAATCGCCGCGCTGGCGCCCGACGCCTGCCGCGTGCTTGCCGGCCAGACACCGCTCGACACCGCGATGGCGCTCATTGCCGCAGCGCGCGGCGTGGTCAGCAACGATTCCGGCCTGATGCACGTGGCCGCGGCGTTCGGCACGCCGCAGGCCGCCGTCTTTGGCTCCTCCAGCCCCGGGCACACGCCCCCGCTGAGCCCTGCCGCGCGCGTGCTCTGGCTCCAAGGGCAGGCCGGCCTGGACTGCATTCCGTGCTTCGCGCGCGAGTGCCGCTACGGGCACTACCGCTGCCTGGCCGAAATTCGGCCCGAGCGCGTGGCCGACGCTTTGGACGACGCGCTGCGCAGCACCGTAGGCGCGGGCTGACCCAACCCACGCTTGTGCGTGAAGCCCCGGTCGGGGGCGCTCGGCCTTGTTGGTGCGGCCCGGCGCAGCTCGAGCGTTGCAGCAAACGCTCAACGCCCGTAGAACACGTAGTCGGCCTGGTAGGCGACCTGCTTCTTTTCGCCCTTATTGGCCATTGCGCACGGCGCCACGGGCGCCACGCCGCCCATGGTCTTCAAGCGCTGGATGTAGGTGACACCCTGCATCGCGCCGCTGCCGACGGCCGGCTCGGCCTTGACCAGTTGCAGCGCAATCGATCCGGGCTGGTTGGGGGCGACCGCGACTTGCTTGCCGCCGACCTTGGAGCCGTCCATCGCTTCCCAGGTAGTGGGCGGGCCGTAGTACTTGCCCACCGCCTTGCCGCTGGCGTCCTTGAGCGTGGCCACGGGGCCGGCGAACGCCCATTCGTATTGGCCGGCGGCGTCCTTTTTGTCGCGGCATTCGTAGGTGATCTCGCCGCTGCCGACGGTCCACATCTTCTGTACCTCGCCGGCCGGCACGCGCACTGGCTCGGGCAAGGCGGCGTTGTCAACCGTGGCCATCGGTTTGTCCATCGGCGCGGGCATCATCGAGCCGCAGGCGGACAGCAGCAAGGTCAGTGCGGCGGCGCCGCTGATCGGGGTGATTCGCATGATTGGTTCTCCGTGAGGGTGGGCGAGGTCGATGCCTCGTGCCCATCACTACGAAGGCCGCAGTGCTGCGGATGCACTCGAGCAACGCAAGGGTGCGCGAACGCGCCGCCGCAGCGCTAGAGCTGCAACTTGCCGAGCGAAACGATCGGGCCGGTCGGCGCGCCGGTGGGCGAGCCGCCGCTCGGCTCCAGGCTGACGGCGAACGCGGCCGTGCCTTCGAGCAAGCGGGCGCGCACGACCGTGGTCGCCTGCTGGTGCGACACCAGTCCGAGCGAGCGCGGTGCGCCGCTGCCCGGCACCGACCACAGCTCGTAGGCGCGCCCCACCGGGGCCGCCGCGTTCAGCGGCTTGAGCACCAGCGCGCGACCGTCCGGCGTGACGCTGGCGACGAAGCTGGCGGGCTCCAGGCCTCGAGCGTCGGGGTTGGCACTCAGCACGATCACGATCGGCGGCGCCACCGGTTGCGGCTGCGACAGCACCAGCGCCAGGCCGACTGCGGCGACGGTGGCAAAGCCCGTGGCGCCCTGCCACAAACCCAGACGCTGCCACCAGCGCGTGGGCGCCGTGCTGCCGGTCGCTGAGAACAGGCGCCGCTCGATGCGCAACCACACCGCGTCCGACGGCGCAACCGGTGCCACGCCGGCCGCCAGCGGCTGAAGCCGCGTCTGCCACTCGCCCACCGCGGCGCGCAGCGCCGAATGCGCCGGCAGCAGGGCGGTAAAACGCCGCCGCGCCGCGCCGCGCATGGTGCCGAGCACGTACTCGGCGGCCAGTCGGTCGGCCAGGAGGGGGCGGCTGTAGTCCATGATCTTGGCGGCTCAGTGGGCGCGCGCGGCCTGCTCGAGGCAAGCCTTGAGCGCCTGCAGTGCGCGCCGCACCCAGCTTTTCACGGTGCCCAGCGGCTGCCGCAGGTGTTCAGCAATCTCGGCGTGCGAGAGCCCCTGGTAGAACGCCAGCGCCAGGCTCTGCTGCTGCTCGCCACTGAGCGCGGTCATGCAGCCACGCAGCGCGCGCGCGTCGCTCGCCTGCCCCAGAAGGTCGAGCGGGCCGGCGTCGGGAGAAGCAAGATCGTGCAGCATGTCGTGTTCATCGTCGTCTTCGAAGCTTCCCGTCGCAGTGCTGACGGTTCGCGGCTCGCTCTGACGTCGGCGCAGGCTGTCGATGGCCCGGTTGCGGGCGATGCTGGTGAGCCAGGTGAGTGGCTGGCTGAGCGAGGCGTCAAAACCCTGCGCCGCGCGCCAGACATTGACGTACACCTCCTGGAGCACGTCCTCGGCCTGGGCCCGGTCCTTCTGGATACGCAGCACGACGCCGAGCAGATGCGCGCTCGAATGCCGGTACAGCGCGGCAAAGGCCGCACGGTCACCGAGTGCCACGCGCGAAAGCAGGGCGGCGAGTTCGCGACTGCTTTCGGACCAGTCCTTGACGTTGGTGACCATGGGGCGGTTTGGGATGTGGCGGGATTCTAGGGGCGCTTCGTACAATGCCGCCCATGCACAGTCGCTGCCACGAGTCCTTCCTTGCCGTGCCCATGGGCCCGCTGCGATGACGCCCAAACCCAAGCCGCCACTGGTGTCGCCCGACGCGACCGAAGCGCAGTTTTACGAGGCCTTGCAACAGGCCGACATCGACAAGCTGATGGCGATCTGGTCGGACGACGAGGACATCGCCTGCGTTCACCCCGGCGGCCTGCGCTTGCTGGGAGCCGGCGCGATCCGCGCCTCGTTCGAGGCGATCTTCGCCAACGGTGCGATCGACGTACACCCCGACAAGGTGCGGCGCCTGCACACCCACGCCAGCGCCGTGCATCACGTGCTCGAGCGTGTGCAGGCTCAAACCGACGAAGGGCGGCAGACGGCGTTCGCGATCGTCACCAATGTCTATCTGCTCACCGAGCAGGGCTGGCGCATGGTGCTGCACCACGCCAGCCCCGGCACGACGCGCGAGCTTCAGGAAATCTCCGAAGCGCCGTCCACCTTGCATTGAAAGTCGGCCCCAGCGGCATGCCGGTGCCCGCCGCTTTGCTGCGCGAGTGCGGCGACGACTGGCCGGTGCCCTGGTGGCTGCCGGGCGGCAACGCGCAGACCATCTGGCCCGCGCTGTTTGCGCGCCGCTTCGACGGCACGCCACCGCGCTTTCGACGCGAGCGCTGGACCACGCCCGATGGCGACTTCATCGACGTCGACTTCCTGCACGACACCGACCGCCGTCGCGAGGCGCCGCTGCTCGTGTTGTTTCACGGCCTCGAAGGCTCGTCGGCGAGCCACTACGCCGTGGCGTTTGCCGACTGGGCGCGTGGCAACGGCTGGCGCATGGCGGTGCCGCACTTTCGCGGCTGTTCGGGCGAACTCAACCATGGGCCACGCGCCTACCACTCGGGTGATTTTGAAGAGATCGGCTGGATCCTGGGGCGTGCCCGCGCCGGGTGCGGCGCGCCGCTGGCGGCGGTCGGCGTTTCACTCGGCGGCAACGCGCTGTTGCGCTGGGCCGAGGAGGCGGGCGAGAGCGCGTCGGCCACGGCCCGCGCAGTCGCCGCGATCTCCTCGCCCATCGACCTGGCCGCCGGTGGCCGCGCCATCGTGCGGGGCTTCAACCGACACGTCTACAACCGC
The DNA here is from genome assembly GCF_031393925.1 of Methylibium sp. Taxonomy (GTDB): domain Bacteria; phylum Pseudomonadota; class Gammaproteobacteria; order Burkholderiales; family Burkholderiaceae_C; genus Methylibium. The sequence continues at coordinate 2,382 of NZ_JANMWL010000096.1, read as the reverse complement.
ATGTTCATGCGCACCATGCGTGCCAAGGCGCTCGCCAAGCTGGCCCAGCACCCCGGCCTGTTCGACCGCGAGCGCTTGCTCGCGGCGCGCGATCTCTACGAGTTCGACAATGTTTTCACGGCGCCGCTTCACGGCTACCGCGACACCGAGGACTACTGGGCGCGCGGTTCGGCCAAGCCGCATCTGGCGCGTATCCGCATTCCCGCGCTCGTGCTCAACGCGCGCAACGACCCGTTCGTGCCGGCGGCCTGCCTGCCGCACGCTCATGAAGTCGGCGCGCATGTCACCTTGTGGCAACCGGCGCGCGGCGGGCACGTCGGCTTCGCGCAAGGCGACTTTCCGGCCGATGTGCGCGGGCTGCCGTGCGCGGTGATGGCCTGGCTGCAGCAAGGGATGGGCCGGGCGACACAATGTCTCGATGGATGACATCGTTCGTGCCGCACTGAAGAAGTGGCCGCAGGTGCCCGCCTGCTACGGCTGGCTCGGCCTGGACGCACGCGGCGACTGGTACATGCGCGACGACCGTGTGCAGGCGGCCGGGTCTTTCCCGCAGGTCAAGGGCAGTCGGCTGCTGCACGAGAAGCTGCGCGAGTTCATTCACCGCAATTACGAATCGTCGGCCGACGGCGCCTGGTACTTCCAGAACGGCCCGCAGCGCGTCTATGTCGAGCTCGAAGCGGCACCGCTCGTGCTTGGCGTGCAGCGCCAGGGCGACGGCTACGCGGTGCAGGCCCACACGGGTGCCGACGCAGGCGCGGTGCAGGGCGCCTGGGTCGACGAACTCGGCCGCTTGTTCCTCCAGACCGCGGCCGGCCTCGGGCTGGTGCGCTCGCTCGACATGGACGCCGCGGCCGACGCGGTCGCCGCCGGGCTCTGGAGCCCGCAGGACATTTCCTTCGCCGATTTGCCGGCGCTTTTTCATTACCAGCTGAGCCCGCAGCGCGGCGTGACCTGATAAGAAGCGCGAATCGAGACGCAAAAAAGCCGGCCTGCGGGCCGGCTTTTTTGTTGCGCGATCGTCTCGCGCGGGCGACGGGTCGAACTTACTTCACCGCGTTGACCATGTACGCCACCACCGCCTTGATGTCGGCATCGCTCGCGGTGGCCACGCCGCCCCGGGGCGGCATCACGCCCTTGCCGGCGATCGCGCTCTGGGTCAGCTTGTCGACGCCCTGGCCCACGCGCGCTGCCCACGCCGCCTTGTCGCCGAGCTTCGGTGCCGCCGCCACGCCGGTGGCATGGCAGACCTGGCACGCCTGGGTGTAGAGCGCCGGAATGCTGTCGCCCTGGGTCGCTGGCGCCGCCGATGGAACGGGCGTGGCCGCGGCCTGGCTGGCAGCGGCGATTTTGGCCGCCGCATCGGCCGCGGGCGGGGCGCTCTCGGTCGGCGGTGCCGAAGCCGCCGCCGTTGCCGCGACGGCCTTTGGTTCGTCGAACTTGGCGCCGGCCGCGTTGGCCATGTGGACCACCGCGCGGCCGATCTCCACGTCACCGAAATCGCCAGCGCCCTGCGCGGCCATGACGCCCTTGCCCTTGAGCGCGGAGGCTAACAGCAGCTCGTAGCCCTGCTTTATGCGCGGCCCCCAGGCCGCCGCATCGCCGAGCTTCGGGGCGCCGGCCACGCCGCTCGCGTGGCACGCCACGCACTGCGCGGCATAGACCTGCTCGCCACTCTTGAGAGCGCCGGGATTGGCGGCGTCCTTGACTTCGACCATGCCGACCGGCGCCAGGCGCGGCGCCGTCGCGGAGGCGCTCAGGTGGTCGCTGCCGGCCGCAGGCTTGTTCTGCGCGTCGATGTAAACGACCAGCAGCACGATGATCGCGATCGGCACCGCGAAGGCCAACACCACCGCGATGATCAGTTGTTTGACGGTGCGGATCGGGCCTTCGTGATTGGCCTCGTGATAATTGTCGTCGGCGTGCTCGTGGGAGGTGGTCGCTCGGTCGCTCATGAGGTCCTCGGGGGGCGTCTGCAAAGGAGGTTGCGACGGCGCAGGCACGCCTCGCAAAAGGCGCCGATTATACCGGCGACCCTGGGCGCGTCGGTCGTTTAGCGAGCCTGAAGAAAGCGCGTGCCGGGCGGCGCTTCGTCACCGTCGCCCACCGGCTTGTCGCCACCGTCTGGAACCGGATCGCGTGGATGCGGCGGCGCATTCGGCTCGTTGGGATGCGGCGGGTTCGGGGCGGGGCCGGGATGCTCAAAAACGGGGTGTGCCATGCCGTGCATCCAGCAAGCCGCGTTCCCACTCGACCTCGGGTTGCGGCAGGGCGCCTCGCTACAATCAGCGCCGTCGCGTCCGTAGCTCAATGGATAGAGTACTGCCCTCCGAAGGCAGGGGTTGCTGGTTCGATCCCAGCCGGGCGCACCAACAAATTCAATGA
>NZ_JANMWL010000077.1:0-3213 GCF_031393925.1 Methylibium sp. | reverse complement strand
CGCGACCCCGACCGCGTGGTGGGCGTCTACACCGAAGACGCGCGCTGGCGTTCAACGAGTCGGGCCGCATGACGCGCCGCTACGCCAGCATCAACGACTTGCCCATCGCCGAGCACGAGCGCTTGTTTCACTGGCCGCTCGACAGGCGCCCCCACGACCACGCCGGCCTGAGCGAGCTGGGCCTGTAGCAAGCCTGCTGCCCCGGCCGCTGGCGTGCGCGCCGGCTCGCAGCAGATTGAACGCTGCATGCAGATCGCTGTGACGGTGCGCGCGCGGACCGGCCCCATCATGCATGGCCTGCCAACGAGAAAGGGCCGCCATGAAGCAACTCCAATTCGTCAAGCGCCAGCACGCCAGCCACTGGGTGGGCGATGGCTTTCCGGTGCGCAGCATCTTTTCGTACCACGACCTGGCCGAGGCCTTGTCGCCCTTTCTGTTGCTCGACTACGCCGGGCCCGCGAGCTTTGCGCCCACCACCGCGCGACGCGGCGTCGGCCAGCACCCGCATCGCGGCTTCGAGACCGTCACCATCGTCTATGCCGGCGAGGTGGAGCACCGCGACTCCAGCGGTGCGGGCGGCCTGATCGGCCCCGGCGACGTGCAATGGATGACGGCCGGCGGCGGCATCCTCCACGAGGAATACCACGGCAGCGACTACGCGCGCCGCGGCGGCCCGTTCGAGATGGTGCAGCTGTGGGTCAACCTGCGGGCCAAGGACAAGATGGCCGCCCCCGGCTACCAGGGCATCACCGACGCGCAGATCCCGCGTATCACGCTGCGTGGGCTTGCGGGCGACGCGGCCGGCAGCGTGCGTGTCATCGCCGGCAGCTTCGAGGGCCACGCCGGCCCGGCGCGCACCTTCAGCCCGATGAACGTGTGGGACGTGCGCGTCGCCGCCGGTCGCCGCGCCGAGCTGCCGGTTCCAGCCGGGCACACGGCCGCGCTGCTGGTGCAGAAGGGCAGGCTGCGTTTGAGCGGCGGCGAAACGGTCGGCGAGGCGGAACTGGCCGTGTTCGAGCGCGCTGGCGACACGCTCGCCTTCGAGGCCGAGCAGGACACCACCGTGCTGCTGCTGGCCGGCGAGCCGATCGACGAGCCCATCGTCGGCCACGGCCCCTTCGTGATGAACACCCAGGCCGAGATCCGCCAGGCTTTTGCCGACTACCAGCGCGGGCAGCTCGCACGGCCGGCGGCACACGTCCTGGCTTGACGGGGCGGGCGAAGCCAGCGCGGGTCTCCCGCCCCGGCTAACCACCGGCCGGCCGGCCGATCGAGCGCAAGCGGCGAGTACCCCGGCTTGACAGCCCCGCGCGGGCACTGCCACCCTGCGGGCATGCGCCTGCCCAACCTGCTTGCCAGCAAGAACGGGCGGCTTGCCGCCTTCTTTTTTCTCTACCTGACCGAGGGCATACCGCTGGGCTTTGCCGCCACCGCGGTGGCCACGCAGCTGCGCCGCCAGGACGTGGGCCCGGCCGAGATCGGCGCCTTTGTCGGCTCGTTCTACCTGCCCTGGGCCTTCAAGTGGGCGTTCGGGCCGATGATCGATGTGTTCGCCTCCGAGCGCCTGGGGCGGCGGCGCGGCTGGATCCTCGTCACGCAGGTGCTGATGGCCACGACGCTGCTGTCGACGGTGCTGCTGAAGTTGCCCGAGCAGCTGTGGCTCTTCACCATGATCCTGCTGGTACACAACACCTTCGGTGCGATGCAGGACGTGGCAATCGACGCGCTGGCCGTCAACTCCTTGCACGAAGACGAGCGCGGCCTGGCCAACGGCCTGATGTTCGCGGGCGCCGCGATCGGATCGACGGTGGGCGGTAGCGGCGTGCTTTTCCTGAGCGGCTACACCGGCTTTCAGCCCACCTTCTTCTTCGTGGCCGGCTGCATCCTGATGGTCACCACCCTCGTCGTGCTGCCGATGAAGGAAGCGCCGTATGCCGCGCGCGCCGTCGTCGTCGGCTCGCGCCTGCGTGCGGCGGGCCGCGAGATGCGCGACTTCGCGGTCGCTTCGTTTCGCTCCTTCCTCGGCACGCGCGGCGCCTTCAGCGGCCTGGGCTTCGCGCTGCTGCCGGCCGGCGCCATGTGCCTGGGGCTGTCGCTGCAGTCGAACCTGGCGGTGGAGCTGGGCCTGAACGACGACCAGGTCGCTTGGCTCAATCTCTGGTCGACGGTCGTCAATGCAGGCTTCTGCGTGGTGGGCGGGCTGCTGTCCGACCGCTTCGGGCGGCGCCGCATGCTGGTCATCTACACCCTGCTCACCAGCCTGCCGGTGTTCTACCTGATGCAGGTGCTCAGCCAGTACGGCTGGGTCATGCCGGTGCCGCAGAGCGGGGCCGCACGCCCCGTGGTGCCGGTGGCGCTGGTGACCGCGCTGTGGGTCGCCACGATCGTCTACAACGTGTTCAACGGCCTGATGTACGGCACGCGCTCGGCGATCTTCATGGACGTCACCAACCCCAAGGTCGCGGCCACGCAGTTCACCGCCTACATGGCGCTCATGAACCTGGCCATCGCTTACTCGTCGACCTGGCAGGGCATTGCCATCGAGGCCTGGGGCTACCCACGCACGATGCTGTTCGACGCGATCTTCGGCATGGCTTGCGTGGTGCTCATTCCCTTCATGAAGCGGCTGCCGGGCGGCGACCGCTCGGCCACCGACGACGCGGCGCCCACCCGAGCGCGTGCGGTGGCCGCCGTGCTGGCGCTCGCCTGCCTGGCCTGGTTGCCCTACCGGCTCTGGCACGACGCGCTCGGCGCCGCGCAGCCGATCGCCCAGACGCTGTTCACCCTGGTGTTCGTGGCCTCCGCGCTGTTCCTGCTGGCCAGTGGCGCAGTGCTCGGCGCCTCGATCGGCCGGCTGGCACGCTGGGGCGCCTGGTTGGCGCCGCTCTTGTTGCTGATGCACGTGCGTCACTATGTCGATGCGCTTGCCGCCCGGCTTGGCTTCTTGGTGGGCGAGCACTTGTTCAAGGCCACCGTCCAAGCCGTGCTGCTGGCCGTGCCGCTGCTGGCGGCGGTGCTGCTCGCCTGGCTGGCCCTGAAACCCTGGCGCGAATTGAGCGCGCCAGGGTCGGCGCCGGCCGCTCATCCGTCCCCCGACGGCTTGGCGCCAGGCGCAGCGGGCCCGTCGATTGCCCAGAGTCGCATCTAAGGCGCGGCTGCCGCATGGGCGTGCGGTCGCTCGCCGAAGCGGAGGTGGGCACGGGTGAGCGAGAC
>NZ_JANMWL010000064.1:0-4799 GCF_031393925.1 Methylibium sp. | reverse complement strand
CATGCCCTGCGGGCAGGGCTGGGGGTGGCTGCTCTGGCCGTAGCCGACGAGGTCGGGGATCAGCAGCTCGCAGTCGTTGGCGAGGGCCTGGCTGGCGAGGGTCCAGTTGGACAGGCCGGTGGCGCCGGGGCCGGAGCCGTGCAGGAACAGGACAGGTTTGCCTGTGCCGGCCCTTGTGAGGTGGGTGTGGTGGGGGCCGGTTGTGACCAGGGATGAGGTGCTTGTCATGGTGTGGGCGTGGGTTCCGTGGGAGCAAAGCCGCGGGTGGGCGGCGGGCGGCGCTTCACTGCGGGGGTCGGCCTTGCAGGCCGACCGCCGCAGTGAAGCGTCACCGCACACCCCCACACGGCTTTGACGCCCAGCACCGCCAACATCAAGTCACCACACTCATGAACTCCTCCCGCAGCTTCTTCTCATGGATGAAGAGCGCACGAGGCAACTGATCCGGCGTCCACTGCAGCGGCGGCCGGTCCGGATACCACATGTACCCGCCGGTGAACGCCTCGTTCCGGTTCCCGCTCGGGTCGAAGAAGTACACCGTCTGCCCGCGCGTCGCGCCATGCCGCGTCGGGCCCAGGTCGTGCGAGGTCTCGGTCATCGAGATCAGGTCGGCCGCGCGCAGCACGTCGCTCCACGATTCGACGTAGAAGGCGATGTGATGCAGCTTGCCCTCGCCCGGCAGCCCGACGAAGGCGATGTCGTGCACCTTGGTGCTGCAGCTCATGAAGGCCGCCATGTACTTGCCCTGGTCGCTGACGCTCTCGGTGACCTGGAAGCCCAGCACGTCGCGGAACAGCGCCACCGAGCCTTCGATGTCGGCGCCGTAGACCAGCACATGGTCGAGCCGCACCGGGGCGATGCCCTTGAGGTTCGCCGGCTGGATGCCGGGGTTCACCGTGGGCATGCCGTTGCCGACCACGTCCTTCGTCGCATACAGCTCGAACACCTGGCCGGTCGGCGCGGTGAAGCGCACCCGCCGGCCGGTCGCGAGGTGCTCGCCGGCGGGGACGCTCTCGGTCGCGATGCCGAAGGCCTCGATGCCGGCCGCCAGGCGGTCCAGCGTCGCCTCGTCGACGACCTTGAAGCCCAGGTAGTCGAGCCCCGCGCGGTCGGCCTCGCGCAGCACCAGACTGTGGTGGTCGTGCTCGTCCCAGCACTTGAAGTAGACGCGTCCCTGCGCGTCGCGGCCGGTCTCCAGCAGGCCCAGCACGTCGGTGTAGTGGCGCACCGCGGCTTGCAGGTCCATCACGCGCAGGGCCACGTGGCCGGGGCGCATCACGCCGTTCATGCTCATGCTTATCTCCTTTTCAGGTCGTCAGGGTCAGAAAGGCCTTGTGGGCGACGCCCTGCTCGGCCAGGGTCTTGCCGAGGTCGGGCACGAAGGGCGCGTCGTTCATGCGCCAGGTCGCGCGGCTCCAGTCGACGGTGGGCCAGTCCGGCTGCTGGCCGAACACCGATTGCGTCAGCGCGCCGCTCAGCAGCTCGCCGAAGCGCGTGCCGGGCGGCACCGGCACGGTGATCGGGCAGGCGATCAGTGGGTGCGCGGCCCATTCGATGAAGAGCAGCTGCACGCCGTTGAAGTCTTGCTGCCGGTCGCGGACGATGCCGCCGTAGCCGGGTTCCAGTGCGATGACGGGCATGGTGGCGCTCCCGCTCAGGCGGCCTTGGCCGCGACGCCGGGCGCCTTGGCCTGGGCCCAGCGCTGCTGGTCGCTCGATCCCTCGTAGCGGCCGATGTCGCGTTCCGGGTCGTAACCCCAGAAGCGGATCATGTCCGCCAGCTCCGGCCCGCCGAGATTTCCTTGCAGCAACTGCTGCACCGGCAGCCGCGCCTGCACGTACTTCTCGGGCTCGCCATCGAACACGTCCTTGCAGCCGTCGGAGCAGAAGATGAAGCGCTCGTCCTGGAACAGGCTCGAGCGGTGCGCGAGGCGCGTCGGGTCGCCCGGTTCGGTGAAGCACATCGGGATCTGGCAGGTCTGGCACAGGCAGGGCAGGCTGGCGTTGGTGAAGGGCTTGCCCTCGGCCTCGAGCGCCCTGAGCTGCTCGAAGCGCGGCCGGTAATACTTGTCGAAGGTGTTCGGGTACTGCTGCGAAAGCCAGTCCATCTCCTCGTCGCTCGGCAGCCAGGTGTGCAGCGCCAGGCCCCAGTGGTACTGGCACAGCATCAGCCACAGCTGGTGGGTCACGTGCTCCTTTTCGAGCACGGTCGTCTCGTGGTGCGTCGGCTTGCGGATGCCGTAGCGCGCCAGGTCGTCGAACAGCGCGCCGCCGTTCTTCTCGTAGTACTGCTCCCAGCCCTCGCGCCAGCTCATCACCTTCTTGGGCAGCATGTAGTCGAGCATCACGCCCACGAGGCCGAGCAGCCGGTAGCCGCGCCAGAACCACTTGTCCAGCCATTTCTGGATGATCGGCAGGTTGTCGGGGTCCTGCTCGAGCATGAACTTGATGCACTCCAGGCCCAGCGTCATGTGGCGCGCCTCGTCGCTCTGCGCCGAGAAGCCGAAGGTGACCGTGGCCATGTCGCCGTTGTAGGCGGCGCCACTCATGAAGGGCATGAACAGCAGATTCGTCAGCACGTACTCGAAGGAGAACGAGATCGCGGTCAGGAACTCGAAGGGTCCGGCGCTCATCGCGTCGTTGACGAAGGACTTCGGCACCGACAGGTACCACATGCGGTCGAAGTTCTTCGGCCAGTTGTGCATGCCGTTGAAGTGCCGGTTGTAGTGGCTCATCGAGTGCATCTGCGTCTGCGCGTGACGCAACTCGTCGATCGCCTGCATCTGGCAGGCGATGCGCGGACCCACACCGCGCATCGAGCGTCCCACCATCGCGAAGCCGCGGTGGGCGTTGTATTCCAGCGGGGTGATGCCGGTGATGAACAGCTTGATCGCGTTGATGTAGCGCGCGTCGCTGACGTTCAGATGGCCGTTGTGCTGCGCGAACGCGTCGATGATCGCGTAGAGCTTGCGCTCCTTCTCGGCCTGGTACTTCCAGTACGAATCCATCGTCAAGCGGAACGGGTCTTCCCACTTGTCCCAGTCGTGGATCTTGATGCCCTCGAAGCTGTCGTGCGGGAACACCTTGTCCATCGGCACGTAGCTGGTGTCCCAGCCGAGGCCACGGGTCAGGAGGCCGTACTTGTCTTTCAGGCCGAGCTTGCGGTGGGGTGCGGTCGTCATGGGGCTGCTTGCGGTGAGGGTCAGGCGGCCACGAGGCCGAGGCGTTGCAGGCGGGCGCCGAAGGCGGCATCGACCTCGCCGAGCGTCTGCCGCCCGGCCGCGCCGAACATGCGCTCGGCCAGCGGCGCGAGTGCGGCCAGCGCCGTGGCGCGGTGGCGCGTGGCCCAGCCGGCAAGCAGCGCGCGGTTGGCGGCCGATTCGGCGGCGGCGGTCTTGCACACCGCGTCGACCCAGGGCGTGGTCTCGGCGTGCCACTCGTTCGGGAAAGTCAGCAGCATGCCGAAGGCCGGCGCGCCGGCCGCCGCCAGCGTCTGCTCGAAGCGCTGGTAGAACAGTGGGTAGAGCAGCCCGTCGTGCACCAGGTTCTGCGCGACGAACAGCTCGAACCAGTCGTCGACGATGAACAGGTGCTCGACCGCCGAGCGCAGCGGCTGCCAGGCCGCATCCTCGAGCCACTGCTGCTTGGCGGCGGCGAGCGACGTGCCCAGGTTGCCGTCGATCAGCAGCCCGATGCGCGACAGCAGTTGCGCCAGGCCGAGCCGGTCCATCGTCGCGAACATCGTCGCGTTGGTCAGCGCGGCGCCGTAGGCCCAGCCGGTGATCGCGCTGTTGTTCATGTTCGCGCCCCACTCGTAGTGGCGCAGCGGCAGCAGCGCGGCGGCGACACGCTCGCGCAGGCCTTCGGGTAGCGTGGTGAGCAGGCCGCGCTTGTCGAAGTAGTCGAACTGGCCTGCGGCGACTTCCTGCTGGTGCGCGCGGGTCGTCGTGTAGTTCATGTAGAAGAACTGGCGCGGGTCCTTCAGCGCGTACCAGTCGGCCATCACGACCGCCGTGCGGCTGGTGTCGAAGATCTCCTTGTCGGCCTGCCACAGCGGGCGGTAGTGGAAGTTCTCGACCTCCTGGATGTCGTAGGTGGCCTCCTGGTAGCGCGACGCCGGCTTGTCGCCGAAGCGCGCGGCCAGGTGCGTGAAGGTGTTGCGCAGCGGCTTGGTGTCCGTTGTCTTGATCTCGACGTGCATGCTGTCTTGTCTCCGCCTACTGCATGCATGGTCCTACGCAACCGGCGTGCCAGCCCGCAGGTGCCCGGATTCGCGCCGCTTCGCGGGCTAACCCGGGAGAGGGTTTGCTCAGGACATCAAATCGGCGCCACCGACGCGGCGCGGTGTGCGCCAAATGAGCAAGTCATACCGTCAAGGTATCGCGGCTGCCGCAGACGGTATTGGACGGCGGCGCGTCCCGATTCCTACACGGACCCGACTCCTTCCGAGAGCCTCCCTTGCGCAGCGTCCAGCATTTCATCAACGGCGAATTCGCCGTGTCCGCGAGCGGCCAGACCTTCGACAAGCGCTCACCGCTCGACAACGCCGTGATCGCCCGCATCGCCGAAGGCGGTGCGGCCGAGGTGGATGCCGCGGTGGCGGCCGCGCGCGCCGCGCTGCACGGCGACTGGGCCCGGCTCGGCAGCGACAAGCGCCTGGCGCTGCTGCACGCGGTGGCCGACGAGATGACGCGCCGCTTCGACGACTTCGTCGCCGCCGAGGAGGCCGACACCGGCCAGCCCCACCACGTGATCGCGCATGCCTTCGTGCCGCGCGGAGCGGCCAACTTCAAGATCTTC
>NZ_JANMWL010000026.1:0-11815 GCF_031393925.1 Methylibium sp. | reverse complement strand
GAAGAACACCTCGCGGCGCACGCGGTGCAACTGCCCCATGCGCGCGAGCCGACAAAACAGGGTGCGCAGCGCGTCTTCGCCGACGTGCAGATCGCGCGCCAGCTCGGGCACCTGCGGCGGCGCCAGGCCGGCGCCGTGGAGCACCGGCCGCGCGCGCTCCCACAGCGTTTGCTCGGCGGCGCCCCGGCTCACGCGGTGGCCGTCGAGCTGATAGCGCGGGCCGATGCGCAGCACGCGTTGCTGCGCGAGCGCGGTGTCCATGAGGCTCGCCACCACCGCCACGCCCGGGCGCTGAGGCATCAGGTTGCGCAGCTCCTGAAGGTTGGCGCCGGCGCTGTCGGGCTGTCGTTGGTGGTAGGCAGCGAGCGCGGTCAGCGCCTGCTCGGCGAGCTGCTGCCAGTGCGCCGAGCTAAAGGCGCAGGCGAGCCCGCCAGCGCGCAGCAGGTGTGCGTGCGCGGCGTCGAGCAGCGGCGCCAGCGCGCCATCGGTCAGCTTGTGAAGCCGCGCAAACCACGCGAGGTCGACGCCGGCCGGCGAGCACTGCAGCAGGGCGCCGAGCGCGACCTCGGGCGTGCTCGCTTCCAGCGCGGCGAGCACGGCGGCGCGCAGCGGCTTGCGCCGGCCACGTTCGGGCGCAAAGGCATCAAGCACGCGCCCGCCGCCGAGCGTGCGCCGCGCCGACTGGTCGCGCACGATGAAGCGGTCGCCGTGCAAGGCGCCGAGCGGCTGGTCGAGCACCAACTGCACGAGCGCGTCTTGTCCGGGCTGCAGCGGCGTGCCCTGCAGCAGCGCCACGCGGCCGTTGACGTGCGCCGCACCGAGGTGGACGTGGACCGGCGTCCAATGCGCCAGCGCGCGCGCTTCGCCCGGCAACAAGGCCAGGCGCGCGTCGATGCGCTGCGTGGGCGCGTGCAGGGCGGGTGCCAGCAGCCACTGGCCGCGCGCGATGTCGCGGCGGTCGAGCTGGGGTGCGGTGATATTGATGGCGCAGCGCTCGCCGTGCGTGCCGCGCTCGGCCTTGCGGCCTTGGGCATGCAGGCCGCGCACGCGTACCTGCACGCCGAACGGCGAGATCATCAGCGGGTCGCCCACCGTCACCGTGCCGTCAAACACCGTGCCGGTGACGACGGTGCCGATGCCGGCGAGCGTGAACGCGCGGTCGATCGCCAGGCGAAACGGCGCGTCGTCGCGGCCGTGTGCGTCGGCTGCGGCGCTTGCCGCCGCCTGCAGGTGCGCGCTCAGCGCGGCGATGCCTTCGCCGCTCACCGACGACACCGGGATGATCTCGAAGCCGGCTTGCGCACGGCCGTCCAGCAGGCGACGCACCTCGGCCACCGCGGCGTCGCGCCGGGCGGCGTCGACGCGGTCTATCTTGGTCAGCGCTACGACGCCGCGCTCCAGGCCGAGCAGGCCGAGGATCGCCAGGTGCTCGACGGTCTGCGGCATCGGCCCGTCGTCGGCCGCCACCACCAGCAGCACATGGTCGATGCCGGGCGCGCCGGCCAGCATGTTGTGGATGAATTTCTCGTGCCCCGGCACGTCGACGAAGCCCCGCACACCGCCACCCGGCAGCCCCTGGTAGGCGTAACCGAGGTCGATGGTGATGCCGCGCGCCTTCTCTTCTTTCAGGCGGTCGGCATCGACGCCGGTCAGCGCCTTGACCAGCGAGGTCTTGCCATGGTCGATGTGACCTGCGGTGCCGACGATCATGATGGCTGCGTGTGGGCCCAATGACAAGGAGCCCGCGTTGCCGCGGGCTCCTTGTGTTCTAGCGAAAACCCGCGTCGCCGCGGGCCCTTGGTCGGCAGGCCGGGGCGCAGCAATGCCGCGCCCCGACTCGGCCGCCGCGGCTACTTCTTCACCGTCGTTTCCGCCAACTCCAGCATCCATGTCTTGTACGGCACGAAGTTGACGCGGTTGCTCACCGCATACAGCTTCGAAGGCGCGTACAGGAACACGACGTTGGCCTGGTCATGCACATAACGGTTCATCTGCGCCGTGAGCTTCTCGAGCTTGCCCTTGTCCTTCTCGGCGAGCATCTTCGCGCCCAAGGCCGCGAACTCGGCGTCTTCGGGCATCTTGCGAAAGCCCCCGTCCTTGCCGAAGAACTCGCGGAACACCACGCCATACGGGTACTCGGGCGACCAGTCGAAATGCTCGACCAGCCACACGTCCCAGGCGTCGCCCTTCGGAGCGCCGGAGTAGTCGGCCACGACCTTGACCCCGGCCTTGGCCAGGCTCTTGCTCATGGCTTCGACCACGCCCTTTTGACCCGCGCCCGCCACCACCGTCACGCTGGTGATGCCCGCCGCCGCAAGCGTCTTGCCAGCGCCGGACGGATCGTAGGCATAAGGCTTCAACGACGCTTCATGGCCGAAGTGGCCGGGCATGATCATCGAAGAGATGACGGTGCCGTAGCCCATCGCCCCCTCCTTGACCACCGCAGCCCGGTCAACCGCCATGTTGAGCGCCTTGCGCAGCTTGATGTCGCCCCACTTCGAGTTCGGCGCATTGCGGTTGAGCACACCCACCAGCACGGTCTTGGACTTGCTCTCGACCACGCTGGCCTTGCTGCTCTTCTTCAGTGCCACCGCCTCGGCGGGTGACAGCTCGGTCACGATGTCGACCTTGCCGCCTTTTGCGACCTCCTCGAGTGCTTCAGCCTTGGAAATGACGTTGTCGAACACGAACGTGGCCTTCGGCATGCGCGCCTTGTTCCAGTAGTTCGCATTCGGCTCCAAGGTCAGCGTCGGTGAACGCTTGTCCAGCACCGAAGCGCCTTCCTTCAAGACAAACGGACCAGTCCCCCACGGACCCGGTTCGTCGATCACTCACCAATTGCCTTCGGCGTTGCCAGATTTCTTGTTCTTGAACCCGTTGGTGTTCCAGAACTTGGTGCTGGCGACGTGCATGCCGCGGAACTTCATGACCGCGGCACTGTCGGTGCTCGGGAACACGAAGCGCACGGTGTAGTCGTCCACCACCTCGAGCTTGGTGTCCTTGGCAAAGTTCAAGAAGGCGCCCGGCGGATGCGGGTTCTCCGACTTTTGCACCTCGTCGAAGCTGCGACGAAACATCTTCGCGTTGAAGGGCTCGCCGTCCTGGAAGGCCACGCCCTTGCGCAGCTTGAACTCCATGGTGGTGTCGTTGACCCAGCGGTAACTCTCGGCCAGGGTGGGCACGGTGCGGCCGTCCTTGTCGACCCGCACCAGTTCTTCCATGGTGTTCCAGGTGATGGACAACCAGTTCACGGGCGATGGGTCAACCACGGTGATGACCGGCGTTGCAGCAATTGCTGCAAACGCCGAAGTCCCCAACGCGGCCGCCATCGCCAAGCTCCGCAGGCGCCCTTTCAGGCGCGGTGCGAAGACTCGACCAGGGGCAAGCTTCATTTCGATCGTCTCCTTGTGGTTGATGTCTAACCCTTACTGCACCGACCGCCGGTCATTGCACCAGCGGGCGAACCAGCTCCTCGAACTTGCCTGGTTTCGTCTCGCCCAACACGGTCTGGACGATGTTGCCCTTTGCATCGACCACCACCGCGAACGGCAGGCCGCCCACGCTGTTGCCGAGTTGTTTGGAGAGTGCGATGGCGTCGTTGCTGCCGAGCAGCAGCGTGTAGTTGATCTGGTGCTGCTGCGCAAATTCGCGCACCTTGTCGGTGTTGTCGGCCGAGATACCGATGACCGAGAGCTTGGCTCCGTACTTCTTGTGCAGCGCCATCAGCTCGGGCACCTCCTGCTTGCACGACTTGCACCAGGTTGCCCAGAAGTACACGACCATGGGCTTGCCCCTGAACTGCGCCAGCGGCTGCAAATTGCGCTCGAAGTCCGGGAAGCTCGCGGCAAACAGCGGCTGCGCGCTGGGCGCCGCAGTCGCGGCGCGAGCGGCGCCGGCCGCGACCAGCGCGCCGCTCCCCAGGGCGGTCAAGGTGAGCGAAACCACCACCATCGTCGCAGCGCCCAACGCGCCCGCCTTGCAGATCGGCATGTCATCACTCCAGCAAATTCGCCTGACCGAGACACGACATCGACCGACCACGATCGATTAGCGCGCTAATCGAAGCAATGTAGGCGGCGCTTTGACACGGGCTGCCCCGAGGTTTCCCGAACCGGTTTGTCGCCCGGCTGGGTGTCTGGTGAGTCAGCCGGGCTCGAGCAGCGCCGCCGCTCGATCGGCATTCAATGACCAGGCATGCAACATAGTGCATAAAACAGCGCTGCAGTGGGGACGCGCCGGTCGTTAAATCTTCTTTATCGTCCGATGCGCGGGACTTGATCGCAGTTGAGACGTGAACTATGATGCCCAGTCGAGCTAACATGCACCATGCTGCATGTTTCTGGACCTCCCGCTGCCGAGAAACGCCATGACCGCCACCTTGTCCGCCGAGCCCGCTGCACCCGACTTGCTGTCGGTCGATTACCGCACCGACCCCTCGCGCTACCGCCACTGGCGCTTGGCCGTCGACGGCACTATTGCCACGCTGTCGATGGCGGTGGCCGAAGAAGGGGGCATCCGCCCCGGCTACAAACTCAAGCTCAACAGTTACGACCTGGGCGTGGACATCGAACTGCACGACGCGGTCAACCGCCTGCGCTTCGAGCACCCCGAAGTGCAGACGGTGGTGCTCACCGGAGGGCGCGAGCGCATCTTCTGCTCGGGCGCCAACATTTTTATGTTGGGCCTGTCCAGCCATGCGTGGAAGGTGAACTTCTGCAAGTTCACCAACGAGACGCGCAACGGCTTCGAAGATTCCTCGCGCAATGGCAGCCTCAAGTTCCTGGCCGCCGTCAACGGCGCCTGCGCGGGCGGCGGCTATGAGGTGGCGCTGGCTTGTGACGAGATCCTGCTGGTCGATGACCGCTCGTCGGCCGTGTCCTTGCCCGAGGTGCCGCTCTTGGGCGTGCTGCCGGGCACCGGCGGCCTCACGCGCGTGACCGACAAGCGCAAGGTGCGCCACGACCTGGCCGACATCTTCTGCATCAGCGTCGAAGGCGTGCGCGGGCAAAAGGCGGTCGACTGGCGGCTGGTCGACGCCATCGCCAAGCCGGCCGTCTTCGCGCAGGCGGTCAAGCAACGCGCCCTGGCGCTGGCCGCAAAGAGCCAGCGGCCCGGGCCGGGGCAGGGCGCCCAGGGCGTGGCGCTGACGCCGATCGAGCGCACGGCCGACCCCACCGGCCTGCACTACGCCTACGTGGACGTGCAGATCGACCGCGCCCGGCGCAGCGCCACCATCACCGCCAAGGCGCCGACCGAGCCGCCGCCGCAGGACATCGCCGCGATCATGGCCGCGGGCGCCGCGTGGTGGCCGCTGCAGTTCGCGCGCGAACTCGACGACGCGCTCCTGCACCTGCGCACCAACGAGCTCGACATCGGCTGCTGGCTGCTCGCCACCGCGGGCGATGCCCAGGCCGTGCTCGCGGCCGACGCCAGCCTGCTGGCCCACCGCGAGCACTGGTTCGTGCGCGAAACCATCGGCCTGTTGCGCCGTACCTTCGCCCGGCTCGATGTGTCCTCGCGCAGCCTGTTCGCGCTGATCGAGCGCGACTCCTGCTTTGCCGGCAGCTTTGCCGAGTTCGCGTTCGCGGCCGACCGCGCCTACATGCTGGCACTGCCGGACGCGTCCGATGCCGCGCCCCGGCTCACGCTCGGCGAGGCCAACTTCGGCCTGCTGCCGATGATCACCGGCCAATCCAGGTTGCAGCGCCGCTTCTATGAAGAGGTACTGCCGCTCGCGGCCGCGCGCGACGCCATCGGCCAAGCGCTCGACGCCGCCGCCGCGCTCGCGCTCGGCCTCGTGACGGCCGCGCCCGACGACATCGACTGGGCCGACGAAATTCGCATCGCGCGCGAGGAGCGCGCCGCGCTCTCGCCCGACGCGCTCAGCGGCCTGGAGGCCAACCTGCGCTTCAACGGCCCCGAGAACATGTGGACGCGCGTGTTCGCCCGGCTCTCGGCCTGGCAGAACTGGATCTTCATCCGGCCCAACGCCGTAGGCGCGAAGGGCGCGCTCAAGGTCTACGGCACCGGCGAGAAGGCGCAGTTCGACCTGAACCGAGTTTGACTCCCTCTCCCTTTGAGAGAAGGCGGGGTGAGGGCCACGCCGGAGCCGCGCACCGCCTTCACCCCGACCCTGTTCCGCCACGGCGGGAGAGGGAGCCATTCAGCAAGCAGCAAGCTCCACGGAGAACTTCATGTCCGCCATCGACTACAGCGAGAAGATTCCCAACAACGTCAACCTCGGCCAAGACCGCAGCTTGCAGCGCGCGCTCGAGCAGTGGCAGCCCAACTTCATCAACTGGTGGGACGACGTCGGCCCCGAGGGCTCGACAGACTTCGACGTCTACCTGCGCACCGCAGTCAGCGTCGACGCCGGCGGCTGGGCGCAGTTCGGTCACGTGAAGATGCGCGACTACCGCTGGGGCATCTTTCTCAACCCCGGCGACGCCGAGCGGCAGGTGCAGTTCGGCGATCACAAGGGTGAAAAGGCGTGGCAGGACGTGCCCGGCGAACACCGCGCCAACCTGCGCCGCATCATCGTGACGCAGGGCGACACCGAGCCGGCGTCGGTGGAGCAGCAGCGCCACCTGGGCCTGACCGCACCGAGCATGTACGACCTGCGCAACCTCTACCAGATCAACGTCGAAGAAGGGCGCCACCTCTGGGCAATGGTCTACCTGCTGCACAAGCACTTCGGTCGTGACGGCCGCGAGGAAGCTGACGCGCTCTTGCAGCGCACTTCGGGTGACGAGAACAACCCGCGCATCCTGGGCGCCTTCAACGAGAAGACGCCCGATTGGCTGGCCTTCTTCATGTTCACCTACTTCACCGACCGCGACGGCAAGTTCCAGCTTGCCGCACTCTCCGACAGCGCCTTCGATCCGCTGGCGCGCACCACCCGGTTCATGCTCACCGAAGAGGCGCACCACATGTTCGTGGGCGAGAGCGGCATCTCGCGGGTGATCACGCGCACCTGCCAGGTGATGAATGAGTTGAAGACCGACGACGCCGCCACCGTGCGCGCGGCCGGCGTGATCGATCTCGCGACCTTGCAGCGCTACCTCAACTTCCACTACAGCGTCACCATCGACCTGTTCGGCGCCGACCAGTCGAGCAACGCCGCCACCTTCTACAGCTCGGGCCTGAAGGGCCGCTACGAAGAGGGCAAGCGGGGCGACGACCATGTGCTCAAGGGCCAGCACTACAAGGTGCTCGAAGTGCAGGGCGGGCAGCTGGTGGAGAAGGAGGTGCCGATGCTCAATGCGCTCAACGAGGTGCTGCGCGACGACTTCATCAAGGACTCGGTGGCCGGCGTGGGCCGCTGGAACAAGGTGATCGAAAAGGCCGGCATCGCGACGCGGCTGCAGGTGCCGCACAAGGCCTTTCACCGCCAGATCGGCGCGCTGGCCGGCGTGAAGGTATCGCCCGACGGTCGCCCCGTGAGCGAGCTTGAATGGGCGGCGCACGAGAAGGCCTGGCTGCCCAGCGCCGATGACCGCGCCTTCGTGGCATCGTTGATGGGCCGCGTGGTCGAGCCCGGCAAGTTTGCCGGCTGGATTGCGCCACCGGCCATGGGCATCAACCGGCAGCCGGTGGATTTCGAGTACGTGCGGTTCGGTTAACGCATTCATTCCCGCTCCTTTCGGGAGAGGGCGCCGTTCGGAGAGGGTTCCCATGGACATGGCCACCGACACCCAGGTCATCAAGCAGCACCTGATCGACCCCGAGATCTGCATTCGCTGCAACACCTGCGAAGCCACCTGCCCGGTCGGCGCGATCACCCATGACGACCGCAACTACGTGGTTCGCGCCGATGTCTGCAACGGCTGCATGGCCTGCATTTCGCCGTGCCCCACCGGCTCGATCGACAACTGGCGCAGCATGCCGCTGGCCGAGGCTTACTCGATCGAGGCGCAGCTGACCTGGGACGAACTGCCGCTTGAACTGAGCACCGAGCAACTGGCCGAGCATGGCGTGTCGACGCCGGGCGATGGGGCGATCGTTGCGCCCACTGCGCCCAATGCGCCCGCCGCGCCTGCCGCGCCTGGGTCCGGCGCGGCAAGCGGCGACACACCGTTCGACTCCGCCGCCTTCGGCGCGACCTTGCCGCCCTGGTCGGCAGCGCACGCCTACACCAAGCTCTACGGCCCCAAGCGGCCGACCACCGCCACGGTGACCGGCAACTTCAACTGCACCGAGGCGGGCTTCGCGAGCGAGACGCACCACATCGTGCTCGACTTCGGCGCCATGCCCTTCCCGGTGCTCGAAGGCCAGTCGATCGGCATCGTGCCGCCGGGGGTGGATGCCCACGGCCGCGCGCACGTCGCGCGCCAATATTCCGTGGCCAGCCCGCGCAACGGCGAGCGCGCCGGCTACAACAACGTTTCGCTCACGGTCAAACGCGTCACCGAAGACCACCAGGGCAAGGCGGTGCGCGGCGCGGCGTCCAACTTCGTGTGCGACCTGAAGGTGGGTGACATGTGCGCCGTGATCGGCCCGTTCGGCAGCTCTTTCCTGATGCCCAACCACCCCCGATCCAACATCGTGATGATCTGCACCGGCACCGGCTCCGCGCCGATGCGCGCCATGACCGAATGGCGGCGGCGCCTGCGCGCCACCGCCAAGTTCGAGGGCGGCAAGCTGATGCTGTTCTTTGGCGCGCGCACGCAGCAGGAGCTGCCGTACTTCGGGCCGCTGCAGAAGCTGCCGCACGACTTCATCGACGTCAACCTCGCGTTCTCGCGCACGCCGGGCCAGCCGCGGCGCTATGTGCAGGACCTGATGCGCGAACGCGCGGCCGACCTCGCCGCGCTCTTGAAGGACGCCAACACCTTCATCTATGTCTGCGGCTTGAAGAGCATGGAACAAGGCGTGGTGCTGGCGCTGCGCGACGTGGCCGAGGCGGCGGGCCTGGCGTGGGAGACGCTCGGCGGCGCGCTCGCGCGCGAGGGCCGCCTGCACCTCGAAACCTACTGAAGCCGCCGATGACCCACCCCTCTCTCGAGCTTTCGGGCGC
Organism: Methylibium sp.; assembly: GCF_031393925.1. Classification (GTDB taxonomy): domain Bacteria; phylum Pseudomonadota; class Gammaproteobacteria; order Burkholderiales; family Burkholderiaceae_C; genus Methylibium. The sequence goes on along the minus strand of NZ_JANMWL010000026.1, from coordinate 2,799 downwards.
ACCGGTGTTCGTGATCGGCGCCGGCATCATGGGCGCCGGTATCGCGCAGGTGGCGGCGCAGGCCGGCCACGCCGTAAGCCTCTTCGATGCGCGCGAGGGCGCCGCGGTTGACGCCAAGCGCAAGCTGGCCGAAACGTTTGCGGCGCTGGTCGCCAAGGGCAAGCTCGAGGCCGTTGCCGCGGCGGCTGCGCTCGATCGCATTCGCCCGGCCGCGGCGTTGACCGATGCCGCCGACGCCGCGCTGGCGGTGGAGGCGATCGTCGAGAATCTAGAGGCCAAGCGTGGCCTGCTGCGCTCGCTCGAGGAGATCGTCGCGCCGCACTGCGTGCTCGCGACCAACACCTCGTCGATCTCGGTCACCGCGCTGGCCAATGGCCTGGCGCATCCGGGGCGTTGCGTGGGCATGCACTTCTTCAACCCGGTGGCGCTCATGAAGCTGGTGGAGGTGGTGTCGGGCCTGCAGACCGAGCCGGCGGTCGCGGGCGCCGTGTTCGAGCTGGCGCGGCGCTGGGGCAAGCAGCCGGTGCATGCGCGCTCGACGCCGGGCTTCATCGTCAACCGCATTGCGCGGCCCTATTACGCCGAGACGCTGGCGCTGCTGCACGAGCGCGCCGCTGCGCCGGCCGTGCTCGACGAGTGCTTGCGCGCCGTGGGCTTTCGGATGGGACCGTGCGAGCTGATGGACCTGATCGGCCACGACACCAATTTCGCGGTGACCGAGTCGGTGTTCGCCGCCAACTTCGGCGACAAGCGCTTTGCGCCTTCGCTGGTGCAGCGCGAGCTGGTCGATGGCGGCTTGCTCGGGCGCAAATCGGGGCGCGGTTTTTATGCGTATCCGGCGGCGGCCACGCCATCGTCGGCGCCTGCGTCAGTTACGGCACTCGAGTCGGCTGACATGCCCGATGCCAGGGCTGTCGTGCTGCACGGCAGCGGCTTTGCGGTCGAACGCTGGGCCGAGGCGCTCGAGGCCGCCGGCCGGCCGTTCACGCGAGAGCAAGGCAGCGGCTGGCATGGCCTGACCGCCGACGGCGCCCAACTGCGCCTGACCGACGGCCGCCCGGCCTTGCAGGTGGCGGCCAGCGAGGGCGCGCGCGATGTGGCGCTGTTCGATCTGCCCGGCACCATTGGGGCGACGCGCACCGGCGCAGCGCTCGCCTGGAGCGCTGCCGCGCTGGCATCGAAGCATTGGCAGGCGCTCGCGCCGCGCTGGCTCGCGGCGGCCGGCTTCAGCCCGCAGCGCCTGGGCGACGCGGCCGGCCTGGTGGTCGCCCGTACCGTCGCCATGCTCGTCAACGAAGCGGCCGACGCCGTGCTGCAAGGCGTGTGTACGCCCGAGGCGGCCGACCTGGCGATGAAGCTCGGCGTCAACCACCCCGAAGGCCCGTTCGAATGGCTCGCCCGCTGGGACGTGCGCGACGTGGTCCGCCTGCTCGACCACCTGGACGCGCACTACCGCGGCGAGCGCTATCGCGTCAGCCCCGAGCTGCGCCAGCGGGCGTGGATGAAGGCGGCCGAGGGCTAGGGTAGGCTCCGCCGGCGTCGCCATTGCGGGTTATCCCGAAGTTGATCGCCCGAAAACTACCCTGCGGGGTAGGGGCGCCGACTTGCCCCGAGGGCACGATGATCGGCAATCCCGCTGGCGGCCCGGGTCGCTTCTTTTTGCGGGCCGACGAAGGGTTCAACCGCGCAAGGACGCAATGACATGGTGAACACAACGCTTTCCGCAACTTCAGCGGGCTCCAAGGCCGACGCGCAATTCGACGTCGTCGTGGTCGGCGCCGGTTTCGCCGGTCTCTACGCGCTGCACATGCTGCGCAAGAAGGGCTTCTCGGCGCGCCTGTTTGAAGCCGGCGACGGCGTCGGCGGCACCTGGTACTGGAACCGCTACCCGGGCGCGCGCTGCGACATCGAAAGCATCGAATACTCCTATTCGTTCTGCGACGAGTTGCAACAGGAGTGGGACTGGCCCGCGCGCTATGCCGACCAGCCGGAAATCCTGCGCTACATCAACCACGTGGCCGACCGCTTCGACCTGCGGCGCGACATCCAGTTCGAGACGCGCGTCACCGCGGCGGTGTTCGACGAAGCAAACAGCCGCTGGTTGATCAGCACCGACCGCGGCACGAGCGTCACGGCGCAGTTCTGCATCATGGCCACCGGCTCGGTGTCGGCGCCCAAGCCGCTCGATTTCCCGGGTCTGGCCGACTTCAAAGGCCCGCAGTACCACACGGCCTACTGGCCCAAGGAGCGCGTCGACTTTTCCGGTCAGCGGGTCGGCGTGATCGGCACGGGCTCGTCGGGCATCCAGGCGATACCGCACATCGCCGGCGAGGCCCTTCACCTGAGCGTGTTCCAGCGCACGCCCAACTTCAGCATTCCGGCCTGGAACCGCTCGCTCACCTCGGAGGAGCGGCGTCGCCAGAAGGCGAACTACGCCGACCTGCGAGAGCGCGAACGCGACTCCGACGTCGGCATCGTGGCGATGCCGGCAGAAACCCGACGCGCCCTCGAAGTGACGCTCGATGAGCGGCTCGCCGAATACGAAGCGCGCTGGAACCACGGTGGCCTGTCCTTCTACACCTCGTTCGCCGACCTGCTGGTGAACCAGGAGGCCAACGACACGCTCGCCGACTTCGCGCGCGGCAAGATCCGCGAGAAGGTGCGCGACCCGGCGGTGGCTGAACTGCTCACGCCCCGGGGCTACCCGTTCGGCACCAAGCGCCTGTGCGCCGACACCGGCTACTACGAAACCTTCAACCGCGACAACGTCAGCCTGGTGGACGTGCGCCGCTCGCCGAT
>NZ_JANMWL010000112.1:0-21034 GCF_031393925.1 Methylibium sp. | reverse complement strand
GGCATGCCGAGCTTGGCCGCAACGAAGGCCGCGAACACGGGGCCGTTGCCGCCAAAGCAGAACAGTGCGGTGTCGGCCGCCTTCAGCTTGGCCTCCTTCAAGGTGTTGCCGACCAACTCGGCCATCATCACCACGGCCTCGTCGCGGACCTGCAGCGCGGCCACTTCCACCGACACGCCGAGCGGCTTGGCGACATGCTTTTCGATCGCGACGCGGGCCCGCTCGACATCGAGCTTGCGGCGCCCGCCCAAAAAGTTGTCGGGGTTCAGGTAGCCCAGCGCCAGCAGCGCGTCCGACAGCGTCGCCGCATCACCGCCCAGGCCGTAACAAGCCGGGCCGGGCGCAGCGCCCATGCTGTCGGGGCCGAGCATGACCGAGCCTGCCTTGACCCTGGCCACCGAGCCGCCGCCGACCACCGCCGAACGCAGCACCGCGAACGTCGTCTGCACCGGCACTTCCATCAGTTCGCCGCCGCGCTGCATGACCACCGCGCCGTCGCGAATGACCGAGGCCTTGGTGGTGGTACCGCCGACGTCGAAGCACAACACGTTCGCGAGGCCGTAGAGGCCCGCCATGTAGGCGCCGCCGAAGGTGCCGAACATCGGGCCCGATTCAATGGTGTCGACCGCCTTGGTCTTGCCGATGCGCGCCACGCCGCCGCTGGTGTTGCCGATCAGGAGGGCACCGTTCCAGTTGTAATCGTCGCGCAACATGTCCTCGGCCTTGAACAGCGAGGTGGCGAGCCGCTGGTGCGTGTAGGCGTTCATCAGCGAGTAGTGAACCCGCGTCTGGTCATGGCGCAGCGGCGCCATTTCGCTGCCCAGCAGCACCGGCACGGCGCCGATGATGTGGTCGGGGTACTGGTCCTCGATCACCGCCTTGATGGCGCGCTCGGCCTGGTTGTCGGGGAAGGAGTCGGCCAGGCACACGCAGATGCGGCGCACGCCGGCCTCGAGCAACTGCTTGACGCCGCCCAGCACGTCGGCCGGGGTCGGGTTGGCGGGCAGACCGATGATGGCGCCCTCGGCCACCAGCTCGCCCACCACCGGTGAGCGGCCGTTACCGTAGAGCTTTTGTTCCTGGCCCTTGCCGACCAGCAGGCCGACCTTGGAGCCGCGGCGCTCGCCGAGCACATTGGTCGTGATCGTCGACGACCAGCGGATCAGACTGACCTGGGTGAGAAAGGCCTCGACACTGGCGAACTCCAGATGCCCGGCGGCCTCTTGCAGGCAGCCGAGAAATGAGACCGTGTAGTCGTGCGGTGTCGTGTCGACCTTGAAAGCGTGGCGTGCGGTCCCGTCCGAGACGAGGGCATCCGTCATCGTGCCGCCCGTGTCGATGTCCACGGTGAACATGGCTTTGGTCTCCCGGTTGCCTTCAAGCGAAAGACGGTGGCGGGCACCGTCTTTCTGTCATCCAGGCACTGTAGAAAGCCTGCGGCGCCGGGCCATCCGGATCAATTCCCTAGGAGCTAGGCAATCTGCTTAGTGCAGCGCAGCAAGCTCTCCACACGGCCGCAGGCAAGGGCGCAACAGGGAAATCACGCGCGGCGCGCCTTGCCCGGCAAGGGTGAAATGCGGGCTCAGCCCATGACCGCCGCCACCCGCTCCCCGCTGCACGCGCCGCCGCGCACCAAGGCGAGCCTGCGCCTGCGCGAAGCCGAGTTCCCTTATGAGCTGGTGCTCGAGAACACCGTCGTGGGCATCTGCTATCTGCACGATCGGCACATTCTTTGGGCGAACGCGCGCATGGCGCAGATTTTTGGTTACGAGAGCGGCAAGCTCGACGGCCAGTCGGTGCGCCTGCTCTACAGCACGCAGGCCGACTACGAGGAAGTCGGGCGCATGTCCGCCCTGTCCTGCAACCGCCCCGGCTACACGCACGAGCGCCTGATGGCCACCAAGAGCGGCGAGCTGCTGTGGTGCCTGCTCTCGGGGCGCATGATCGACCCGGACGACGCGCACTCGCGCTCGGTCTGGGTGGTGCAGGACATCACCGACAGAAAGCGCGCCGGGGACCAGTTGCGCCGCGCCAACCAGCGCCTCGAAGAGACGATCGAGCGCCGCACGCTCAACCTGCGCCGCAGTAACGAGGCGCTGCGCGCCGAGGTGGAGCGCAGGCGTGCGGCCCAAGAGCTGTCGGTCGAGAGCCGCGAGAAGTACCGGGCCCTCTTTCGCCACATGCCGCTGGGCGTGCTGGTGACCAATGCCGAGGGCGAGATCGTCGAGATCAACCGCACCTTGCAGACCTACCTCGGCGCCGGCTCGCGCGCCGCCTTCGACACGCTGGCGCGCGAGCCGCATCGCGTGGTGGCGCCCGACGGCAGTGCGCAGTCGCTGGCCGCGCTGGTGGGCGAGCACGCCAAGAGCAGCGTGGCGCGCCGCGTCGACCGCTTCGAGATCGGCTGGCTCGCCGCCACCGGCAAGCGCCGCGACATCTCGGTGGTCGCCGCGCCGATGTCGGGCCACGGCCTGGGGGTTGCCTACGCGCTGGCCGACGTGACCGAGCAGCGCCGCGCGCGTGACCGCGAGCATGCCCAGCAGGCCGCGCTGGCGCATGCCTCTCGCTTGTCGCTGATGGGGCAGATGGCGTCGGCGCTCGCGCATGAACTGGGCCAGCCGCTCAACGCCTGCCAGAGCTACCTCGGCGGCCTGCGCCACCGCCTGGGCGAAGAGCTGGCCGACCGGCCCGAGCTGGCGCAGGCGCTCGACAAGGTGGCCGGGCACCTTGACCAGGCGAGCGACATCATCCGCAACGTGCGCGGCTTCGTGGCGCGCCACCGGCCGGAGCTGGAGAACGTGGACCTGGTGGCACTGGCGCGGCAAACCACGGCGCTGCTCGACGTGCAGTTGCGCGCCGGCCAGGTGCGCACGCAGCTCGCCACGCCGGCCGCAACGATGCTGGTGCGCTGCCATCCGGTGGAGATTCAGCAAGTGCTGGTCAACCTGCTGGTCAACGCCATCGAGGCCATGCAGGAGCTGCCCGTGGAGGACCGCGTGGTCGAAATCGCCATCGTCGCCGAAGGCCGCGCAAAGGTCAGCGTGCAGATCAGCGACCCCGGCGCGGGTGTACCGCCCGAGCTGGCCGAGCGCATCTTCGAGCCCTACTTCACCACCAAGTCGTCGGGCCTGGGCATGGGCCTGATGATCTGCCGCACCATCGTGGAGTCGCACGGTGGCTCGCTGCGGCTGCAGGGCGGCCGCGCACGCGGTGCGTGCTTTCGCTTCACCTTGCCGGTCGTGCGCGACATCGCCCAAGACATTGCCCGCGAGGCCGCCCGATGATGCGCGAAACCCCCGCCGTGCAGGTGTTCCTGCTCGATGACGAAACCGCCGTGACCGACGCCTTGATGTGGCTGTTGGAGTCGGTCAAGATTGCCTCGCGCAGCTTTCACCAGGCCGAGGCTTTTTTGCAGGCCGTGCGCGAGACGCGCGAGCCGGTGTGCGCGGTGCTCGACCTGCGCATGCCCGGCGTGAGCGGCCTGGAGCTGCAGCAACAGTTGCTCGACGAGGGCCTGGACATACCGCTCATCTTCCTGAGCGCGCACGGCGACGTGCCGGCCGCCGTCAACGCCATGCAGCACGGCGCCGTCGACTTCCTGCAAAAGCCGTTCAATTCGCAGGCCTTCCTGCACAGCATCAACCGCATCGTGCGGCTGGCACGCGAGCGCTTCCAGAGCCGGCAGGTCGATCTCGGCGTGCGCCAGCTGCTCGAGCGGCTCTCGGCGCGCGAACTCGAGGTGCTCGACGGCCTGCTCGAAGGCAAGACGAGCAAGCAACTCGCCCGCGACCTGGGCATCAGTCCCAAGACCATCGACGTCCACCGCGCCAGCGTGATGCGCAAGCTGCACGTGAGCAGCGGTGCCGAGCTGGTGCGGCTGGTGGGGGCGGCGCGGGCTTCGGCGAAGGCCGAGTAGCGGCACCGGGACCGGCCAGCCGGCGGCGCGCCGGTAAGCCCGCGACAATTGCCCCATGCAAGACATCGACCCCACGGCGCTCGCCCGCCAGGTGCTCTGGGCGGCCTTCGGGCTGGCCGTGCTGTTCGGCGCGATTGCGCAGCGCACGCACTTCTGCACCATGGGCGCCGTCTCCGACATCGTCAACATGGGCGACTGGACGCGCATGCGCATGTGGGTGCTGGCCATCGCGGTGGCCGTCGTCGGCTTCAACGGCATGGTGGCGCTCGGCTGGCTCGAGGCCGGCAAGACGATCTACGCCGGCCCGCAGGTGTTGTGGCTCTCCGCGCTGGTCGGCGGCCTGATGTTCGGCTTTGGCATGGTGCTGGCTTCGGGCTGCGGCAGCAAGAGCCTGGTGCGCGTGGGCGGCGGCAACCTCAAGTCGCTGGTGGTGGTGCTGGTGCTGGCGGTGTCGGCCTTCGCCACGCTCAAGGGCATTACCGCGGTGCTGCGCGCCAACACGGTCGACCGCCTGGCGCTGCAGCTCGCACCTGGCCAGGACTTGCCCAGCCTCATCGGCAGCGCCACCGGCGTGGCCACGCCGGTGGCGGCCGGCTGGCTCGGTCTGGCGATCGGCGCCGCGCTGCTGGCGTGGGTGCTGCGCCGTCCCGAGGGCCGCAGCGCCAACGTCTGGCTCGGCGGCCTGGGCATCGGCGCGGTGATCGTCGCGCTGTGGTGGGTGTCGGGCCGGCTGGGCTACCTGCCCGAGCACCCGAGCACCTTGGAGGAAGCCTTCCTCGCCACCAACTCACGCCGCATGGAGTCGCTCAGCATGGCAGCCCCGGTGGGGTATGCGCTCGACTGGCTGCTGTTCTTCAGCGACAAGAGCAAGTTGCTGACGATCGGCGTCGTGAGCGTGGCCGGCGTGGTGGTCGGCTCGGCCGCGTGGGCCCTGGCCAGCGGCAGCTTTCGTTGGGAAGGTTTCGCCAACGTCGAGGACACCGCCAATCACCTGGCCGGTGGCGCGCTGATGGGCGTGGGCGGCGTCACCGCGCTGGGCTGCACCGTGGGCCAGGGTTTGTCGGGCGTCTCGACGCTGGCGCTCGGCAGCTTTGTCGCGCTCGCGGCCATCGTTGGCGGGGCGCTGCTGGCACTGCGCTACCAGGGCTGGCGAATCGAGCGCATGGTTTGACATCAATGAGCCCCACGCTCACTGCGCTCACTCGCCCCCCAGGGCGACGAAGGCGCCCCTTCATGGCCCTTGGGGCGGCCCGGCGGGCGCTTGGCCGAGGAAGCCGCGCAAGCGATCGACGGTTTATCAGGGCTTGAGGTAGGCGTAGCCCTGCCCCTGCAGCTTGACCAGCCGCACAACGCCGGAGGGCGTGTAGCTGGCCTCGGCGATGAATTGCTCGCGCTTGAGGTTGCGGTTCTTCAGCGTGATCTCGCAGACTTCGAACTTGACGCCGCGCTTGACCAGTTCCTGCACCGCGATCTCGTAGGGGTTGCCGTTGCGGTCCTTGGCGTCCTGCATCAGGAAGTCGACGCCGGCAGCGTGCGTGACGAAGGTGATCTGCGCAGCCGGGTCGGTGTCGAGGTGGTTCTTCGCGTTGCGCAGCGCGCCCAGCGCCTGCGCATCGGTGTCGTTGATGTGATACGCGGCCTTGTCCTGGGCCAGCGCGCCCATCGCGGCCAGCGCGAGGGACAGGACGACCAGCGTCTTGCGAATGTGCATTTCAATCTCCTTGATCAGCAGCAGGGCTCACCTTGCCGCGGGCGCCGGTGCAAAGCGGGCACGCGGCCCCGCGACGAACGAACGAACGATTCTCCGATGCACCCGCGCTGAATCTGCGTAGGCGTGTCTACGGATTTACCCCTCAGGGCCGGCCACGGCCCGCTCGGGTTCGGGTTTGGTGGGATGGGCGCGGCCGCTGGCGTCGTCGACGATGCGGCTGGCCGAAAGCCGGTGCCGGCTTTGGCAGCGGTGAGCGTCGCAGCGACAACGCCCCGAGTCACGCACCTGCCACCCAACCACCGAGGCTCCCCATGTCAACACCCCGTGTCATCAGCGACGTCGCCCTCGACAACAGCTTCCAGGGCGACACCATCCAGACCTGCATCGTGAGCCGCGACATCCACCGCACGATGGCCGGCATGGTCAAGCTCGGCATCGGGCCGTGGCGTCTCTACGAGTTCGGCCCCGAGACCGTGAGCGACATGACCTATATGGGCCGGCCGGCGCACTACAAGATGAAGCTGGCGCTGGCGTTCTCCGGCAACATGATGTGGGAGATCATCGAGTCGGTCACCGGCCCCAACATCTACGAGGACTTCCTGCGCGATCACGGCGAAGGCATCCACCACGTCGCGCAGGGCTGCAACAACCTGCCCTATGCCGAACGTGTTGCGGCCTACAAGGCGCGCGGCCTGCAGTTGATCCAGTCGGGCACCTGGGCGGGTCGCGTGCCCTACGCCTATTTCGCAAGCGATGGGCTCATTTCCACCACCATAGAAATCTTCGACATCCCGGCCGACTTCGTCATGCCCGAGCCGCTGGAGTGGTACCCGGCCCGTCCATGACCCCACAAACCCCTGTGGGTGTGCTGCTAGCTGCGCCTTGCCAAGCCACTTGAAAGCCACCAAAGAGCCAAGGAGTTATCGTTTCGATGACCGGCCACTTTCAAATCTACGGAGATCGTCATGAGTCAGAGTTTCAGCGAGTTCGAAGCCGATGCGCGCGGCCAGGGTTTCGACGAGGTGTTGGAGCGGCGCTGGGAGCCGTTGACCGTACTGGATGTGCATGCGCACCCTTTCGACGCCAAGGCGATCGTGGTGTGCGGCGAGATGTGGCTCACCGTGGGCGACGACACCCGGCATCTGCGCTCGGGTGACACCTTCGAGCTCGACCGCGAGATCGCGCACTCGGAGCGCTATGGCAGCGAAGGCGCCACCTACTGGGTGGCGCGGCGCGGCGCGGCGCCCACGAGCCCTGCTTCTGAGCAAGTACAGCCATGCTGAAACTCATCAGTGCCGCGCCCAGCCCCTATGCCCGCAAGGTGCGCATCGCGCTGGCTGAGAAGGGCATACCGTTCGAGCTCTTGACTGAAGTGCCATGGGACAGCACGACCTCCTCGCCCAAGCACAACCCGCTCGAGAAGCTGCCGGTTCTGCTGCTCGAAGACGGTAGCAGCGTGTATGAATCGAGCTTCATCCTGCAATACCTCGAGCTTAAATACCCGCAGCATCCGCTGTTGCCGCCCGACGTTGACGGCATCCTGGCCGCGCGCAAATTTGAAGTGCTGTGCGACGGGCTCTGCGACGCGATGGTGCTGACATTTTTCGAGCGGCTGCGCAAGGACGCGGCGAGCCCCGAGTGGGTGGCCCGGCAGCGTCGCAAGATCGATGGCGGCCTGAAGGAGATCGCGCGCCTTGCCGGGCAGCGGACGTGGATGGTGGGCAACAGCTTTGGTCTCGGCGACATCGCCACCGGCACGGTGCTCGGCTACATGTCGCTGCGCTTCCCTGAGATCGAGTGGCGCGGCCCGTATCCAAACCTGGCGGCGCTGTCGGACCGACTCGAACAACGCGCGTCGTTCAGGGCTTCCGTTCCGGTGGCGCAAACCATCGCGGACAAGATCGTCTAGGTGTCACCTCGAGCGGGGTGCCCGTCCGTGGTTCGGCGGCGATGTGACTTGCCGCCGAGCCCTGGCGGGCCTGGCGCGGCAGTCAATCAGTTCACACCCGCCGCGAACACGCTCAAGTCCTGTTCGCCGCCGCGCTTCAACGCGGTCTTGTAGCCCTCGCGTGCGCGCAGCCGAGCCAGGTAGGCCCGCAGCCCGGCGTAGTTGCGCAGGCGGCCGCGGCACTCGGCAAATTCCAAGGTCCAGCCGAGGTTGATGTCGGCGGCCGAGAAGCCGGACGCCAGGATGTAGTCCTGGCCCGCCAGCGAACTCTCGACGTACTTCAAGTTCTTCTCCAGCTCGACATCGTAGAAGCCCTTGAAGGCTTCGTTGCCGCCACCGGTCCAGGCATAGATCAGGTCGACGAGGAGCGGAGGGAAGGCCGTGCCCTCGGAGAAGGCGAGCCATTGCAAATACGCGCCGTAGTCTTTGGATCCCGGGCTACGGCTCAGGCGGCCATCGGCGAAGGTGTGGCAGATGTATTCCATGATCGCCTCGGTCTCGACGATCAGCAGGCCGTCGTGATCGATGACCGGCGACTTGCCAAGCGGGTGCAGCTTGCAAAGCGACTCGGGCGAGCGCTGCGTCTCGGGGTGGCGCTGGTGCTTGACCAAGGTGTACTCGAGACCGAGCTCGTCGCACAGCCAGAGGACGCGCTGTGAGCGAGAGTTGTTCAGATGATGGACAGTCAGCATGGCTAATTTTCCCTTGCAGATGAGCTGCGCTCCACGTGCAGCGAGGGTCAGTGTAAGAGCCTGGCAGGCTTCGAGCCGGCATGAGCACGCACTGACCGCCACCGCCGACCTCGGCCAGCAGGGCATCGGCAAGCGGGTGCATAACTTCAACGTCGCCCTCCAGGGCGCACCGACCGGTGCGGCGGCGCAGTTGCAGGTGCGCGCGGTGCTCGGCCTCGACGAGCTCGACCTCGCGGCGAACGGCCTCATTGCCCAACACCCCGTACGCCCTCTACGGCAAGAAGGCGAGCGGCGATGTCGACGCGATCTTGACGGCGACGACCGACGCCAAGGGGTCGGTGGCGGAGACGCTCGCGTTCGTGCGCTTCTTCGACAACTGGGCGTCTCGCCGCTGCTCGCCGCTGCGAGCGGCTTCGCGCAGCGCGCTGCCGTGGCCCATGCGGTCTATGCGCCGGACGCGCGGCGCGCGGTCGAGGTCGATGCCGAGCACGAGGACCAGCTCGTTGCGTGGTTGTCCAAGCGCATGGGCGCGCGCATGCAGGCGCCGCGCTTGCACGCGCTCGGCTACGAACTCGTCGGCGGGCGTTTGCTGCCAGGCGAAAGCAAGCCGGTGGCGCAGTTCATGTACCAGGACGGCAGCGGCAGCAAGCTGACCCTGTACGCGTCCAACGAGTTGCCGGGTGCCGGCGTGCCAACGGCAACGCCGAACGCGGACACGGCCTTCAGCTTCGCGCAGCGAGGCGCCCTCAACACCTTCTACTGGGTCGACGGCGAGTTCGGTTATGCGCTGTCGGCTGGCGCCGACCGTGCCGAGCTGGCGCGGGTCTCGGCCGAGGTCTACCGGCAACTCGCCAGTGGCGCGCGGCAATGATTTCCGACTTTTTTTGCCACCAACGCCGATGTCGCCATCACCGTCCACGACAACGGCGCCGGCGTCTTCAACAACGCGCCCCATGGGCCGCCCGAAGCCGACGGCCATGGTCTGCGCGACGGGCGTGAACCCAGGCCTGCGATCCGAGCCAGGTGAGGGGTCGATCGAGGCGACGACCATCGCCGGCCCACTATGATCGACGCCTTCGCCATGCATGCACCGCCGCCCCGCACTGTTCCGCAATGCCGCCTCGTGTGGCTGCTGTGGCTCGCGTTGCTGCTGCCGATCGCTCAGGTCACCGCGACCTGGCATGCCTTGTCGCACACCGGCGTGGCCACGGTCGATGCAGCAGGTGGCAAGCAGGCTCCTCACACTGCCCATTGCGACCTGTGCCTGAGCGCGGCAGCGGTGAGCGGTGGCGCGCTGGCCGGCGAGGCGGCGTCCTTGCCGCATCCGGCCGCGCACCACGCGGCGCCGCGAGCCGCTTCCAGCGGCGTCTGGCTGGCCTCGCCCACGCGGGCTTACCGCAGCCGCGCTCCTCCCTTCGCTTCGCGCTGATCGTTGCCCGTGGCGCCCGGCCCGCATTCAGCGGGCGAGCGCGATCCGACGTCTTTGCCCGGAGCGAAACTCATGCACAAGCTGTTGCCGGCGAGCCTTGCGCTTGCCCTGGCCGCGCCATTCGGCGCCATGGCCACCCCCGCGTCCGAGACGCCGTCCGAGCTCGAGGCGCTTCGACAGGAAGTCCAGGCGATGCGCGCGGCCTACGAGACGCGCCTGCAGGCACTCGAGCAGCGTCTGAAGGCGGCCGAAGCGGCGTCGGTGACGGCGCCGCCGCCGGTGGCTGCCGCCGCCCCCACCGCGCCCGCGCCGAGCGCGCTGCCCGCCACCACGCCGGCCATCGCCTCATCGGGCGGCGGCGCCAATGCCTTCAACCCGTCGATGTCGTTGATCCTCTCGGGCCTCTACGCTCGCAGCTCGCAGGACCCGGCGAACTACGCGATCGGCGGCTTCGCCTTGCCGGCGCGCGCGGAGGTCGGCCCCGGCACGCGCGGCTTCAGCCTCGCGGAGTCCGAACTCAGCCTCGCCGCCAGCATCGACCCGTGGCTGCGTGGCGCGGCCAACATCTCGCTGCACCCCGACGATACGGTCGCGGTCGAGGAGGCCTATGTCCAGACCACCTCGCTCGGCTATGGCCTGTCGCTGAAGGCGGGCCGCTTCTTCTCCGCCGTCGGCTATCTCAACCCGCAGCACGCGCACACCTGGGACTTCGTCGACAACCCGCTCGCCTACCAGGCCCTGCTTGGCACGCAGTACGGCGACGACGGCGTGCAACTGCACTGGCTCGCGCCGACCGACCAGTACATCGAGCTCGGCGCCGAGCTTGGCCGTGGCCGCGGCTACCCGGGCAGCGACACGGGCCGCAACGGCGCCGGCATGACGGCGCTCACCGCCCACACCGGCGGTGACATCGGCGACAGCCAGAGCTGGCGCAGCGGACTGTCGGTGCTGAGCGCGAAAGCGAACAACCAGGGCCTCATGGCGACCAACGCAGCGGGCAACAGCGTCACCAACGCCTTCAGCGGCAGCACCCGCGTGTGGGTCGCGGACGCGGTCTGGAAATGGGCGCCGCACGGCAACGCGACCCGCACCTACTTCAAGCTGCAAGGCGAGTACCTGCGCAGCACGCGCAGCGGCAGCCTGGTCTACGACGTCGGCAACGCCGACAGCCTGGGTGCCTACCGCGCCGTGCAGTCGGGCTGGTACCTGCAGGGGGTCTACCAGTTCCTGCCGCAATGGCGCGTCGGCCTGCGCACCGAGCGCCTGGACCCCGGCACGCCGGACTACGGTCTGAACTCGGCGTTGCTCGCGAGCAGCGGCTACCGGGCGCACAAGAATTCGCTGATGTTCGACTTCAACCCGAGCGAGTTTTCGCGCCTGCGCCTGCAGTTCGCGCAGGACCGCGCGCGTGCGGGCCTCACCGACAACCAGCTTTTCCTCCAGTACCAGATGAGCCTGGGCGCGCATGGCGCGCACAGCTACTGATCGCCTCTGCATTCGAGGAGCCAAGATGATGAATCGCATGTCTTCGTTCGCCCTGTTCGCCCTGCTCACCGCGCCGTTGGCGCTGCTGTGCTTGCCCGCGCATGCCGCGTTGCGTGTCTTCGCCTGCGAGCCCGAGTGGGGCGCGCTGGCGCAGGAGCTGGGCGGCAGCCTCGTTGACGTATCGGTCGCCACCAGCGCACTGCAGGACCCGCACCAGATCCAGGCCAAGCCGAGCCTGATCGCGCGTGCGCGCAATGCCGACCTGGTGGTCTGCACCGGCGCCGAACTGGAGATCGGCTGGCTGCCGGTGCTGTTGCAGCAGTCGGGCAACGCCAAGGTGCAGCCCGGCCAGCCCGGCAACTTCGCGGCCGCGGACTTCGTGCGCAAGCTCGACGTGCCAGGCCAGCTCGACCGCTCGCAGGGCGACGTGCATGCGGCCGGCAACCCGCACATTCAGACCGACCCGCGCAACATCGCGCTGGTGGCCACGGCGCTGGCGACCCGGCTGCAACAGGTCGACCCCGCGCATGCCGGCCAATACGCCAAGGCCCAGGCCGACTTCGCGCAGCGCTGGCAGCAGGCCATCGATCGCTGGACCGCACAGGCGGCACCGCTGAAGGGCGCGCCGGTGGTGTCGCAGCACAAGGCCTTCGTCTATCTTTACGACTGGCTGGGCCTGAAGGAGGTGGCCGTGCTCGAGCCCAAGCCCGGCGTCGAGCCGACCGCGTCGCACCTGCAATCGGTGCTGTCGACGTTAAAGGGCGCGCCGGCGCGCATGGTGCTGTACTCGGCCTACCAGGACCCGCGCCCGTCCGAGTGGCTCAGCAAGAACGCCGGCATCCCGGCGGTGAAGATTCCATTCACGGTGGGCGGCAGCGACGCCGCGAAGGACTTGTTCGGCCTGTTCGACGACACCGTGGCCCGCTTGCTCGCTGCCGGGGCCAAGCCATGAACTGGAGCGCGCTCGACTGGGGCATCCTCGGCCCGGCGCTGATCGCCGGGCTGCTGGTGCTCGCGACCCATGTGCCGCTGGGCACCCAGGTGCTGGACCGCGGCATCGTCTTCATCGACCTGGCGATCGCGCAGATCGCCGGGCTCGGCGTGATTGCCGCCGACGCGCTGGGCCTGCCCGAGGGCGGCATGGCGGTGCAGGTGGCCGCCGTGTGCGCGGCCCTGCTCGGCGCCCTGCTGCTGACCTGGACGGAGAAGCGCGCGCCGCAGCAGCAGGAGGCGCTGATCGGCGTGATGTTCATCCTGGCGGCCTGCGCCAGCATCCTGCTGTTGGCCGGCAACCCGCATGGCGGCGAGCACCTGAAGGACCTGCTGGTCGGGCAGATCCTGTGGGTCAACACGACGCAGCTGCTGTGGCTGGCCGGCGTGACGGTGCTGCTGCTGGCGGCGCTGGCGCTGGGCTGGGTGCAGCGGCTCGGGCGCTTTGGCTTCTACGGCGTCTTTGCACTCGCCGTCACCGCGTCGGTGCAGTTGGTGGGCGTGTACCTGGTGTTCGCGAGCCTCATCATCCCGGCGCTCGGCACGCGCGCGCATCGCGGGGCGCTGCGCCACGGCATTGCCTATGGCATCGGGGCGCTGGGCTACGCACTCGGCCTGGCGCTGTCGGCCTTGTTCGACCTGCCGTCGGGGGCCGTGATCGTCTGGACCCTGGCGGCCTGCGCCTTGCTCGCGGCGTGCGCGTTGCGCCCCGACGCCGCACGGACCTGAGCGTTGCCACAATGCCGCGCCGGGCCGGGCGCACGCCCAACCCACCGGGCACGCAGGTGGCCGCATGCGTCCGCGACAATGACATCCCCGTTTTAAGCAGAACCGGTTCGGGCATCCGATGCGACAAGCGGCGAAGCGGCGTGACGGCTGCCGTGAACGCGGTGGCCAACGCATGTCGGTCTCGCGGCGCCGCGTGCTGGCGTGGGCCGCGGCCGTGGCGTGCCTGGGGGCGGGCGCACCGGCCGCGGGTGCCGAAACCGCACCACGCGTGCGTTCCGACTGGCCGCAGTGGCGCGACTATCTGTCGCAGTTCGTTCAGGCCGACGGCCGGGTCATCGACGACCAGCACGCCACGCGCTACACCACCTCGGAGGGCCAGGCCTACACCTTGTTCTTCTGCCTGGTGGCCAATGACCGCAGCCGCTTCGACACGCTGCTGGCGTGGACCGAGCGCCACCTGGCCGGGGGCGATCTGGCGGCCCGCCTGCCCGGTTGGCGCTGGGGTCGCCGCGACGACGGCAGCTGGTCGCTCGTCGACGCCAACCCCGCCGCCGATGCCGACCTGTGGCTGACCTACACGCTGTTCGAGGCGGCGCGGCTGTGGAGCGAGGCGCGCTACGCGGCCATCGCGCACGCCCTCTTGCGCCGCATTCGCGAACTCGAGACGGTCGACCTGCCCGGCTTCGGCTGGATGCTGCTGCCGGCGCCGGCGGGCTTCCGGCTCGGGGCGCAAACCTGGCGCTTCAACCCGAGCTATCTGGCGATTCACCAGCTGCGTTTGTTCGCGCGTCACGATCCCGGCGGCCCTTGGCTCGACCTTGCCGCCAACACCGTGACGATGCTGCGCGCGACGGCCCCGCTCGGCTTCGCGCCGGACTGGGTGAACTACAGCGCCGAGGCCGGCTGGCATGCCGATGCCGCGAGCCCGGCCGAAGGCAGCCATGACGCGATCCGCACCTACCTGTGGGCCGGACTGCTGCATGCGCACGATCCGCTGCGCCCGGCCTTGCTGCGCAGCCTGGGCGGCATGCGTGACTGGCTTGCCGCGGGCCAGCCAGCGCCGCCGCTGCGCGTGCGGACCGACCGTGGGGCGGCCGCCGGCACCGGCCCGCCGGGCTTTTCGGCGGCGCTGCTGCCCTACCTGCGATCGTTCGGCGAGACGCGGCTGGCGCAGCGCCAGATGGCCCGTTTGCGAGCGGCAACAGTGGCACCGTCGGCGGGAGCCGATGCCGGCGCGAATGCGGCCTTCAGCGCTTCGGCCGATGCGCGACCCAACTACTACGACCGGGTGCTCGGCCTGTTCGGGCAGGGCGCGCTGGAGGGACGGTTCCGCTTCGACCGGCACGGCGCACTGCAAGCGGCCTGGCACCCCGCGACGCCGTCCCGGCCATGATCAGAACAGCTTCGATCCGGCAATGCCGACATAGACGCTCTGCTCGCCGTCGCGCGAGCGCGCGCGGCCGGCGATGAGCTCGATCCAGCCCCCCGACCCGAAGGTCGTGCCGACGAACGCGCCGCGCTGCTCGCTGCGGTAATTGGACCCCTGGTACGCCGCGCCCTCGACGCCGGCACGCCAGCGCTCGACGGGGTGCAGCCCCAGACGCGCGCGCAGGAAGCGATCGTTCGTGCCGAAGCTGTACGCGCCCAGCGCTTCGGCATTGATCAGCTCATTGAAGTCATAGCGCGTGGCCACTTGCGGCGTGACGGTAAAGCGCGTCCCCGTCGGCCCGTCGCTGGGCACGTCGGCACTCAGGCTGGTGTGGCGCACGCCCAGCGCGAGCGACGCATCGGCCGTCAAGGGCCCGATGGTCCAGGCGTAGCCGAGCCCGCTCTCGATGCCGGGCGCACTCGCGCGCGCTTGCAACTCGCGGCCGTTCAGCACGGTGTCGTAGCGGTAAGTCAGCCAGCTCGCCATGGTCCTGCGAAACCAGCCCTGGCCCAGGCTACCGCCCCGGATAGGCTCGATCAGCCCAAGGTGGGTAAAGCTGCTGCGCGACGAGCCCTGGACGCCGCCGATAACGAGGGACGGCCGCTCGTCGGCGGCGACGGCGGCGCCGACCAGCGTGGCCGACGCCAGCATCGACCGAAGCGTGATGGCGGCGGCGCGCGCCGCGACCCGCCACGTCGCAAGGGCGGTCATGCCCCGCCCTTGTCGTCGCGCCGCTGGCCCTCCTGGACCGAAAAGTACCGGCGCCGGTAGCTCGCCAACACAATGCGCGTCAGCACCATCAGCAGCGCCATCACGGCCACGAGGATCAGCAGCGCCCACCATGGGTACTGCGAGACCCACAGGCCCAGGCCACCGCGCAGCGAGTAGGCGGTGTAGGGCGCGTCGTCCGCCGACACCGCCTGCACCGTGGTGCTGCCCGGGCGCCACAGGGCGAGACCGCCGCGCAGCTGCGCCCACTGCCCGTAGCCCACCACGTCGTGCATGCCGGCCTGCACCTCGGCGGGTGTGGAGGCCACGAACACGGTGAGCGGCTCGCCCCCTTCGAGCACCGTGACGGCGAGCGTGTGCTGCGCGAGCAGGCCGTCCAGCGCGACCTGCGCACCCACGATCGTGGGTGCGCCAGGAGGGCCCTGCAGCGCCTCGCGAAGGCGCTGCAAGGTGTCGCTGCCCTCGAGCACCGGCACCTCGACCGAGCGGATCAGCGGCACCGGTAGATTCAGCCGGCCGGCCTCGCCCAGACCGGCGGCCGAACGCACGGCCGGCGGCAGGCGATCGAGCGATCCGACCCAGAGACGGTTGGTCGCATCCTTGTCTTCGCCGACCATCAGCCTCGATCGCAGCAGCGGGCCGTGGAACACCTGCGTGAGCTTGGCCAGCAAGGTCAGCCCGGCACCGACCGTCGCATCCTCGCCATCGGTGAGTTGCAGCGCCATGCCGACGCCGACACGCGCCGTGGTCACCACGCGCCCGTCGGTTGCGAGCAAAGCCAGGTCGGGCCGCTTGAGCGGGCTGCCGCTGAAGGTCTGCACCGTGCTGTCGTCGTAGACCGTGACGGCCAGGTTGCCGGGAAAGAAAGGCTTGCAGTCGCCGCCGTTGGTCTGCGGCACCAGCACCGGCTGCAACTCGAGCGTGTTCCAGCCTGGGCGCAGCGCGCCGGTGGGGAAGCTGATGGTGTAGTTGTCGTAGACGCCACCGGTGGCACGGTCGAGCGGGATCGAGCCGTGCATCACGCCGTTGGCCATGACGTTGAGCGCCGACTGCGCCGACATGCCGCTGCCATAGCTCAGGTGAACGCGAATCTGCGCCCGACCCTGCCAGCTGCCGTTCCAGAAGCGCAGCGACGCACCGCCGGCAGTGACGCCGCTGAAGGTGGCGGTCGAGTAGCCCAGCGCGCTCAGGGGAAAGGCGTCGGTCGAGGGCTTGAGCGCAGCGGCGATGTCGGTGACGGCGCCGGGCGGTGGCAGCTTCAGCTCGGCAATCGACACCCATTCGCGGTCCGGCCAGGGCATACGCTGCATGGCCAGCGCCGTCGCCACGACCGGCAGGTCCTCTTCCTTCTGCGCGGCCAGCACGAGCACGAAGCGCGCGGCATCGCCGGGCAGCTGCCGCAGCGCCGCGACCGGGCCCGAGCCGGCCGGAATCGGCATCCCTTGAAGGTAGGACTCGAGTTGCTCGAAGGTGCCGATCACCACCGCGCCGCGCGCGCCGGCCGGCAGCGTGCTGCCGAGCGCTGCCAGCGCGGGCGGAAAGCGCGCCGTCGCCAGGCGCACCGGCACGTAGTCGAAGCGCTCGCCGATGCCTTGCGCCACCAGTCCCATGGCCGAGAGCATGGGCGCCGACGGTGCGGCGGCGGTCAGCACGCTGACGATCGACGGCTCGGCGAGCACCGCCTTGTCGAACAGCGCATCGAGCCGGTCAAGCCGCGTCGGCACCGCCTTGGGCGAGGCGGTGATGACAAAGCGCGAGGCGGCGATGTCGATCTCGGTCCACAGCTGCGGCGCCATCGGGTATTCGCACTTGTCGGTGTAGTGCTGCGCCACCGTCACCTGCACCTCGTTGAAGCCGTCGTGCAGCGCGGCCGCGGCGATCGCGATCTCGCGGCGAAAGTTCTGCAAGCGCCCGTCGATGCGGAACTGATGCACCACGCGACCGTTGACCGAGACCTCGAGCTGCGACGTCTCGTTCAAGGCCAGGGACACCGTACCCACCAGTTCGAGCTTCACGTCCTCGGCCTGCCACAGCGCCGGCATGGGCAGCGAAAAGCGCGTGCTGGCGGACGTGCTCGACAGGCGCACCGGCCGTTCGTGGCCCGCCAGGCGAGAGAGCGGCAGCACGAAGCGCGTGCTGCCCGCCGCGCCGACCTTCGCCTGAGCCTCGCGCGGCGCGGCCTGAGCCAGCGCCAAGTCGAGCGGCACCACGGCCGACAGCATGCAGACCAGACAGGAGCCCAGGGCGATGACCAGTCGGTGACGCAGGGTTTGCAGGAAGGACACAGGACTCATTCGGGACTTCGGGGGATCGATCCGGGTGCCACGCGGTGCAGCACGAGGACGGCGGCCTGCCGGGCCAGCATGGCAAGGTGCCCCAAGCCGTACGTCAACGCATAACGGCACAGGGACAGCAGACCGGTCAGCACGCTGCGCCCGCCATGGCGTCGGCCATTGTTGCGTACCAAACGCTCGCTCGAGCCGAAGGCGAAGTCGATCGCCAGCCGCTCTTCGGCCATTGAGCTGCACACATGCTTGAAGCCCAGCCGCAGCTGCGACTGGCCGATGCGGCGCCACGCCACCAGCTCGCCATGAAGGCTCGCGCTGCGCCCCGGCAGCTCGATCTCGACGACAGCACGCGGTGCGTCGCCCGGCAGCGGCTGATCCGTCGCCAGCTCGACGATCAGCCCCACGCCCGATGTCGATGCATCGGTGGCGACGCCCTCGTAGGTCTGCCCGTCCACATGCACGCGCACCCGCTCGTCGTGCCGCAGCCGGGGCTCGGCGCGCAGCTGCTTGCGCTCCAGGGTGATGCCGAGCGCGCCGAGCAGCAGCAGCACGTCAAGCACGGCCCAGAACATCACGAAGCCGATTGCGCCCTGGTGGGTCGGCTCGCTCTGCAGGCGCTGGATGCCCGCCACGATGCCGAGCAAGGTCAGGCCCAGCAGCAGGTAGAACGGCCGCGCCAGCGACGAGATGAAGTCGCGGTCCAGCACCTCGCCCTTGGGCGTGACCTTGAACGACGGCGAGCGCGGCCGGCGCATCACCTCGATCAGCCCCAGCAGCACGTAGATCGACTGCACGATTTCGTAGAGCTGGGACATGAAGGGCCAGCGCACGCGACCGTAGAAAAACTGCGTCGAAACCAGCGAGGCCAGCAAGGCCGGCCCGGCGTAGGCCAGCAACTGCGGCGCGGTGGTGTCGCACAGGTTGATGCCGAACAGCAGATAGGCGGGCGGCGCGAGCAGCATCACCACGCGCGCCGCGGCGAAGCCCCAGTAGAAGGCGAAGTTGGTGTAGAGCACGCGCTGCGTGAACGTGAGGCCGGGCAAGCGCCAGGGGTTCTTGAGCAGGAAGATCTGCAACATGCCCTGGCCCCAGCGCACCCGCTGCACGATGAAGCCCGAATAAGTCTCGGGCTGCAGACCCGACACCATCGGGCGGTTGTAGTAGGCCGACTTGTAGCCGAGTGCCAGCGCATCGAGCGTGGTTTCCGCGTCCTCGGTGATGGTCTGGCCGGACACGCCGCCGAGCTGGTCGACCACCTTGCGCCGCAGCACCGCGGCCGAGCCGCAGAAGAAGGACGTGCCCCAGAAGTCGAGGCCCGGCTGCATCACGTCGTAGAACAGCTCGTTTTCGGCCGGCGAGGTCTTGTAGGTGTCCAGGTTGCGCTCGACCGGGTCGGGGCTCACGAAGTTGTGCGGCGTCTGCAGCACGAACAGCTGCGGGTCGGCAAGAAAGAAGCCGACCGTGCGCTGCAGGAAGTCGGCCGCCGGAATATGGTCGCAATCGAGGATGAGCAGCAGCTCGCCGCTGGTCTGCGCGAGCGCGCTGTTGATGTTGCCGGCCTTGGCATGCAGGTTGCGCTCGCGCGTGCAATACCCCGCACCGAAGCGCGCCGCCAGCGCCTGCAACTCGGCCTTGCGCTCGCGCGCCGCGAGCGCCTTTTCCGGGTTGGCGTCGTTGCACTTCTGCGCCGTGCCGCCGTCGTCGCACACGAACACATGCAGCTTGTGGCGCGGGTAGTCCATCTGCGTGGCGGCGATCACCGTCGGCCACAGGATCGCGACATCTTCGTTGTAGGTGGGGATGTAGACGTCGACATGCGGCAGCTGGTCTTCATCGTCGGGCAGCGGAATCGAGCGGCGAAAGTACGGCTCGCTGTTGATGAAAAAGCCCAGCAGCATGTTGATGAAGCCGTAGGTCTCGGCCAGGAACAGCAACAGGCCGGCCAGCATCGAGACGATGCCGAACTGCAGCGGCAGCGAATCGGTCGCCCGCCAGTGCATGTAGCGCAGCGACATGAAGGTACACAGCAGGATGATCAAGAGGCGCGCCAGCCGCCGCGCGCGCATGGTGCGGGCGCGGCGCCCGAACTCGTAGCACACGCCCAGCAGCGCGAGCAGCGCCACCGAGGCCACCACCTGCGCATGCAGCGATGCAGGAATCAGCGCGACGTAGACGAACACGCAGGCCATCACCAGCCACAGCAACAGCTGCAGGCGGTGGGCGTGCTCGAATGCGAATGGTGGGCGCGGTGCGGGTTTTTGTGCGACGACGGACATGGCAGACGCAGGTGTGCTTCGATGAAAGTCACGGTGCGCAAATGTCGCGTGCCGCGGCCCGGCAGGACAGGACGCGCGATTATCGGCGCGCTGGCTCCCACGCGGCTGACAAGTGCCGGCAGCGAATCCAAACGTGCATCTGCCCGCTCTGCGGCCGATCCAGCAGCATCGTCGGCGCAAGGGATCGCTGAACTGCCCGTGCTGAACATCAGCATCCATCACGGCAGTCAGCATCAAGAACCAGATGAGCCAAGTCCTGATCAACCAGTACCTCGCGCAGCTCGACGTGCAAACCGCGACGGTGACCGGCATCGCGAAAGGAACCGCGGTCGCATCACCGGCGCTCCTTGCGCGGCTGGCGCAGCCGTGCTGTCGTACCCGCCGCACGCGGCTAGCAGCGTGGCGAGCAGCGCGGCGGCGATTGCGCGTGTCGCGCGTTGGATGAAGTGAGTGTGCATCGAAGCCTCCTTAGGCTGCGTGGCAATCACGCAGCACCTGGAGACAAAGACGCAATCCGTCGGCAAAAGGGATCACGCGGGTCCGTGCCGGCGGCGCGGGTTGTACCAACCCTCGATGTAGGTGAAGAGGGCCAGCCGCGCCTCGGTCTTGGTCGGCCAGCTGCGCCGGTCGATCAGCTCGCATTCGAGCGTGGCGAAGAAGCTCTCGGCCATTGCGTTGTCGTAGGCGTCGCCTACGGTGCCCATCGAGGGCCGCACGCCCATCCTCTTGCAACGCTCGCCGAAGGCAATGCTTCTTCGATGCCATCGCAACCCACTCCTTGTTCGTTGGTGTTGCGACAACCGGTTGAATTCACCCTGGCTGCCCTGGTCGCTGTGGTGGATGACGCCCTTGGGCTTGCGCTGCTGCAGCGCCATGTTCAGCGCCGCGAGCACCAGCTCGGCTGTCATCTGCTCACCGATGGCCCAGCCCACGATGCGCCGGCTCCACACGTCGAGTACGACGGCCAGGTAGATGAAGCCAGCCCAGGTGGGCACGTAGGTCATGTCGGCCACCTCCAACCGGTTCGGGCTGTCGGCCTTGAACTCACGCTGGACCAGATCGGGCTCAGGCCGCTTGCCTTCGCCACGGCGCGTGGTCACGATGAAGGCGCGGCGCCGGCTGATGCCGCGGATGGCGTTCTCACGCATCAGCCGGGCCACGCGCTGGCGGCTGAGGGCCACACCTTGATCGATCAGCTCGCATTCGAGCGTGGCGAAGAAGCTCTCGGCCATTGCGTTGTCGTAGGCGTCGCCTACGGTGCCCATCGAGGGCTGGATGCCCATCCTCTTGCAACGCTCGCCGAAGGCAATGCTTCTTCGATGCCATCGCAACCCACTCCGTGTTCGTTGGTGTTGCGACAACCGGTTGAGTTCACCCTGGCTGCCCTGGTCGCTGTGGTGGATGACGCCCTT
>NZ_JANMWL010000239.1:0-2039 GCF_031393925.1 Methylibium sp. | reverse complement strand
GTGCCCGACAGCCCTTGCCCGCCGAACGGTTGCACGCCGACGACGGCGCCGATCATGTTGCGGTTGATGTAGACGTTGCCGACACGCGCACGGGCCGCGACGCGCTCGGCGCGCGAGTCGATGCGCGTCTGCACGCCCAGGGTGAGGCCATAGCCGAGTGCGTTGATCTGCACCACCAGCGCATCGACATCGGGCGCCGCGGTGCCCGGCCCCCAGCGCAGCAGCTGCAGCACCGGGCCAAACACCTCGGCCTTCAGGTCGCTCACGCGCGCGATCTCGTAGGCGACCGGCGCGATGAAATGCCCGCCGCGCGCCGCCTCGGGCAGCTCGCAGCGCGCCAGGCATTTCGCCTCGCGGTCGAGCCGCTCCATGTGCTGCGTGATGGCGGCGTGCGCCTGGGCGTCGATTACCGGGCCCACGTCGGTGGCGTAGCACGCCGGGTCGCCGAGCACGAGTTCGTGCATCGCGCCGGCCAGCATGGCGATGAGCGCGTCGGCCACGCTGGCATGCACGCACAAGAGGCGCAGCGCCGAGCAGCGCTGGCCGGCCGAGCGGAACGCGCTTTGCACCACGGCGTCGACCACCTGCTCGGGCAAGGCGCTGCTGTCGACCACCATCGCGTTGAGGCCGCCGGTCTCGGCGATGAGCGGCACGATCGGGCCGTCCTGGGCGGCCAGGCTGCGCTGGATCAGC
The DNA here is from genome assembly GCF_031393925.1 of Methylibium sp. GTDB lineage: Bacteria > Pseudomonadota > Gammaproteobacteria > Burkholderiales > Burkholderiaceae_C > Methylibium. The sequence goes on along the minus strand of NZ_JANMWL010000239.1, from coordinate 1,346 downwards.
TTGGCCACGGCGGTCGATCCGGTGAAGCACACGCCGGCCGTGAGCGGGTGCGCCACGAGCACGGAGCCGACCGTCTCACCCGGCCCGTGCAGCAGCGCGAGCGCATCGCCCGGCACGCCCGCCGCATGCAGCAAGGCGACGAAGCGCTGTGCCACCGCCGGGGTCTGCTCGGCCGGCTTGGCGGCCACCGCGTTGCCGGCCACCAGCGCGGCCGCCACCTGCCCGGCAAAGATGGCGAGCGGAAAATTCCACGGGCTGATGCAGACGAACACGCCGCGGCCGCGCAGGTGCAGCGTGTTGGACTCGCCGGTCGGCCCGGGCAGCTCGCGCGGCGCGAGTTGCTCGCGCGCTTGGGCGGCGTAGTAGCGGCAGAAGTCGATCGCTTCGCGCACTTCGGCCACGCAGTCGCCGAGCGTCTTGCGCGCCTCGTTGACGAGCAGGCCGCACCAGGCGGGAAGCTCCGCCTCCAGCCGGTCTGCAGCGCGGTCGAGCACGGCGGCACGCTCGGCCAGCGGCGTCGCGCTCCAGGCCTCGAATCCGTGGGCCAGGCGGCGCATCGCGGCGTCGATGGCGTCGACCGGTGACTCGGGCGCGCTGGGCACGGCGGTGTTTGCAACGGCCACGAGCAGCGGCGCGCGCTCGGCGGCGATGCTCAGGTCCACGCCGATGGCGTTGCGCCGCGCCGCACCGTAGAGCGCCCTCGGCGACACCTGGCCGGGCGCAGCGGCGGCGTGCAGCGGCGTGGCCAGCAAGGCGTCGACGTCGGTGTGCGGATCGGCGAGTTGGTGGATGAAGGAGGAGTTGGCGCCGTTCTCCAGCAGCCGCCGCACCAGGTAGGCGAGCAGGTCGCGGTGTTCGCCCACGGGCGCATAAACGCGCAGCGGAAAAACCGCTCCTTCCCCCACTGGGGCGAGGCCGGGAGGGGGGCCCGCCGAAACGCTCCGCGACGAGCCCATCACCCCCGCCGGCCGCATCACCTCGCGGTAGACCGCTTCTCCCATGCCGTGCAGGCGCTGCAACTCGAACGGCGCCTGCCGAGCCGCTGCCATCTGCACGATCGCCGCGATGGTGCCGGCGTTGTGCGTTGCGAACTGCGGGTAGATCACGCCGGCATGGTCGAGCAGCGCCTTCGCGCAGGCGAGGTAGGAAATATCGGTGTGGTGCTTGTGCGTGAACACCGGGTAGGCCGCCAGGCCCAGCTCCTGCGCGCGCTTGATCTCGCCGTCCCAGTAGGCGCCCTTGACCAGTCGCACCATGAAGGCAAGGCGGTGCGCATGGGCGATGCGCGCCACGGCGTGGACGCATTCCACCGCCCGCGTCTGGTAGGCCTGGATCGCCAAACCGAA
>NZ_JANMWL010000223.1:0-2951 GCF_031393925.1 Methylibium sp. | reverse complement strand
GATCCAGGCGCGGTCGAGCCGCTGACCGATGAACACCAGCACCGTGCGGCGCGGCTCGCGCGCACGCCAGAGCGAGCCGCCATTGATTTGCAGCAGGCTCTGCACGCCCTGCACCACCAGCCGCTGGCGCTGGTGCTCGGCATACACGACGCCCTTGAAGCGCCAAAGCCGTGTGCCAAAGCGCTGCATCAAGGCGTCGAAGAAGACGTTGAGCCGCTCCAGGCCGAGCGGCGCCTCGGACTCGAACACGCAGGACACCACGTCGTCGCTGTGCATGCCCGCAGCCACCGGTCGCAGGCGCTGCGAGCGGGCCGGCTGCGTCAGCCCCACGCGCGTGCGCAGGCGCAGCAGCTCCTCGGGCGCGACATAGTCGAAGGTGTAGGCGCGCGCGTCCTGCAGCAGCGCCAGAACCTCGCGCAGGTCGCTGCGCTGCAGGTCCACCGGCACTAGCTGCGCGCGCGGGTTCATCTCACCCAGCTGCTCGGTGAGCGCTGCCTGCGCGGCGGGCTCGGCGAGGTCGCACTTGGTGAGCAGCAGGCGGTCTGCGTAGGCGATCTGCGCGCGGTTTTCCACGCGCTCGAGTTGCTCCATGCCATGCACCGCGTCGACAAGCGTCACCACGCCGTCAAGGTGAAAGCGCGTGAGGATCGCCGTCTCGGCGAGGAAGGTCTGGATGATCGGCCCGGGGTCGGCGATGCCGGTGGTCTCGATCAACACGCGCTCGAAGCTGAAGGCGCCCGCGTCGCTCTGGCGGGCCAGTTGGTCGAGCGCGCGGGCCAGGTCGCCGCGCACCGTGCAGCACAGGCAGCCGTTGGCAAGCTGGATGACGGTCTCGTCCTTGTCGGTGACCAGGAACTGCGCGTCGACACCGACCGCGCCGAATTCGTTCTCGATCACCGCCAGCCTCTCACCATGCGCCTCGCGCAGGATGCGGTTGACGAGCGTGGTCTTGCCCGCGCCCAAAAAGCCGGTGATGACGGTGACGGGGGTGGTGATGACGGGCATGGGTTCGGTGCAGGCTGATGTCCGCAGAGCCGAGCGCAGCGGCCCATGGATGGCGGAGCACTGTTGCACGGCGACCCACACTCCGCAGGGTGAGAGGTGATTCGTCGACTTTAGAAAACCAACCCGTCGCTGGCATCCGGGGTAATTCCCTAGCGCCTAGGCAGATCGCTTACCGCGCCGCAACCTGCTCGCTGACCGCGTCTACCGGCGCTTGCAGCGCAGCACTTGCGCCAGCAGCCAGGCCGGTGCAAAGGCCTGATGCCGATCGGGTGCAAGCTGGTTAGCATCGACCCGCACGCGCAGCAACAAGCCAAGCCACGAGCGCGGCAGCCGGTGTCACCCTGGCACCGTGCAGCCTTTTAAAATCCAACCCCCGAGGAGCCCGCATGAAACGCTACGAAATCCACCCCGCCCATGCCGAGTCGCCGCTGCGAGTCGCCGAGTTCGAGCCCGCGCCGCTGGGCGAACACGAAGTTGCCGTGGCCATCAAGGCGGTGTCGCTCAACTACCGCGACTTGCTGGTGAGCCGCAACACCTATTTCTGCAACATTCCCAACGGCCTGGTGCCCTGCTCCGACGGCGCCGGCGACGTGGTGGCGGTGGGCAAGCAGGTTCGTTTGCTCGCCGTCGGCGACCGCGTGGCCACGCTGTTCTTTCCGCACTGGCAAGGCGGGCGCCCCGACGCAGCCTCGGTGACCGGTGCCTTGGGCGCGGAGTCTGCAGGCGCCTTCACCGAACGTTTCGTGAGCGACGAAAGTGGCCTCATCAAGCTGCCCGCGGGCCTGAGCCACGCCGAGGCGGCCACGCTGCCGTGCGCCGCGCTCACCGCCTGGAACTGCCTGTTCGAAGCAGGCACGCTCGTGCCCGGCCAGACCGTGCTGCTGCAGGGCACGGGCGGGGTTTCAATCTTTGCCTTGCAGTTCGCCAAGGCGGCCGGCGCGCGCGTCATCATCACCTCGAGCAGCGACGCCAAGCTCGAGCGCGCCCGCGCCCTCGGCGCCGACCACGGCATCAACTACAAGACCCATCCCGACTGGTCGCAGGAAGCGTTGCGCGTCACCGGCGGGCGCGGCGTGGACGTGGTGATCGAAGTGGGCGGCCCCGGCACCTTGGAGCAATCCCTCGCGAGCGTGTGCATCGGCGGGCGCATCGCCTACGTGGGCGTGCTGACCGGCCTGGCCGGCCAGGCCAACCCGGTCATGCTGATTCCCAAGGCCGCCGCCCTCCACGGCATCTTCGTGGGCAGCCGCGCGATGTTTGCCGACATGCTGGGCGCCATGACCCTGCACGGCATCAAGCCGCAGATCGACCGCGAGTTCGCGTTCGGCGAGGCGCCGGCCGCACTCGCCAGGCTGGAAAGCGGCGGGCACTTCGGCAAGATCGTGATCCGGGTCGGGGGCTGAGGTCGGCGTTAAGCTTGGGCCTCGCGCATCACCAGCCGGGGCCCATTTCAAACGTCAACTCACCGTCGCTCACCACAGGTGATCGTTATCCGTCGCCTTGAGCTCGGCCGCCTTGACACGCAGGCTTTCGGCACGCAAGAAGCTGACGATCTGCCAAATGTCGGCCTCGCTCAGGCTCGGCCCGAAGGCACCCATGGCCGTGCCGGGGCGGCCGTTCGAGATAACTTGAAACATGTAGGCGTCACTGTTAGCGCCTCCCGGACCCCACGCGCCTCTGACGAGTTGCGGCGCCTTCCCGCCCTTGGCGCGCGAGTTGTGGCACAACTGACAGCTGCGACCGAAGAGTTCTTCGCCATTGCGAGCGGCTTGCGGATTGTCGGCAAATGGGTTCGCGGCCGGGGCGGGCCCTGACTGGGCGTGCGCCGCTCCGCCCAGGCAAAGCACGATGCCGAGCACGGTCGCGCGCAGCCTCGCTCGCCGTGCGTGATGGGCGGTCGTGGCGTAAAGGAACATACGCTGCACACGCCAAGACGACTTCATGGG
>NZ_JANMWL010000188.1:0-2348 GCF_031393925.1 Methylibium sp. | reverse complement strand
CGCAGGTCTTGCGTCCAGGCGTGCAGCACCAGCGTGAAGGGGCCGATGCCGCCGAGCCAGCGCGGGTTGGCGGCGAACTCGGTGAGCGTGGCGGCTGCGCACCGCATCAGCGTGTCGTAGACCCAGCGCGAATGCACGTCGACCCTCAACCCCAATTGGCTGACCAGTGTGTTGCACTCGGGTTTTGAAGCCGCCCCTCACCCCGTCCGCTGCTCCAGCAAATGACTCGCGCCGTCGTACTGCGCCAACGCCCCAGCCAAAAATGGCAGCACCTCGCGCATCTCCGCGTGCAAGGTATATGGCGGGTTAATAACGAACATGCCGCTCCCCGCCAAACCAAACCCCTGCGAATCCGGCGACTGCACGGTGATGCGTGCATGCAGCCAGCCCTTGGGCGCAAGCGACTTCAGCCGCTTGGGCAGTTGCGCCGCCTCGAGCCGGTTGACCTGCGGATACCAGACCAGAATCACGCATTCGGCAAAGCGCAGCAGCGCCTCGCGCACGGTGGCGATCACGAGGCCGTAGTCGGCCTTGAGTTCGTAAGACGGGTCCATCAGCACCACGCCGCGCTTGGACGGCGGCGGTAACTGCGACTTCAGGCCCGAGAAGCCGTCGTCGTGATGCACCTCGGTGTGGGCCCGGCCGGCGTGGTGCGCGGCCAGGTGCTGCAGGTCGGTGGGGTGCAGCTCGAAGAGGCGCAGCCGGTCCTGTTCGCGCAGCAAGCGGCGCGCGATTTCGGGCGAGCCGGGGTAGCGGCCGAGGCCGCCTCCGGGGTTGAACGCGCGCACCAGCGCCACGTACTCGGCCACGGCGGCGGGCAGGTCGTCGCGGTCCATCAGGCGCGCGATACCCTGCTCGAACTCGCCCTTCTTCTTGGCCTCGGGGCTGCCGAGCGAATAGCCGCCCGCGCCGGCATGGGTGTCGATGAGCCAATAGGGCTTGTCCTTCTGGGCCATGTAGCGCAGCACCTGAACGAGCACGGTGTGCTTGAGGACGTCGGCATGGTTGCCGGCGTGAAAGGCATGTCGGTAGGCAAGCATGGGCAATTGTCGCTGCGGGGGTGGGCGCAGAGGGTGGGCCCGAGGAGGCAAGCAATCATGATGATCGCCCTTGCAAAAGCAAGTTCGCACGACGCCTGCGGTGCGTGCCGAAATCGCCGCTCCGGTAAAAAAATCTGCTGGCGCGACTATATACGGTTACGGTATATTCAAGCAAACCGATTGCCGAATCGGTCCTAGCATGAACGCATCCCCTTTGAGAGGCACCCATGTCCAAGCGGAAGACGGATGTGATCGAGAACTTTGGTGAGCGGCTGGCGCAACTGCGCAAGGCCGCTGGCTACACGCAGGTTGAGTTCGCCGCCGAGGTGGGCATTACGCAGCGCATGGTGGCCTACTACGAAGTGCCGAACGCACAGCCGCCGGCGCATCTGCTGCCGCAGATGGCGCAGGTGCTGGGCGTGGGGGCGGACGTGCTACTCGGGATGGCTCGGCCGCGCAAGGTCAAGCGACTGGCCACCAACAGCCTGGAGCGCCGGCTGCTGGCCATCGAGAAGCTGGACCCGAAGGCCAGGCGCCAGATCACTCAGTTGCTCGACACCTTCATTGATCGAGAGAAGCTCAAGCAGCGCGTCAACGCACAGGAGGCTTGACCATGACGACGATTCAGATCGAGTTGCCCGACGCCACCGCGCAGGCTGCGCGCGAGGCCGGGCTGCTGACACCGCAGGCGCTGGACCGACTGCTCACCGATGCGCTCAAGCGCCAGCAAGCGGCCGACTCGCTGCTGTCCATCGCTGATCGCGTGGCAGCGGCCGGCATCGAGCCGATGTCGATGGAAGAGATCAACGCGGAGGTAAAAGCCGCTCGTGCGGAACGCAGGCAGCGTGCGAGCGGTCATTGACACCAATGTGCTGCTGTCCGGGCTGTTGTGGCACGGGCAGCCGCATGCGTTGCTGGAGCATGTGCGCGCTGGCACGCTGGCGATGGTCAGCAGTCCGGCTCTGTTGGCCGAGTTGTCCGATGTGATCGGCCGCGCGAAGTTCGATGCGATCCTCGTGCGCTCGAAGACCACACGCGAGCGGGCAATGTCCAAGGTGCGGCAACGATGCCGTGGTGGCTCTCGGGTGGGTAGAGCGGTTGCTGGTACGCATCCAGCTCGTCGATGAGGTCGAGCACGTCCGGCTGGCCCGGGCTTTCAATGGTGATGCGCATGGGCGTGCTCGACGGATCAGCGCGCCATCTGCCCGGCGAGCCCGACGCAAGGATCAGGCCGCGAGACGGCCGCGGTCGGCCAGGTTTCGTCAAAGCCCGGCGTTGCATCGCCTGCCTTCGCGCCGGCCGCGAGCC
>NZ_JANMWL010000138.1:0-4750 GCF_031393925.1 Methylibium sp. | reverse complement strand
AAGGTGAGCTTCTCCAGGATCCCGCCGCGGAGCGGCGTGAGCTCACTGCCATCTACGTCACACGTGGGCTCCAACCGGAACTGGCGCGCCAAGTGGCCGAGCAACTGATGACGCACGACGCCCTGGGCGCCCATGCGCGCGACGAGCTCGGCATCTCCGAAACGATGAGCGCGCGGCCGGTGCAGGCGGCGTTGGCATCCGCCGCCAGCTTCGCGGTCGGTGCTGCGCTGCCCTTGGCCGTGACGGCGCTGGTGCCCAGTCAAAGCCTGATCCCCTCGGTCGCCGGCACATCGCTGGCCTTCCTGGCCGTGCTGGGCTTCATCTCTGCGCGAGCCGGCGGCGCCAGCGTTCTGACGGGTGCGTGGCGCGTCACTTTCTGGGGCGCGCTGGCCATGGCGATCACCGCCGCTGCGGGGACGCTTTTCGGAGCTGTCGCTTGACGATCCGAGCCAGTCGGTAAGGCTCTTTGATATTTCGCAAGGCAGGTCGGACGACCAGCCTGTAAGTTCTCTTCATCCCCTCCCCGCGAGCCTTCTCTCTTCTTCTTGCACCCCCATGTATGGATTCACCACCACACTGACCGATGCTTCCTTGGACCAGGCGCTTGCAAGAACCATCGAGGCGCTAAAAGCCGAAGGCTTCGGCGTGCTGAGCGACATCGACGTGCAGCGCGCGATGAAGGACAAGCTCGGTGTCGAGATGCGGCCCTACCGCATCCTCGGCGCATGCAACCCACCGCTCGCGCACCAGGCGCTGCAGGCCGAGCCGGACATCGGGCTGCTGTTGCCGTGCAATGTGGTCGTGCGCGAAGAGGCCCCGGGCCGCGTCGTGATGGGGTTTCTCGATCCGCAGACCATGGTCGGCCTGGTCGACAAGCCCGAGATCAAGTCGGTGGCCGACCAGGCTGAGCAGCGCTTGCGCCGGGCTTGCGGCAGCCTGGGTGGCGCGGTTTGATGACGGTCGGGCCGGCACGCGGCTGGCTTCGTTCTGCGCCGCTGCTGCTGTGCGGGTTGCTGGCACTGGCCGGGCCCGCACTGGCTGCGCCGGCCGACCCTGTGTGGCTCGACTCGAGCGGCCGGCCGAACGCCAGCGCGCGCGACGCCCTGCGACTGCTGGCCGAAGCTGGCGCCGACGGCCTTGCGCCGCGGGACTACCGGGCCGCCGAACTCGGCGCGCAAGCCGCCGCTGCGGCCGCCGCGCCCGGCGCAGCGGTGTTGCCGCAGCCCGCCTTCGAGCGTGACCTGAGCGCCGCGATGCGGCGCTACCTGCACGACCTCCACCTCGGCCGCATCGATCCTCGCGCGCTGGGATTTCCGGTCGCTCGCTCAGGCGCTGCAACGCCTGACTTTGCCGCCCTGCTGTACGCCGGCGCGGCCGCGGGGCGCCTGCCGGAAGCGGTGGCCGAACTGCGGCCGCGGCTCGGCCAGTACGCCAAGCTGCGCGAAGCGCTGGCGCGCTACCGCGTGCTGGCGGCCGATGGCTCGCTCGTCCACCCGCCCTTCGCGGCCGCGGCGAAACGAGGCGAAACCTACCGCGACGGCGTCGCGCTGCATCGTCTGCTCGTCGCGCTCGGTGACCTGCCGGCCGATGCGCCCTCGCCCACCGACGGCGACGACGCCACGCTCGCCGAGGGCGTGAGTCGGTTCCAGAACCGGCACGGCCTCGCAGTCGACGGCGTGCTCGGGCGGGCAACGCTGGCGGCGCTGAACGTTGCGCTCGGGCATCGGGTGCAGCAGCTCGAGTGGGCGCTCGAGCGCCTGCGCTGGCTACCGGACCTCAGCGCACGGCCCTTCATCGGCATCAACATCCCGATGTTCCGGCTGTGGGCGTGGGATCCAGCCACGCCGGACGACGCTACGATCAGCATGAAGGTCGTGGTCGGACGCGCGCTGAAGACCCAGACGCCGGTGCTGTTCGAAGAAATGCGCTACCTCGTCTTCCGACCGTACTGGAACGTGCCGCTCTCGATCGTGCGCAACGAAATACTGCCCACACTGACGAACGACCCCGGCTACCTGCAGCGCAACGACATGGAGATCGTGCGCGGTGCCGGCGACGACGCGAAGGCCGTCGCCGCCAGCGACGAAAACCTCGCCGGGCTGCGCCAGGGCGATCTGCGGCTGCGGCAGCGGCCGGGACCGAAGAACTCACTCGGGCGGGTGAAGTTCATCTTTCCCAACGACGCCAGCGTCTATCTGCACGACACGCCGGCGCCGCAGCTGTTCAGCCGGGAGCGGCGCGATTTCAGCCACGGTTGCGTGCGGGCGGAGGATCCGCTGGCCCTGGCGCTCTGGCTGCTGAAGGACCAGCCGGGCTGGACACGCGATCACATTCAAGCGGCCATGGCGGGGACGCCGTCGCGGCGCGTTGATCTCACGCGGCCATTGCCGGTGATCCTTTTCTACATGACGGCGATGGTGATGCCGGCCGACCAGGCGCTGTACTTCGCCGACGACATCTACGGTCACGACACCCGGCTTGCCCGCGCGCTTGCCAGCCGGCGCACGGTGAATTCGTTCTGATCGACAGGACGAATCGACTACCAGAACCGAACGCGGCCGGTATCCACGTGCACGAAGTCGGAGGCAGCGTAGTAGCCGACGCCGCCCGAGCGCATCGACCGCGCGGCATCGCGCAGCGTGGCCAGCGGCACGTCGGCCAGCCGGATGTCGATCGCCTGGCCGCGCAGGTGCAGGCTGCCGCTGGCCACGCCGTTGCTGCGCTGGCGCAGGCTCTCGTTGGTGGCGGGCGAGCGGTAACCCGAGATAACGTGGAACGCTTGCTGACTACCCACCGTCGCCGCCAGCCCGTGCAGCAGGTCGAGCAGCGCCGGATCGATCTCGCCGACATCGTTGGTGCGGAAATCGCGCAGCAGGTGATTGACCGCCGAGAGGGCGTCCGGCAGGTAGCGACCGGCGGCGAAGTATTCGACGCTCAGCTTCTCGTTGGTGTGCAGGTTGTCGAAACGCAAGGCGCGTGTCGCGCCCGCGCCCGCGTGGACCCAACCCGGCGCGACAGTGAGCGCAGTCGCACCCAGTGCGGTGACGAAGCGGCGACGGGAGAAATCATTCACGATGGCGGAGCGTGAGGCTGCGAAGTGACGACGGCAAGCGGACCCGATCTTAGGGGTTGCGACGCTGCTCGAGTCAACTTGAAGCGACGAGGCGCACGACCTGCCTACGACGGGGGGTGAATATTGCCGGTCATCGGGGAAATCAAGGTCAAGGAATCGGAAGCTTGCGGGTAGCGATAGATGCTTTCGTTGAGGTAGCGCGTCACCTCCTGGATGTCGGCCTCGCTCCAACCCAATCCGGCATTTCCCTGCCAGCGCCGCACCTGAAAGCGAAGGCTCGTCAAGTCAGTGACCACCTTCTTGTCCCTCCAGTGCATTTGCGATGTATGGCAGGTAATGCAGTGCGTCGAATAAAGCAATTGGCCCCTCGATTGGGCGTACGCGCAGGGGGCGATGGCCGCTGCGCCGAAGATCACACCCAGCGCCATGAAACATGCCTTGAAAGACGTTGCCATCGAGGCCTCCTTTGCCCGCGTCGGAGAACAGTGAGCAATCGAAGACCGATTCTTGAACGTCGACCCGCGCGCATGCTTGATTCATATCAAACGCGGCTGCGTGCAAAGGTCTAGATTGGAGTTCCGTGACCTCGATCGAAAGGAATGTCGTGAGATCTGATGCCGACCTGAAGAAAGACGTGATGGCCGAGCTGGCCTGGGACCCCGCGGTCGAGTCCACCGCCATCGGCGTGGCCGTGAAAGACGGCGTGGTCACGCTAACCGGTCACCTCGACACGTTCGCCGGCAAGCACGCCGCCTCGCGAGCGCTGCGGCGTGTCGCCGGGGTGCAGGCCATTGCGCTCGAGATCGATGTGAAGCTGTCGCCCGACCACAAGCGCAGCGATACCGACATCGCCGCCAGCGCCGAGGAAGCACTGAAATGGAACACCATGGTGCCGCTCGAGTCGATCCGGCTGACAGTCGACCATGGCTGGATCACGCTGCAAGGCGACCTGGAATGGGATTACCAGCGGCGCGGCGTCGAGAAGGCGCTTCGCCCGCTGATGGGCGTCGTCGGCATCAGCAACGAGATCACGTTGCGCGCAAAGCTCAAAGCCACCGACCTTTCACGCAAGATCGAGGAAGCGCTGACACGCCAGGCAAGACGCGAGGCCAAGCACATCCAGGTCGATGTCGACGGCACGACCGTGAAGCTGAGCGGCACAGTGCACTCGTGGCAGGAGCGCGAGGCAGCCCAAGGCGTCGCCTGGTCGGCCCCGGGAGTTCAGGTCATCGTCAACGAACTGCGCGTCGCTTGACGCGCTCAGCCCGGAGATCATCATGTACAAGCGAATCCTCGTGCCGATCGACGGCAGCGACACCGGGCGACGCGGCCTGAAGGAAGCGATCACCCTGGCGGCCGATCAGAAGGCCGCGCTATGCCTGCTTCACGTGACGAGCGACTATCCGGTCATGGCCGAGGTCGCCAGCGTGGTCGACATGGAAAAGTATCGCGATCGACTGCATCAGTACGGTCGTGACCTGCTCGAAGAAGCGAAGACCCTCGCTGAAAGTGTCGGCCTCGGGGTCGAGACCCAGTTGCGCGAATTGAAAGGCGGTCGCGTCGCCGACGCGATCTTGCAGGAGGCGAAAAGCACATCTTGCGACCTGATCGTCATCGGCACGCACGGCCGCCGCGGCTTCAGTCGCGTACTGTTGGGCAGCGATGCAGAGAACGTGT
>NZ_JANMWL010000129.1:0-16319 GCF_031393925.1 Methylibium sp. | reverse complement strand
AGCGCGTCCTGCTCCTCGCGCGTGATGCCCCACTTGGTACACAGGTTCTCGGCGGTGATGCCCATGTGGCCGACGCCGAACGGGTCGGTCAGGGTGGCGACCATGGTGTCGATGAGCTTGGTGTCGCCCATGCGCGCGCCGGTGCGCATGGCGGTCGACAGGTAGCCGCCGCGGCTCATCACTTCCACGCCACCGCCCACGCCGTAGTCGCAGTCGCCGAGCAGGATGTTTTGCGCCGTCGTCACGATGCCCTGCAGGCCCGACGAGCACAGCCGGTTGACCGACATCGCCACCGAATCCATCGGCAACCCGGCCTGGATGGCCGCCACGCGCGCCACGTAGGCAAAGCGGCTTTCGGTGGGAATGGTGTTGCCCACGGTCACGTAGTTGATCGACTTCGGGTCGACGCCGGAGCGCTTGACCGCTTCCTTCATCACCGTGCCGGCCAGCTCGGCCGGCTCGATGTCGGCGAGCGCACCGCCAAAGGTGCCGATCGCCGACCGGGCCGCGCCCAGAACCACCACATCACGCTTGCTCATGATCCGTCTCCTTAGTGCTGCATTGCCAGGGGTGAGAGTTGACCCGCGCGGGCTGGCATCGACCGTGCGCGTGCCGCTAGATTTCCAGGTTGTCGATCAACCGGGTGTTGCCGAGTTTCGCCGCAGCGAGCACCACCAGCGGCTCACCGACGGCGACTTGCTCGGCGCTCGGCGGCTGCAGGTCGGAGCGCCGACGCACCGCGACGTAGTCGGGCACCCAGCTTCGTTCGCGCAGGCTTTGCAGCGCTTGGGCTTCGAGGGCAGCCACGTCGCGCGCACCGTCCTTCAGCCGCGCCTGCACGCCGCGCAATGTCGACGCGAGCCGCGGAGCTTCGGCGCGCTCGGCCTGGCTCAGGTAGGCGTTGCGAGAACTCAGCGCCAGGCCGTCGTCGGCGCGCGCCGTCTCGCCCGCGACGACGTCGATCGGCAACTCGAACTGCCGCACCATGCGGCGCAGCACCAGCAGCTGCTGGTAGTCCTTCTTGCCAAACACGGCCAGCCGCGGCTGCACGCACTGGAACAGCTTCATCACCACCGTACACACGCCGGTGAAGAAGCCGGGCCGGAACTCGCCCTCGAGCGTGTCGGCCAACTCGGCCGGCGGCACCACCCTGAAGGTCTGCGGCTCCGGGTAGAGCGCGGTCTCGTCGGGCGCGAACACCAGGTTGCAACCGACGCTTTGCAGCCGTTCGCAGTCGCGCTCCAAGGTGCGCGGATAGCGTTCGAAGTCCTCGTGCGGCGCGAACTGCAGCCGGTTGACGAAGATGCTTGCCACCACCGGCCCGCCCTGCTCGCGCGCCAGCTTGGCCAGCGCGAGATGGCCCTCGTGCAGGTTGCCCATGGTCGGCACGAAGGCGGCGGGCTTGGCGCCGGCCAGTGCCTGGCGCAGCTCGGCGATGGTGCGGACGACGCGCATCGCGAAGACCTTCAGCGCTCGCCGGGCCGCCCCAGGAGCGCCGAGCGCCCCCGCGGCAGGCAGCGCACCTTGGAAATCTTGCTCTCTCCCCCCTCGCCCAAGGGGCGGCGAGCGATGCCGCAGGGGCCGGCGAACCGAGGCAGCGTCGCGACCATGTCAATAGCCGTGCAGCGCGTCGTTGGGGAAGCTGCCGTCCTTGACGGCCTGCACATAGGTGGCAACCGCGTCCTCGATCGACGCCGCGCCGGCCATGAAGTTGCGCACGAAGCGCGGCAGCTTGCCGCGTGTGACGCCCAGCATGTCGTGCAGCACCAGCACCTGCCCGGCGGTACCGGCGCCGGCACCGATGCCGATGGTCATGAGGCCCGGGTTGTCGCCCTGCACGTCGCGCGCCACGGCCGCAGGCATCAGTTCCAACACCATCATCGCCGCACCCGCCTCGGCCAGCGCCTTGGCGTGGCGGCGCAAGGTGGCGGCACCCGCCTCGTCCTTGCCCTGGATGCGGTAGCCGCCGAGCGCATGCACGCTCTGCGGCGTGAGGCCGAGGTGGGCGCACACCGGCACGCCGCGCTCGACCAGGAAATGCACCGTCTCGGGCGTCCAGCCGCCGCCTTCGAGCTTGACCATCTGCGCGCCGGCCGCCATCAAGGTGCCGGCATTGCGCAGCGCCTGCACCGGGTTCTCTTGGTAGCTGCCGAAGGGCATGTCGGCGATGAGGAAGGCGGTCTTGTTGCCGCGCGAGGTGCTGCGCGTGTGGTAGCCGATCTGCTCCATCGTCACCGACAGCGTGCTCGGCTGGCCCTTGAGCACCATGCCGAGCGAGTCGCCCACGAGGATGCAGTCCACGCCGGCTGCGTCCGCCAGCGCGGCGAAGCTGGCGTCGTAGGCGGTGATCATGGCGATCTTCTCGCCGCGCGCATGCATCTCGCGCAGCGTGTGCAAGGTGATGGGCTTGCGGCTTGCGCTCTGGTCGGCGGGTGAGGAATGGCTGCTCATCGCGGTCGTGTTGGCAGGCTGGGCGCGGATTCTAGGGCCAAGATCTCGCGGGCCTGCCCCCGCCGCCCGCTCACGACGGCTGCCAGGCCAGCCGCACGTACAGCGGCGCGAACGCCTCCGCCTGGGTGATCTCGATCAAGTGTTCGCGTGCCAGCTCGAGCATGGCGATGAAGGTCACCACCATCACCTGCGGGCCGCGATCGGCGTCGAACAGGTCTTCGAACATCGCGAAGCGCCGGCCCTGCAGCCTTCTGAGCACCTGGCTCATGTGCTCGCGCACCGACAGCTCCTCGCGGCGGATGGTGTGGTGTTGGGTGAGCTTGGCGCGCTTCTGGATGTCGAGCCAGGCGTCGCGCAGCTCGCTCGCGTCGACCTCGGGGTAGCTCGGCGTGAGCGACTGTTCCATATGCACCTGGCCGCGCAGGAAGTCGCGCCCGAGTTGCGGCAGGCGGTCCAGCCGTGCGGCGGCCAGTTTCATCTGCTCGTATTCGAGCAGGCGGCGCACCAGGGCCGCGCGCGGGTCTTCGGCTTCCTTGCCTTCTTCGCTGCGCCGGGGCGGCAGCAGCATGCGCGACTTGATCTCGATGAGCATCGCTGCCATCAGCAAGTACTCGGCCGCCAGTTCGAGGTTGCGCTTCCTGATCTGCTCCACGTAGGCGAGGTACTGGCGCGTCACATCCGCCATCGGGATATCGAGGATGTTGAAGTTCTGCCGGCGGATCAGGTAGAGCAGCAGGTCCAGCGGCCCCTCGAAGGTTTCGAGAAAAACCTCCAGCGCGTCGGGCGGTATGTACAGGTCGGTGGGCAGCGCGAACAGCGGCTCGCCGTAGAGGCGCGCCAGCGCGATCTGGTCCACCACCTCGGGCGACCCGGCCGCCCTGGCTCTGCGGTCGGTCTCGGCGACCGCGATCTCGGGGCGGCTCACGACAGGGAACGGGGCAACGAGCGGGGCACGACGCGGTTGCAGGGCGCAGCAGGGCGACGTGCCGCTCAGACCTTGGTCTGGTAAACGTAGGGCTGCTGCGGCACCTCGGCGTCGCGCTGGTCGGCCTGCACCTGGCGGTCCAGCGGGCGGTCCCACAGCAGGGCACGGCCGCGGCGCTGTTTTTCCTCGAGCTGGGGGTCGCGCGCCTTGAGCGCGTCGATCAGCTCGGTGATGTCGGAGCGATAGGGTTTCCAGAACAGCGGCATGGCGGGGCGGGGAGAGTGCAGCGAGGCATTTTAGGCGGGGTCGACTCCGAGCCCGTGAGGCTCAGACCGGCTCGATGCGCTGCACACCCTGAGCCCCTTCCAGAAAGTGCTGTGGCTGGCCGACCCACCACTTGGCCAGCTCGTCCAGGCGTGCAATGGTCACCTCCTGCGCGGCGAAGCTGGCCTTGATGGTGGCCAGACCGTCGAGGTTGCGGATGACGAACTGCAGCCGGCCCTCTTCGTGCAGCGGCAGCACGCGCACGCCGGCCGTCAGGTCGGCGGTGAATGCGTAGCGCTGCTCGATGAAGCGGCCGGTCCCGGCGTCGCGATGCGCCTCGCCCAGCGCGCGGATGCCCGCCTGCGCAAGTCGTGCCTCGAGCCGCTCGATCTCCGGCGGAAAGTCCTTGGCAATCTGCACCTTCTGGTTGGAGACCATCCGCGCCGACAGCACGATGTGCTCGACCAGATCGCGCTCCACCAGCGGGCCCAGCCGCACGCGCTTCTTGCGCAGGTCGGCCACGAAGTCGGTGAAGACCAGCCCTTCGAGCACGGCTCGCGGGTCGATCATGTAGCGCGCCGCGGCCGTCGGACGCAGCACCTCGAGTTGGCGGCCCAGGTCGTCGAGATAGCGCCACACCGTCTGGCAGGCCTCTTCGACCTGCGCGCAGTGGCGCTCGATCACCGCCAGGTCGCCGCGCAGCTGCGCTTCGCGCGCCTTCGCCTGCTGCTTGAGGTCGTCGAGAAAGCTCATGTTTGACAGGCGTGTGGGCGGTTGCGGGGCAGTATCGCGCAGCGCCCCGGCCGTTCGCAAAGCAAAGCGCAAGGCCTGCGCAAAGTGGCGTGACATCATCTTGGCGATGAGTGAAGTCGAACTCAAATTGCAGCTGCCCAGCGGTGCCACGGCACGCGTCGAGCGCGAACTCGGCGACGCCCCGCGCCGCACGCGCATGCAGGGTCTCTACTTCGACACCCCCGATCGGCGCCTGGCGGCTGCCGGCCTGGCGCTACGGCTGCGCAAGGAGGGCCGGCGCTGGGTGCAGACGCTCAAGGGCGGCGCAGCGCACGACATCGAGCGCGCCGAGCACAACGTCGTCGTGGCGGCGTCGCCCGGCGCAGCGCCGCAGCTCGACGTGGCGCGCCATGCCGGCACGCCGGGCGGTGAGGCGCTGGCCGCGGCGCTCGGCGCGGACGGGGCGAGTGCGCTGGTGGCCCGCTACCGCACCGACATCAGCCGTCGCGTTCGCGTCTTGCGCGCGCGGCGCGGCTGCGTCGAGCTGGCGCTCGACCTCGGTTTCATCGCCGCGCGGCCGGCGGGCGTCGTCGACGCGGCCAATGCCTCTTCCAACGCGGCCGATGCCGTCGAGCGCCGCTGGCCGGTGTGTGAGCTCGAGGTCGAGCTGCAAGGTGGCTCGCCGCTGGCCGTCACCGAAGTGGCGCGCCGCTTGGCCGTGCGCCACGACCTGTGGCTCGACACGCGCAGCAAGGCCGAGCGCGGCGACCGACTCGCGCGCGGCCTTGCCGCCGACTCTGCGGTGCCGGCCGTTAAGGCGCAGGCGCTGAAGTTGCGCAAGGGCATGCAAGCAAGCGAGGCTTGGCAAGCCGTGTTGCGCAACACCTTGGCGCATGCCCTGCCCAACTGGAGCGAAGTGGCCGGCGGGCATGCCGCACCCGAGGCGCTGCACCAGCTGCGCGTGGCCCTGCGCCGGCTGCGCTCGGGTCAGCGGCTGTTCGAACCCTGGACGCACCTGGCCGCGATGATGCCGAGCGAGCCGGTGGCAGCGTTGTTTCGCGCCCTGGGCACGCAGCGCGATCAAGACGCGCTCGCGGCGGGACTGCAAGCCGACATCGACGCCGCGCTGGCGGCGCTCGGCGAAGCGCCGCTCTCACTGTCGGCGCTGCCCGAAGTGCCGCCGTGGAGCGACCGCGAGCGGGCCACGCACGGCCTCGTCTTCTTCGACCTGATCGGCGCGTCGATGGCGCCGTGCGTGTCTGCACCCGACCTTGCGCGCGACGCTGTGCCCGATAACGCGCCCGACAACGTGCCCGACAACACGACCGTTGCCGATCCGGCACTGTCGGCCGGCATCGGCGAACGCCTGCAGCATTGGCACGCGCAGATGCGGCGCGATGCCAAGCGCTTTGCCGCGCTCGACGACCCGGCCCGCCACCGCCTGCGCAAGCGCCTCAAGCGCCTGCGCTACGCCATCGAATTCAGCGCCGGCTTGTTCCCCAAGCGCGCCGTCGCGCGTTACCTGGAGCGGCTGAGCGTGGCGCAGGAGCGGCTGGGCGAATTTGCCGATCTCGGTGTGGCCCAGCGCGCCTACCGCGCGCTCGTGGCCGACGAGCCGCGCGCCTGGTTCGCCATCGGCTGGCTGGCCGAGCACCGCACGACGGTGCTGCGCGACTGCGCCGATGCGCTCGGGCGTTTGCGCCAGGTCAAGCCGTTCTGGGCGGACTGACCCGCGTTGCCATTTAGCGCACGCGCAAACCCGCCACCGCGCCGGGCGTGGGCTCGAGCAGGAACAGGCCCGGATGCGACTTCTCGTCGGCATGCGAGGCGGCCAGCACCATGCCTTCGCTCAGACCGAACTTCATTTTGCGCGGCGCGAGGTTGGCCACCATCACGGTGAACTTACCGATCAGCTCGGCGGGTTTGAAAGCCGACTGGATGCCGCTGAAAACGGTGCGCGGCTCGGCCTCGCCCACGTCGAGCGTGAGACGCAACAGCTTGGTGCTGCCGTCGACCAGCGCCGCATCGACGATCTTCGCCAGGCGCAGGTCGATCTTGGCGAAGTCGCCGATGTTGATGACGGGCGCCAGTGCCTCGCCGCCCGGCGTCGCACCCGCCGCGCCACTGGCTCCCCCTGACACCGCGCCGCCGTTGGCTCCCTCTCCCGGCACGGAAGAGGGCTGGGGTGAGGGCGGCTCGAACAGTGCATCAAGCTGCTTCGTGTCCACGCGCTGCATCAAGTGGCTGTAGTTGCCAATGGCGTGCGCGCCGAGCCGTCGCGACGCGTCGTCAAAGACCAGGGGCCCGATGTTCAGAAAGGCCTCCACCTGCTGCGCCAGCACCGGCAACACCGGCTTCAAGTAGACGGTGAGCAAGCGGAAGGCTTCGACGCAGGTGCTGCAAACGTCCTGCAGCCGCGCGTGCTCGCCGGGTTGCTTGGCGAGCTCCCACGGTTTGTTGGCATCGACGTAGGCGTTCACCCGGTCGGCCAGCGACATGGTTTCGCGCAGCGCCTTGCCGTATTCGCGTTCGTCGTAGAGCCGCGCGATGTCGGTGCGCGCCGCCTGCAGCGTCTCGAGCAGCGCGCTGCCATCGGCGCCCAGCGTGCTGGCCAGCCGGCCGTCGAAGCGCTTGGCGATAAACCCCGCCGCCCGGCTCGCGATGTTGATGTACTTGCCGATGAGGTCGCTGTTGACCCGCGCCATGAAGTCGTCCGGGTTGAAGTCGATGTCCTCGACCTTGCCGTTCAACTTGGCGGCGATGTAATAGCGCAGCCATTGCGCATTCATGCCGAGCTCGAGGTAGCGCAGCGGCGAGATGCCGGTGCCGCGGCTCTTGCTCATCTTTTCGCCGCTGACGGTGATGAAGCCGTGGACGAACACGCGGTCGGGCGTCTTGCGGCCGCTGAACTTCAGCATGGCCGGCCAGAACAGGGTGTGGAAGTAGGTGATGTCCTTGCCGATGAAGTGAACCTGCTCGGTCGGCCCGGCAGGGTCGACCAGGGCGTCGAAGTCCAGGCCCGCCTTGACGCAATACGCCTTCAGTGAGGCCAGGTAGCCGATCGGCGCGTCGAGCCAGACGTAGAAGTACTTGCCCGGCGCGTCGGGGATCTCGATGCCGAAGTAGGGCGCGTCGCGCGAGATGTCCCAGTCGGCAAGGCCCCCGTGGCCGTGCTCGTCGACGGTGAACCATTCCTTGATCTTGTTGAGCACCTCGGGCTGCAGCCGCCCCGGCTCGTGCGTCCATTCCTTCAAGAAGTCGATGCAGCGCGAAGACGAGAGCTGAAAGAAGTGGTGCTCGCTGGTCTTCAAGACCGGCGTGGCGCCGGTGAGCGTGGAGGTGGGGTGCTTCAGCTCGGTGGGCGCATAGACCGCGCCGCACACTTCGCAGGCGTCGCCGTACTGGTCCTTCGCGCCGCACTTGGGGCATTCGCCCTGGATGTAGCGGTCGGGCAGGAACATGGCCTTGACCGGGTCGAAAAACTGCTCGATCGGCCGAATGAAGACGAGGCCGGCCTTGCGCAATGCGCGGTAGATGTCCTTGGCGAGTTCGTGGTTCTCGGGCTCGTCGGTCGAATGCCAGTGATCGAAGCCGATGTGAAAGCCGTCGAGGTATTGCTGGCGGCCCGCGGCGATGTCGGCGACGAACTGCTGCGGCGTCTTGCCGGCTTTCTCGGCCGCGATCATGATCGGCGCGCCGTGCGCGTCGTCAGCACCCACGAAGTGAACGGTGTGCCCCTGCATGCGCTGGAAGCGCACCCAGATGTCGGCCTGGATGTATTCCATGATGTGGCCGATGTGAAACGGCCCGTTGGCGTAGGGCAGGGCGGTGGTGACGAACAGCTGGCGGGGCATGTCGGGGCGGTGTCATTCGGCCTCGGTCAAGGCCACGCGGGATTGTAGGTGGCGCCCCTCGATAATCGTGCCCCGCGTCCCGACGCACACCCACCATGAACATGGCCCGCGCTTTGCGATTCGATGACGACAACTGCGCCGCCCTGCGCGGCTCGGCGGCGCGCTGCGGCGTCGCTGCGGGCCACTGAATGGCCGGCCCGGCGCATCGGCACTGGCGCTTCCCGCTCGCCTTCGGCGCGCTGACCTTGTGCCTGTTCTATCTGCTGTTTTCCAGCTGGCGCGCCTACGACGAGCTGCTCGTGGCGCAGCGCGAGCGGCTGCACAGCGAACAGGTGCTGTCGGCGCTCGCCGCTCTGACCGGCGAAGTGGTGCCCGACGGCTCACGCGCGCTGTGTGCGATGGGCGGCACGCCGATCGGCGACAGCGTGCTCGCGCCGATGGACTGGCGCGGCTCGATGGCGGCCTTGCGCGGCCTGCTGGCCGGCAGCCGCGAACAATACGAACGCCTGCTGGCGCTCAACACGGCGCTGGTCGAATGGCAGGCGCTCTACGTCGTGCCGCTCGAGCGTGCCTGCGCCACGCAAGAAAAGCTCGGCAGCGCCTACGTGCAGTCGCTGGCGCGCGTGGCGCAGCCCACGCGCATGCGCATCTCTGGCCTGATCGAGACCTTGCGCGGCGCCGAGGTGGCGTTGCGCGCGCGGCGCGAGACGCACGTGGAGTCGGTGCAGCAAGGCGCCGGCAAGCTGTTTGCGCTGGTGACGCTGTCTTCGGTGGTGCTCGGTATCGTGGCGGTGCTCACGGTGCATAACTTCACCAACCAACTGGCGTACTCGAACCGTCGGCTGCGCCGCGAGTCGACCGAGCGCGGCATCGCGCAGGAACAGCTGCAGGATTCGCAGCGCCGCCTGCGCATGGTGCTCGAGCACATTCCCGACGCGGTGATCGCATTCGACGCGAGCGGGCGTGTCCAGTGGCTCAACCCGGCCGGCGAGTTGATGTTCGGACGCTCCCGCCAGGCCGTCAGCGGCCATCCGATTGCGCTGCTGATCCCGGCGCTGATCGACGAGCTGGACTGGCCGGTGACGCGGCCCCAGGCCGAGCTGGATGGCAGCTCGCCGCTGCCCTGGACTGCGCGGCGCGCCAGCATGCAGGGCGTGCGCCCGGGAGGCGCCGAATTTCCGATCGAGACGGCGCTGGTGCAAACGCGTGTGGAGGGAGATCGCATCGGTGTGTGCGTCTGCCGCGACATGAGCGAGACCGAAAGCACCGAGCGCATGCAGCGCGAGTTTGTCTCCATGCTCACCCAGGAGTTGCGCGCGCCGCTGGCCGGCATTCGCAGTTCGCTCGCGGTGCTGACGGGCGGCAACGCGGGTGCGCTCGATGCCGCGACCCTAAGGCTGGTGAGGCTGGCGCGCGACCATGGCGAGCGAGCCGCAGTGCTGGTCAGCGACCTGCAGGAGTTCGAGCGTCTGCGCACCGGCACGGCGCCACTGCGCATCGAAGCGATCGACCTGGCCGAGCGCGTGCGCGCCGCGGTCGAGGCCTCTGAGGCGACGGCCGAGCGCAAGCGCGTCAACCTGCTCGCGCAAACCGGCCCGGGCAGGGTAACGGTGCGCGCCGACTCGTCCTACATCGACCTGGTGCTGGCGCGCCTGCTGGCCAGCGCGCTGGCGGCAACGCCTGCGGGCGCCGAGGTGCGCATCTTTGTCGTCACGGGCAACGGCGAGGCGCGCGTGCGCATCATCGACAGTGGCGTCGGCGTGCCGCCCGAGCGTGCCGCGCGCCTGTTCGAACCCTTTGCGCTGCGCGGCGACGCCGAGCGGGGCTGGCTCGGCGACAGCGGCGTGGGACTGGCGATCTGTCGCGCGGCGATGCAGCACATGGGCGGGGCGGTCGGCCTCGAGACGGCGGCGCGTCCGGGAGAGGGCGCGGCGTTCTGGATTTCCCTGCCCCTGCGAGCGGCTCCGGCGTGAGGGAGAGGGCGGTCCGTGAGCACATGCTCCGCTAAACTCTCAGGCTGTCCCGCACTGCACGCATAGGTCCTTCATGTCCGTCTCCCTGCCCCTGTCAGAAGGCCCGCTTCTAGACGCGCTCAAGCGCGTCGTCGATCCCAACACCGGCCGCGATTTCGTGTCCGGCAAACAGCTCAAGAACCTGCGCGTCGAAGGCGGCGACGTGGCCTTCGACATCGAGCTGGGCTATCCGGCCAAGAGCCAGATCGCGCTGTTGCGCAAGGCGCTCATCGCCGCGGCGCGCAGCGTGGGCGGGGTCGAGAACGTCAGCGTCAACATCGCCACCAAGGTGGTTTCGCATGCGGTGCAACGCGGCGTGCAATTGCTGCCGGGCGTGAAGAACATCATCGCTGTCGCCTCCGGCAAGGGCGGCGTGGGCAAGAGCACGACGGCGGTCAACCTGGCGCTCGCGCTGGCCGCCGAAGGCGCCTCGGTCGGCATCCTCGACGCCGACATCTACGGCCCCAGCCAGCCGATGATGCTGGGCATCGAAGGCCGCCCGGAAAGCGCCGACGGCCAGAGCATGGAGCCGATGGAAAACTACGGCGTGCAGGTCATGTCGATCGGCTTCCTGGTCGAGGCCGACAGCCCGATGATCTGGCGCGGCCCGATGGCCACCCAGGCGCTCGAGCAGATGCTCAAGCAGACCAACTGGCGCGCACTCGACTACCTCATCGTCGACATGCCGCCCGGCACCGGCGACATCCAGCTCACGCTGTCCCAGCGCGTGCCGCTGACCGGCGCGGTGATCGTCACGACGCCGCAAGACATCGCCCTGCTCGACGCGAAAAAGGGCCTGAAGATGTTCGAGAAGGTCGGCGTGCCGATCCTCGGCGTGGTCGAGAACATGGCCGTTCACGTGTGCTCGAACTGCGGCCACACCGAGCACATCTTCGGCGCCGACGGCGGCCAGAGGATGAGCACCGAGTACGGCGTCGACTATCTGGGCGGCCTGCCGCTGTCGATGTCGATCCGCGAACAGGCCGACGCCGGCCGGCCCACGGTGGTGAGCGACCCGGACGGCGAGATCGCCGGCATCTACAAGACCGTGGCGCGCAAGATCGCCGTCAAGATCGCCGAGAAGGCCAAGGACTACTCGGCCAAGTTCCCGACCATCTCGATCTCCAAGAACACCTGAGGCCGTGACATGAGCGCGCCGGGTCGCCAAGGGTCACGAAGGGGCCCTGTCGTGCCCTCCCGCGAATGCTCCCGCTCGGCGGGACCGCGCGCAGCGCGAAGGGTGCGCCCATGAGCACCGTCGATCGCCCGGCGCTGGAAGTCGCGGTGGTCATCGAGCGCGAAGCCCGGCCCAACCGCTGGCAGGACTGGCGCTTTCGCATCACCGAGGTGCTGCTCCATGAGGCTGCCTACGGCAGCGAACCGCGCCTGCTGCGCGACGACGGCAAGTTCGCGCGCTGGCTCCATCCGGGCTTTCGCCTGGAGCTGTTTCGCGACGAATGCGAGGGCTACCACCTCAACCTCACGTCGGGCGCTCCGGTGTGGTTTGTCATGTGGCGCATCGACGATGAAGATCCGTCGCGGGCCGCGCCGGTGATCGTGAGCGTCTCCTACACCGAGGCAGGGCGCTGGCTCGACGCGCAGGAGCGTATCGACAACGTGCCGCTGCCCGCCGACATCGCTGCCTGGCTGCAGGCTTGGACCGACGAGCATTACCGGCCCGAGCCCAAAGAGCGCAAGCGCCCGGCCTCCTTCCAGCGACCCCAGGACCGGCGATGAGCGAGGAGAACTTCTTCTCGCGCTGGTCGCGGCGCAAGCAGCAAGGCGGCGCCGAGGCCCTTGTGCCCGCCGAGGCGGCACCCTTGCCCGTCGCGGTGCCGGCGAGCCCCCGGGCTGCCGGCGCGACCTTGCCCGCCGCCGTGCCGGCCGCAATCGAGACCCTGCCCGAGCACGGCGATGTGCCCGCCGAGCCGGCTGCGGTGCCGCTGCCCACGCTCGACGATGTCGCTGCACTGGCGCCGGGCGACGAGGTTTCGCGCTTCGTCGCGCGTGGCGTCGACGAAACCGTCAAGCGCGCGGCCCTGAAGAAGCTCTTCGCCGACCCGCACTTCAACGTGATGGACGGCCTGGACACCTACATCGACGACTACAGCATCTTCGAACCCATCCCCGCGGCGATGCTGCGGCAGATGAACCAGTCCAAGTTCCTCGGTCTGTTCGACGACGAGGAAGTGGAACAGGCGGCCGCTCTCGAGCAGGCCGCCGCCCCCCTGTCCCTTGAAGCCCCAGCCCAGGACGCAGACCCGGCCGCCATGGCCGAAGCCGTGCCCCATGCCTCCGATGAAGACCCTGATCTGCAACTGCAACCAGACGATGCCGCTCGACGGCCCGGCGCTGAAGACGGCGCTCGGCCCGAGCGCGTCTGAGGGCCTCGAGTTCGTCCACACGCTGCTGTGCCGCCGCGAGGCCGGCGCATTCCAGCGCGCGGCCAAGTCGGGCGACGACCTGCTCGTCGCCTGCACGCAGGAGCAGCGCCTGTTTCTCGACCTCAACACCGAGACCGAGGGTGCGCCGAGCGTTGCGGAGCGGCCGATCCGCTTCGTCAACATCCGCGAAACCGGCGGCTGGTCGAAGGACGCGAAGAGCGCCACACCCAAGATCGCCGCGCTGATCGCCGCCGCGCAACTGCCCGAGTCCGACCCGGTGCCGCGCGTGAGCTACCGCTCGGCGGGCCGCTGTCTGATCATCGGCTCGGCCGACGCCGCCCAGCAGGCCGCGCAGATGCTGCACGACAAGCTCGACGTGTCGCTGCTGCTCGACGCCGTGGGCGGCACGCTGGCGCAGCTGCGCATGCTGCCGCAGCACAGCGGCCGGGTGACGCGCCTGACGGGCTGGCTGGGTGCCTTCGATGTGGCCTGGGAGTCGACCAACCCGATCGACCTCGACCTGTGTACACGCTGCAATGCCTGCATTGCGGTCTGCCCCGAGAACGCCATCGACTTCAGCTACCAGATCGATCTCGCGCGCTGCAAGAGCCACCGCGAATGCGTGAAGGCGTGCGACGCCGCCGGTGCCATCGACTTCGAGCGCGCCCCCACCGAAACGAGCGAGCGCTTCGACCTCGTGCTCGACCTGGGCGCTTCGCCGCTCCTTGAATTGCACCAACCGCCGCAGGGCTATTTTCATGCGGCCAACCCGGCGCAGGTGATCGAGGCGGTGCTGAAGCTGCGCGAGCTGGTGGGCGAGTTCGAGAAGCCCAAGTTCTTCAACTACAAGCACAAGCTCTGTGCCCACAGCCGCAACGAGCGCGAAGGCTGCACCGCGTGCATCGACGTCTGCTCCGCCCAGGCCATCACCAGCCGGCGCACCGAGAACGGGCCCGACAAGGGCGGCATTGCCGTCAACCCCAACCTGTGCGTGGGCTGCGGCGCCTGCACCACGGTCTGCCCGAGCGGCGCGCTGACCTATGCGACACCCACGCCCGCTCACCAGGGCCAGCGCCTGCGCACCTTGCTCTCCACCTACCGCAAGGCCGGCGGCCCGAAGTCGGCGGGAGAGGCCGCATTGCTGCTGCACAGCCAGGGCGCCGGCGCGCAGCTGATCGACGCGCTCGGGCGTGCCGCGCGCATTGACAAATCGGTGCGTGGCGTGCCGGCGCGGGTGCTGCCGGTGGACTTGTGGCACACCGCCTCGGTGGGGCTCGATCTGTGGCTCGCGGCGATTGCGCACGGCGCCTCGCAGGTGTGGGTGCTGATGACCGACGAGGAAGCACCGGCCTACCGCGAGGCGGTCGCGGCCCAGCTGGCGGTCGGCCAGGCGATCCTCACCGGACTGGGTTATGCCGGCCAGCACCTGCGGCTCATCGAAGCGCGCGACGTGGCCGCGCTCGACGCCGCCTTGCGCGACCCGGCGCTCGCGGCGCCGGCCCAGGTGGTGGCGCATGCGGCCGGCTTTGCGGTGCAGGCCGACAAGCGCGCCACGCTCGAGCTGGCGATCGACCACCTGCTGGCAGAGGCGCCCTTGCGGCCGGCTGGCGAGGTGATCGCATTGCCGGCCGCGTCGCCGTTCGGCAGCCTGGCCATCGATACGTCGCGCTGCACGATGTGCCTGAGCTGCGTCGGCGCCTGTCCCGAAAGTGCGCTGGGCGACAACCCCGAGCGACCGCAGCTCAAGTTCACCGAGAAGAACTGCGTGCAATGCGGCCTGTGCGTCGTGACCTGTCCGGAAAACGCCCTCGCGCTCGAGCCGCGCCTGTGGCTGGCCGACACCGGCAAGGCGCGCAAGCTTCCACGCGTGTTGCACGAGATGCAGCCCTGGGCCTGCGTCAAGTGTGGCAAGCCCTTCGGCACGCAAAAGGCGATCGAAGTCATGCTCGGCAAGCTGGTCGGTCACTCCATGTTTCAGGGCGCGGCGCTCGAGCGGCTCAAGATGTGCGGCGACTGCCGCGTCATCGACCTCCACACCAACCCGAATGAAGTGCGGATCACCGATCTCTGAATGACCGCACGGGAAACTCGTCCATGAAGCCCCAGCCCCTGCAGTTCAGCAGCCCGCCCGACGACCGCGAGGAACTGGCCCGTGCCGAGATCTACGGCCTGCTGGCGCAGCTCTTCATGGTGGCGCCCGCGCCGGAGTTCTACGAGCAACTGCGCGTCGCGCCGACCGAGGCGCCGACGCGCGGCGGCCTGCTCGAAGCGTCATTCGGCGAACTCGTCGCGAGCGCACGGCGCCTGTCGCGGGAGGCGGTGGCCAGCGAGTACGACGCGCTGTTCCAGGGCATAGGCAAGCCGGAGATTTTTCTCTATGGCTCCTTTCACCTGGCCGGTACGGTCAACGACAAGCCGCTGGTGCAGTTGCGCCACGACCTGCGCGCGCTCGGTCTCGAGCGTGCCGACGGTCATGGCGAGACCGAGGACCACCTGGCCAGCCTGTGCGAGGTGATGCGCTACCTGATTGCCGGCGACGACCCGGTGCTCGGTTCGCTGGTGGCGCAGCAGCGTTTTCATGCCGCGCACCTTGGTGACTGGGTCTCGCGCTTGTGCGAGCAGGTCGCCGCTCACCCGCAGGCTGATTTCTATCGCACCGTCGCCTTGTTTGCGCGCGATTTCTTTGCCGTCGAGCAGCAGGCGTTCGATCTGCTGGACGGCTAGCGTGTCACGTGCTGCCTCACCAGTTTCCGCGCTGCGCCGCGACTGCAGTGCATCCCCCATTGACGAGCTGCCAAGTGCGAGCTTGAATTAAGAGATATGCAAGGTAGTGCAAACGTTTTGTTGCCCGTCGTTGGAGGTCCCCCGATGAAATCCGCCAAATCCCCTGCCGCGCCGGCCGTGCCGCGTCGCGGCCTGTTGATCGGCGCCGGCATTGCCGGTGCGGCCGCCCTCGTGGCGAGCAAACTGGCCGGTGTCAACGCAGCGGCCGCCGACACGGCGGGCGCCACCGGCGGCGCGGCCAAGCCGCAGGGCGCGGCCGGCTACCGGCTCACCGCGCATGTCCAGCGCTACTACCAAACCACCAAAGTCTGAGCCCCGGAGGCCGTATGTTGCTCACGCGCAAGTCGCCTGATGCGGGCCTCGGCTCGCCCGTTTCTTACCTGGTGTCGAGTTTGTCGCGCGGCGTTTCGCGCGTCATTCCGACCATGGACCGGCGCTCGTTCCTGCGCCGCTCGGGCCTGGGCGTCGGTGCCGGCCTGGCGGCCGGCCAGCTGACGCTGGTCAGGAAAGCCCGGGCCGCCGACGCGCCCAAGACCGAGGGACAGGCCGGCAAGGTCGAGGTCAAGCGCACCGTGTGCGGCCACTGTTCGGTGGGCTGCGCGGTCGACGCGGTGGTGGAAAACGGCGTCTGGGTGCGCCAGGAACCGGTGTTCGACTCGCCCATCAATCTTGGCGCGCACTGCGCCAAGGGCGCTGCGCTGCGCGAGCACGGCCACGGCGAGTACCGCCTCAAGTACCCGATGAAGTTGGTGGGTGGCAAGTACGTGCGCATCGGCTGGGACCAGGCGCTCGACGAAATCAGCGCCAAGATGCTCGAGCTCAAGAAGCAGAGCGGCCCCGATTCGGTGTTCATCGTGGGCTCCTCCAAGCACAACAACGAGCAGGCCTATCTGCTGCGCAAGTGGGTCAGCAT
>NZ_JANMWL010000089.1:0-9408 GCF_031393925.1 Methylibium sp. | reverse complement strand
TGATCTACGGCGGCATGGCCCTGGGCATGCTGGGCGTGTGGATCATCGGGCGCGACGCGGCGCTCGGCCAAGGCATGGCGGTCGCAGGGGGTCTGGCCGTGCTGGTCGGGCTGCTGCTGATCTGGTTGCGCTCGCGCCTGCGCGCCGAACGCGGCGAGGAGCCGCCGCCATGACGCAGCCGCGGCCGGTCGTGTCCTGGCGCGGCGCGAGTCACGCCGAAACACGCCTTCCTATCCTTCGGATGACCATGATCCGAGCTTCGATTTGCACGCTTTGCCTGGCGGCACTGGCCGGGCTCATCACGCCGCTGCACGCCCGGGCCGAGACGCTCAATGTGTTTGCGAGCTACGCGCAGGCACCCGCGGTCAAGGCGGCGTGCGACACGCTGCTGCGCGATCTGGCGGGCCATCAGCGCAGCCTCGGCGCCCCCGAGCTTGCGCGCGGCGGTGCCGGCGGCATTGACGTGCTGGTCGGCTTGGACCGCCTGACGCAGCGCACCGAAGACACGATTGCGCCCTTGTCGCTGCTGGCCAATGTTCACCCGAGCAAGCCGCTGCGCGACGCGGCCGAGGCCTGCGAGCTGCGCTTGCAGGCCTTCTCCAGCCAGTTCTATCAGGACGCGAAGATCTACGCGCGCATCAAGTCCGCGCAGCCGACTGACGCCATCGATGCGCAGATGCAGCGCGGCCTGCTCGACAGCTTCGAGGACTCCGGCGTAGCGCTGACGCCAGCCAGGCGCCAGCGCGCCCAGGCGCTCAACAACCAGATCAGCAAACTCTCGCAAGACTTCGACCGCCGTGTGCGCGAGATCGCCACCACGGTGGCCTTCACCGAAGCCGAACTCGATGGCGTGCCCGTCAACGTGTGGAGCAAGGCGCCGCGCGACGCCCAGGGCCGGCGTCTGCTCGGCCTCGCGTACCCGAGCGTGCTGCCGGTGCTCGACAACGCACGCAATCCGCAGACGCGCGAGCGCATGTGGCGGGCCTTCCAGGCGCGCGGCGGCCAAGCCAATTTGAAGCTGCTGGCGCGGCTCGGCGCCCAGCGTCGCGAATACGCACGCCTGTTCGGCCTGGCGAGCTACGCCGAGTTCGCGGTGCGCCACCGCATGGCGCAAAGCGTCGAGCGCGTGCAGGGATTTCTCGGCGAAGTGAAGGCCGTGGTCGACCAGCGTGAGCAGCGCGACCTGGCCGACCTGCGCGCCGCCAAGGCGGCCGACCTGAAGCAGCCGCTGCAAGCCACCCCGCTTAAACGCTGGGACACCGGCTACTACGTCGAGCGCGTCAAACGCGAGCGTTTCGCGCTCGACCAGGAAAGCTTTCGCCGCCACTTCCCGACCGAGGCCAGCGTCGACTTCGTGTTCGCGCTGTCGGGGCGGCTGTTCAACGTCGGCTTCAGGCCGCTGCAGCAGACCCTGTGGCACGCGGACGCGAAGGCCTACGAGGTGTTCGACCTCGGCGACCAGCGCGCTCTCGCCACGCTCTACCTCGACCTGTATCCGCGCGCCGACAAATTCGGCCATGCGGCGGTGTGGTCGGTGCGCGGCTCGTCGACCTTGGACCAGCGCCTGCCGATCGCCGCACTCGTCACCAACTTCAACCGCGAGGGGCTGACCTTGGCCGAACTCGAGACGATGCTGCACGAGTTCGGCCACGCGCTGCACGTCGCGCTCTCCAACACCCGCTACGCCACCCAGGCCGGCACCAACGTGAAGCTCGACTTCGTCGAGGCGCCGTCGCAGATGCTCCAGGAATGGGTCTACGACGCCAAGGTGCTGGCCCTGTTCAGCCAAGTCTGTGCCGCCTGCGAGCCGGTGCCGGCCGATCTGCTCGAGCGCGCCACCGCGTCGCGCAGCTTCGCCAAGGGCCTGCTGTTCGCGCGCCAGCATCTCTATGCCAGCTACGACCTCGCGCTCTACGCCGCCAGCGCGCCCGAGCCACTGGCGCTGTGGGCACGGCTGGAGGGCGCCACGCCGCTCGGCTACGAAAAGGGCAGCCTGTTCCCGGCCGCTTTCTCGCACATCGCCGGTGGCTACTCGGCCGGTTATTACGCCTACCTGTGGAGCCTGGCGACCGCGCACGATCTGCACACCGCGTTCGCCGCCGACCACCTGAACGGCACCACCGGGCAGCGCTATCGCAGCATCGTGCTGGCCAACGGCGGGCAGATCGACGCCAACGAATTGGTGACGCGCTTTCTCGGCCGCCAGCCCGGCAACGCGGCGTTCTTCGAGTGGTTAGACCGTTGACACCTTTCAGAGAAAGACCTGCATGAGCCGCACTGTCCAGCAATTGTTCGACCTCACGGGCCGCACCGCGCTCGTCACCGGCGGCTCGCGCGGCCTGGGCCTGCAGATCGCAGAGGCGCTCGGCGAGGCCGGTGCGAAAGTGCTGCTCAGCTCGCGCAAGGCCGCCGACCTGGAGGAGGCCGCAGCGCAGTTGTCAAAGCGCGGCATCGACGCGCAGTGGATTGCCGCCGACGCCAGCCAGCCGGCCGAGGTGCTGCGCTTGGCCGACGAAGCGCTGCAGCGGCTGGGCCATGTCGACATCCTCGTCAACAACGCCGGCGCGAGCTGGGGTGCGCCCGCCGAAGACCACCCGCTCGACGCCTGGGACAAGGTCATGAACTTGAACGTGCGCGCGGTCTTCCTGCTCAGCCAGGCGATCGCCAAGCGCTCGATGATCGAGCGCAAGCGCGGCCGCATCATCAACATCGCTTCCATCGCGGGACTCGGCGGCCACCTGAACAGCCTGCAGACCGTGGCCTACAACACCAGCAAGGCCGCGGTCATCAACATGACGCGCCAGCTGGCCGGCGAGTGGGGCGTGCATGGCATCAACGTCAACGCGATCGCGCCCGGTTTCTTCCCGAGCAAGATGACCCAGGGACTGATCGCCAGGATGGGCGAGCAGACCATGGCCTCGCATGCGCCGCTCGGGCGCATTGGCGACGACGAAGACCTCAAGGGCGCCGTGCTGCTGTTCGCGTCGGACGCCGGCAAGCACATCACCGGGCAGACGCTGCCGGTCGATGGCGGCGTCAGCGCCATGATCGGCCTTTGAGATGACGACCGCCACGCACCTGCGGTGTTGCCCCCATGGCCCGGCGAGGGCCACTTCGTGGCCCCTGGGGCGCTCGGCCCTCTTGGGGCGGCCCAAGGGCTGAACGCCGGGCCCGCCATGCGCTTTCCGGTCCGCATTCCCTTCGTCGAGCAGCTTGGCTTCGAGCTGCTGCGCATGGGTGAGGGCGAGGCCGAGATTGCGGTGACGCTCAGCGAGGGCCTGTGCAACTCGTTCAAGGTGGCGCACGGCGGGCTCACGATGACCTTGCTCGACGCGGTGATGGCCCACGCCGCGCGCAGCGTCGGCGTTTCTGCGAGTCCGGCGCGCAGCGTCGGCGTTTCCGTGAGTCCGGCGCGCAGCGTCGGCGTTTCCCTCGGTCCGGCGCGCAGCGAAGACACCGATACCGACACCGGCGCGGCCGATCTCGGGCCCGGCGTGGTTACGATCGAAATGAAGACCAGCTTTATGCGCCCCGGCGAGGGTCGGCTCACGGGGCGCGGCAAGTTGCTGCACCGCAGCGCGACCCTGGCCTTTTGCGAAGGCAGCGTGTTCGCCGCGGACGGCGCGCTGTGCGCCCATGCGACCGCTACATTCAAATACCTGCGCGCGCTGCCCCGCGGCCGCGATGTCCTGCCGCTGCAACGACGGCCGGGCGACAGCGGATCGGATTAAAACGAGGAAACCCCATGACCACGATGAACCAGCAAATCCTGCTCGCCTCCCGCCCTGCGGGCGAACCCACCGCGAGCAATTTCAGGCTCGTTCAGACGCCGGTGGGCGAACCCGCCGATGGCGAGGTGCTGGTGCGCCACCACTACCTCTCGCTGGACCCCTACATGCGCGGGCGCATGAACGAGGGCAAGAGCTACATCGAGCCGCAGGCGCTGGGCGAAGTGATGGGCGGCGGCTCCGTCGGTGAAGTGGTCGCCTCGCGCAACGCCGGCTTCGCGGTGGGTGACAAGGTCGTCGGCATGGGCGGCTGGCAGGAGTACCAGCTTGTCGGCGCGAGCCAGGTCGCCACGCTGCAAAAGGTCGACACGACGCACATACCGCTCGCGGCTTACCTCGGCGCCGTGGGCATGCCCGGTGTCACGGCCTGGCAAGGCCTCACGCAGATCATCGCTCCCAAGGCGGGCGAAACGGTGGTGGTGAGCGCGGCCAGTGGCGCGGTGGGCGGTGCGTTCGGGCAGCTCGCCAAGACGCGCGGCGCACGCGTGGTCGGCCTGGCCGGTGGCCCCGAGAAGTGTGCCTACGTGACCCGCGAACTCGGCTTCGATGCTTGCATCGACTACAAGCTGCACAAGGATCTCGAGTCGCTTGGCGGCGCACTGAAGTCGGCCTGCCCGGGCGGCATCGACGGCTACTTCGAGAATGTCGGTGGCATGACCCTCGACGCGGTCTTGCTGCACTCGAACACCTTCGCGCGCATCGCGGTGTGCGGAATGATCTCGGGCTACAACGGCGAGCCGATACCGATGCTTCACCCGACGCTGATCCTCGTCAACCGCCTCAAACTCCAGGGCTTCATCGTCACCGACCGCCTGGATTTGTGGCCGGCCGCACTGCAGGAACTCGGCTCGATGGTCGCCAGCGGCAAGCTGAAGTACCGCGAAACGGTGGCCCAAGGTCTGGCAAGCGCGCCCGAGGCCTTCATGGGGCTGCTCAAGGGGCGCAACTTCGGCAAGCAGCTCGTCAAGCTGGTCTGAGTCGATCGGGTCGACCCATCATGCGATTCGAAGGCACGCTCAAATCATGGAACGACGGGCGCGGGTTCGGCTTCATCGAACCGGCGCAGGGCGGCGAGACGGTCTTCGTGCATATCAAGGCCTTCGGGGCTACTGCGCCGAGGCCTTGCGTGGGCCAGGCGGTCTCCTTCGAAATCGAGGTCGATCCGAAAGGCAGGAAGCGTGCAACGCAGGTCCAGCCCGGGAGTGCGGGTCCGCCTGCTCGGCAACGGCGCGACGCCTCACCTGCACAGTGGGGCGCCGCGAGCTACTACGCCATCCCCGCGTTCGGCTCCGTCTACCTGTTCGTCGACGCGCTCTGGCGTGTTCCCGGCTGGGTGGCCGGTCTGTACGTGGCCGTCAGCGGCATTTGCTTCGCTGCCTATGCGCTCGACAAGGCGGCGGCGGTGGCGGGGCGCTGGCGGGTTTCGGAAGGCACGCTCCTCACCCTGGGTCTGGCGGGCGGCTGGCCGGGCGCCATCGCCGCACAGCAATTGCTTCGCCACAAGTCGAGCAAGACGCAGTTTCGTTCGACGTTCTGGATCAGCGTCACGCTCAACGTGGTCGGGTTCATCTTGCTCAGTTCACCGCTGGCCTCGCGCCTGCTGCAATGAAGCCGAGGCCGGTGATGAAGAACGTCGAGCAGGAGCCCACGATGAGCCGCACCGCGTCGCCTGACGTTGGTGAGGAATTCCGCGACGATCTGCGGCCGCTGCCGGGCGCGCCCGCTGCGCCCGCGACGACGCGCGCCGGGCAGGGCAATGCCGCCGCGCGTCGCGTGCTCAGCGCCGAAGAGTTGTCGCCACTCACGCAACTGAGCGACGCCCGCTCGCTGGCCGCTGTGGCGCTCACCGTGGGCGTCAGCTCGGCGGCCATCGCCATCGGCCTCGCGCTCTGGCCCAGCCCCTGGGTGCTGGTGAGCTTGCTGGTGCTGGGCGTGCAGCACCACGCTTTTTTCATCCTGGCCCACGAGGCGGCGCACTACCGGCTGCTCGGCCACCGCGGCTGCAATGACGTGCTTGGCCGCGCCATCGGCATGGCGGGCGGCATCTCGATGTGTACCTACCGCGTCATCCACCGCCTGCACCATAACCATCTCTACGGCCCCGAAGACCCCGACACCGCCATCCATGGCGGCTACCCGCGCGGCGTCGCCTACCTCTGGAACAAGCTGGCGCAGGACGTGGCCGGCTGGAACGCCTGGAAGACCTACGCCTACTTCTTCGGCGCCCCGGCGATCCAGGACGACGACGGCAGCGGGCGCTCGCACAAACTGCTGAACGACACCTCGGCCGGGCTGCGCCACGCGGCGCGCATCGATCGCCTCTGGGTCATCGCCGCGCAGCTCGCCTTGCCGCTCGCCTGCCTGGCGCTGGGTGGCTGGCGCGGCCTGGCGCAGTACGCCGTGCTGTGGCTGCTGCCGCTCCTGACCGTGCTGCAGCCGATCCTGCGGCTGCGCGCGATTTGCGAGCACGGCGCCGTCACCGACCTCGGCTCGCCACTGACGGCGGCGCGCAGCAACCTCACGGGCCGCGCCAGGAGTGGGCGGCTGGGGGACACGCTGCTCAACCTCGCCGGCCGCGCGCTGCTGTTCCCGCACCACGTCAACCATCACCTCGAACACCATCTCTACCCGGCCGTGCCGCACTACCATCTGCCGCGCCTTCACCGGCTGCTGGCCGACAAGGGCGCGCTTGACCGCGCCGAAGTGCGCGACCTGTCCGACACCCTGCACCGCATCTTCGCGCCGAGCCCGGCGCGAGTCGCACGGCGCCCATCCATGACGGAGACAACATGAGCAACGACAGCAGTGAACTGATCCTCCACCACTATCCGCAATCGCCGTTTTCCGAGAAGACGCGGCTGATCCTGGGCCACAAGCGGCTCGAGTGGCGCAGCGTGATCATCCCCGTGATGATGCCCAAGCCGGACCTGCTGCCACTGACCGGCGGCTACCGCAAGACGCCGGTGCTGCAGGTGGGAGCCGACATCTATTGCGACAGCGCGCTGATCGCCAGCGTGCTCGAGCAGCGCGCGCCCGAGCCTTCAATCCACCCGGCCGAGTCCGCCGGAGCGGCACAGTTGATGGCGCAATGGGCCGACACCACGCTGTTCTGGACCGTGGTGCCCTACACCATCCAGCCGGCCGGTCTTGCCGCGATCTTTGCGGGCGCACCCTCCGAGGTGATCAAGGCGTTTGGCGAGGACCGGGCGGCGCTCACCAGCGGCCTGCACTGGCCCACCGTCACCGATGCGACCGCGCAGTTGCACACCCACCTGGGCTGGCTCGAGCAGCGGCTCGCCGATGGCCGCGCCTTCCTGGGTGGCACGCAAGTCAGCATCGCCGACTTTTCGGTCGCGCACTGCATCTGGTTCGTCAAGAGCGCGCCGCCGGTGGTCGCGATCCTCGACGCCTATCCCCGCCTGCTGGCCTGGCACGCGCGCGTGCTGGCCATCGGGCAAGGGCATCCCCGTGAACTCGGCTCCGGCGAAGCGCTGGCCGTCGCCGCCTCGGCAAAAGGCCATGCACCGTCGCGCGTCGAGTTCGGGCTGGGCTTCGATGCTGGCGAGCAGGTCACGGTGTCGGCCACCGACTACGGCCAGGACCCGGTGACGGGCCGCCTGGTCGGCCTCACGCGCGAGCGCGTCACGCTCGAGCGCCGCGACGACCGCGCGGGCCTGGTGCATGTGCATTTCCCGCGTCTGGGCTTTCGGATCACGCGGGGCGCTGGCACATGATCGAAAGCCTGGCCGGGCGCACGGCGGTCATCACCGGTGCGGCCTCGGGCTTTGGCCTAGAGGCTTCGCACGTCGCCGCGCGCGAGGGCATGAACGTGGTGATGGCGGACGTGCAGGCAGGCGCCCTGGAGCGCGCCGCCGCCGAGGTGGCGGCGCGCGGCGCGCCGGTGCTGGCGTTTGCGCTCGACGTGTCCAAGGCCGCCGAGGTCCAGGCGCTGGCCGACGCCACCCAGGCGCGCTTCGGCGCACCGCATTTCGTCTTCAACAACGCCGGCATCGCGGTCGGCGGCCTGATCTGGGAGCACACGCTGGCCGATTGGGAATGGCTGGTCGGCGTCAACCTCATGGGCGTGGCGCATGGGGTGCGCGTGTTCACGCCGATGATGCTGGCGGCGGCCGCAGCCGACCCCGGCTACCGGGGTCATATCGTCAACACCGCCTCGATGGCCGGCCTGGTCAATGCGCCCAACATGGGCGTCTACAACGTCACCAAGCACGCCGTCGTGGCGCTGAGCGAAACGCTCTACCAGGACTTGCGTCTGGTCACCGACCAGATCGGCGCCTCGGTGCTGTGCCCGTTCTTCGTGCCCACCGGCATCGGCCGGAGCGAGCGCAACCGCCCCGGCGAAGCGTGCGCACAGGAGCCCACGCGCAGCCAGCAGGTCGCCAAGGCGATGATGGACAAGGCCGTGAGCGCCGGCAAGGTCAGCGCCCAAGAGGTCGTGCAGCGCGTGTTCGACGCCGTCCGCGAGGGGCGCTTCTACGTCTTCAGCCACCCCAGGGCCCTGGCCGGCGTGCAGACGCGGCTCGAGGACGTGCTGCAGTCGCGCAACCCGAGCGACCCGTTCGCCGCCCGGCCAGAACTGGGCGAGCAGTTGCGCGCTGCGCTGCGGCGTGCGAACTGACGGCCGCACCGCGCTTCACGGTGAGCGACGCGCCTTCAGCGCCGACGCCTGCGCGGCACCGACCTGCCACGGCACGCGCGTGCTGCTCGTGCCGACACCATTGCCGACGGTCAACGTGACCGCATAGCGTCCGGCGGTGGTGGGGGTCCGCTGGTCACGCCGCTGGTGACGTTGATCTGCAGGCCGGGCGGCAGGCCGCTGCTGCCCCAGACGAGCTTGCCGCTGAGCGTGGTCGCGGTGAGCGTTAGCTGAGCCGGTGATCCGCTGACGCTGCGCTTCGGCCCCGGGTTGACGAGCCGCCGCGCGTCGAGCGCGAACAGCATGCAGTGGCCCGGCCGCACCACGCCCGGATTGCCAGGCAGCGCCAGGGTGTCGCTGCACGCCAGGTGCGACCGATCGCGTCGCGTCGACGATATGCGCCGCGTGAGGCACCCCCGCGCGGCGCGTCTATCAGCGGACGGCGCTCGGCAACAACGGCGCTACCGCGGTAGCGAGCTGTCGCAGCAACTCGCTGATCGCTTCGGCCTGCGCCTGCGGCGTGTCGGCCGAGGCGGGCAGATCGAAGTTCAGCTCGGTGGTGCCGAGCGGACGCGCGTCGGCGCCGGTGGTGGCGAGGGTGACGCGCGCATGGGCCTGCAGGCGGCGGGTGGCACGCAGGTAGTCGAGCGGCTGCAGCTCGACGGCCAGCGCCAGCGCCGGCAGCCGTTCGGCACAGCTCGCTTCGCACAGCAGATAGCCCGGCAGGCGAGGGCGCAGCGCGGCGACGAACTCGCGTGTCATCGCCACCTCGATGCGCTCGGCCCACACCGCATCGGGCCATTCGCCGAGCGTGCTGGCGTCGGCGCGAAAGCGTACGCGGCGCGACTGCAGGTGCTCGGGAATGTCGAGGCGGCGCACCACCAGCAGCGGCGTGCCGGGCGATTGAGTTTGCGCGCTGGCCGTGGCCAGGTTCACCGTGGGCGGCAGCGCGAGCAGCGTGCG
>NZ_JANMWL010000035.1:0-21665 GCF_031393925.1 Methylibium sp. | reverse complement strand
ATGGACAAACTCATCATTCGCGGCGGCCGCCCCTTGCAGGGCGAAGTGGCGATCTCGGGCGCCAAGAACGCGGCGCTGCCCGAGCTGTGCGCCGCCTTGCTGACAGAAGAGCCGGTGACGCTTGCCAACGTGCCGCGATTGCAGGACGTGACGACCGTCCTCAGCTTGCTGCGCAACATGGGCGCGAACGCCGAGCGCAGCCATACGCGCCCCGATGTCGTGACCGTCGACGCGGCGCGCCTCACCCAACTGGAGGCGCCGTACGAGCTGGTCAAGACGATGCGAGCCTCGATCCTGGTGCTCGGGCCGCTGCTGGCGCGCTTCGGCCAGGCCCGGGTGTCGCTGCCCGGCGGCTGCGCGATCGGCTCGCGCCCGATCGACCAGCACATCAAGGGACTGCAGGCGATGGGCGCCGAGATCAGCGTCGAGCACGGCTACATCCTGGCCAAGGCCGCGCGCTTGCGCGGCGCCCGCATCGCCACCGACATGGTGACCGTGACCGGCACCGAAAACCTGTTGATGGCCGCCACCCTGGCCGACGGCGAGACGGTGCTGGAGAACGCCGCGCAGGAGCCCGAGGTGCGCGACCTGGCCGACATGCTGGTGGCGATGGGCGCGCGCATCGAAGGGCAGGGCACCAGTCGCATCCGCATCCAGGGCGTGGAGCGGCTGCATGCGCCGAGCGGCGGGCACACGATCGTGCCCGATCGCATCGAGGCCGGCACCTTCCTGTGCGCCGCCGCGGCGGCGGGCGGCGAGTTGCTGCTCAGGCACGCGCGAGGCGATCACCTCGACGCCGTGATCGACAAGCTGCGCGAGGCCGGCGTACGGGTAGAGACGGGCGCCGACTGGATTCGCGTGCGCTCCGAGGGTCGTCTCGCGGCGGTCGGCTTTCGCACCAGCGAGTACCCGGCCTTCCCGACCGACATGCAGGCGCAGTTCATGGTGCTCGACTGCATCGCCGAGGGCACGTCGGTCATCACCGAGACGATCTTCGAGAACCGCTTCATGCACGTCAACGAACTGGTGCGCCTGGGCGCGAAGATCGAGGTCGACGGTCACACGGCGGTGGTGACCGGCGTGCCGCGGCTATCGGGTGCGACGGTGATGGCCACCGACCTGCGCGCCTCGGCCAGCCTGGTGATCGCCGGCCTGGTGGCCGAGGGCGAGACGCGGGTCGACCGTATCTACCACCTCGACCGCGGCTACGACCAGATGGAAGCGAAGCTGCGCGCCGTTGGTGCCGACATCGAGAGAACGAAATGACCGCCCCCGTGCTCAGCTTGTTCGCTGCCCCCCGAGGGGACTGGGTCTGCCTTGGGGTGGCCCGTCGAAAGGCCCGCACATGATCACCCTCGCCCTCTCCAAGGGTCGCATCTTCGACGAGGCGCTGCCGCTGCTGGCGGCGGCGGGCATCCGCATCGCCGAAGACCCGGAGTCCTCGCGCAAGCTCATCCTCGCGACCTCGCGGCCCGACGTGCGCGTGGTGCTGGTGCGTGCCTCCGACGTTCCCACCTACGTGCAGTACGGCGGCGCAGACCTCGGCGTTGCCGGCCTGGACGTCTTGCTCGAGCATGGCGGCCAGGGCCTGTACCAGCCGCTCGATCTGCGCATCGCCAGGTGCCGCATGAGCGTGGCGGTGCGCGACGATTTCGATTACGCGGCGGCCGTCAAGCAAGGCTCGCGCATCCGCGTGGCCACCAAGTACGTGAGCGTGGCGCGCGACCATTTCGCCGACAAGGGCGTCCACGTCGACATCATCAAGCTCTACGGCTCGATGGAGCTGGCGCCGCTCACCGGTCTGGCCGACGCCATCGTCGACTTGGTGTCCAGCGGCAGCACGCTGGCGGCAAACCATTTGCGGGAGGTGGAGCGAATCATGGACATCTCGGCACGGCTGGTCGTCAACCAGGCCGCGCTCAAGCTCGCGCGCGAGCCGATCCGGCGGCTGATCGACGCGTTTGCGTTGGCCTGTCCGAAGGCTTGATCCCATGAGCGTCGCGATACGGCAACTTGCCACCAGCGAGCCGGGCTTCGAGGCCGAGTTCCAGCGCGTGCTGCACTGGTCGGCAGCCACCGACGACGCGATCGAGCAGCGCGTGGCCGCCATCCTGGCCGAGGTGCGCCAGCGCGGCGATGCGGCGGTGCTCGAGTACACGGCGCGCTTTGACGGCATCGAGGCCGAGTCGATGGCTTCGCTCGAGTTGACGGCCGACGATTTCGCGGCGGCCTACGAGCTTATTTCGCCCGCACAGCGCAACGCCTTGCAGCAGGCCGCGCGGCGCATTCGCGGCTTCCATGAGCGCCAGCTCGAGTCCTGCGGCAAGAGCTGGAGCTACCGCGACGAAGACGGCAGCCTGCTCGGCCAGAAGGTCACACCGCTCGACCGCGTGGGCATCTATGTGCCGGGCGGCAAGGCCGCGTATCCGTCGAGCCTGCTCATGAATGCGGTGCCGGCACAGGTGGCCGGCGTGCCCGAGATCGTGATGGTGGTGCCCACGCCAGTGCGCAAGGACGGCACGTCCAATGTCTTGCGCGGCGAACGCAACCCGCTCGTGCTGGCGGCGGCGCACGTGGCCGGCGTCGCGCGGGCCTTCACGATCGGCGGCGCGCAAGCCATCGGCGCGCTGGCCTACGGCACCGCCACGGTGCCCAAGGTCGACAAGATCACCGGGCCCGGCAATGCCTATGTGGCCAGCGCGAAGAAGCACGTGTTCGGCACGGTCGGCATCGACATGATCGCCGGGCCGAGCGAGATCTTGGTGCTGGCCGACGGCTCCACGCCGCCCGACTGGGTGGCCATGGACCTGTTCAGCCAGGCCGAGCACGACGAGCTGGCGCAGAGCATCCTTTTGTGCCCCGACGCCGGCTACATCGAGCGCGTGCGCTCGGCGATCGAGCGGCTGCTGCCCGGCATGCCGCGTGCGGCCATCATCCGCGCCTCGCTCGAAGGCCGCGGTGCGCTGATCCACACGCGCTCGATGGAAGAGGCCTGCGAGCTCAGCAACCGCATCGCGCCCGAGCACCTGGAGGTGAGCTCCAACGATCCGCATCGCTGGGAGCCACTGCTGCGCCACGCTGGAGCCCTCTTCCTCGGCGCTTACACCAGTGAGTCGCTGGGCGACTACTGCGCCGGGCCCAACCATGTGCTGCCGACCTCGGGCACGGCGCGCTTTTCCTCGCCGCTGGGCGTCTATGATTTTCAAAAGCGTTCGAGCGTCATAGAAGTGAGCCGGTCGGGCGCGCAGACCCTGGGCGTGATCGCCGCGGAGCTGGCTTATGGTGAAGGCTTACAGGCGCATGCGCGGGCCGCCGAGATGCGGCTCCAGAGCAAGCCATGAGCGCCGGCCCCGCAATGACCTTGCCTTCTCCTGGGGCCGCGCCTGCCGTGTCGTCCGCACTCGCCGCGGTGCTTCGAGCCGACCTGCAGGCGCTGCACGGCTACGTGGTGCAGCCGAGCGCCGGACTGGTCAAGCTCGACGTGATGGAGAACCCGTTTCGCCTGCCCGCTGCGCTGCGGCGGGCGCTGGGCGAACGGCTGGCGGAGGTGGCGCTCAATCGTTACCCGGCCGAACGCACCGACGTGTTGCGCACCGCGCTGGCCCGTCATGCCTGCATGCCCCCGGGCTGCAGCATGACCTTGGGCAACGGCTCGGACGAATTGATCACCATGCTCGCCATGGCGTGCAACCGGCCCGGCGCGACGATCCTTGCCCCGGTGCCTGGCTTCGAGATTTACGAGCTGTCGGCGCGCCTGCACGGCTTGCGCTTCGTC
This sequence comes from Methylibium sp., assembly GCF_031393925.1. Lineage (GTDB taxonomy): Bacteria > Pseudomonadota > Gammaproteobacteria > Burkholderiales > Burkholderiaceae_C > Methylibium. The sequence continues at coordinate 17,890 of NZ_JANMWL010000035.1, read as the reverse complement.
GGCGTGCCGACGACGGCCGACTTCGAACTCGATGCCGACGCGATGCTGGCGGCGGTGCAAGCGCAGCGGCCGGCCTTGATCTATATCGCCTACCCGAACAACCCGACCGCGAACCTGTGGAACGACGTCACCATCGACCGCGTCATCGAAGCCGCGCCCGGCCTGGTGGTGATCGACGAGGCCTACCAGCCTTTTGCCTCGCGCGATTCGATGGCGCGCCTGGTGCGCCACGAAAAAGTGCTGTTGATGCGCACGATGAGCAAGTTCGGCCTCGCGGGCGTGCGCATCGGTTACCTGATGGGCCGCAGCGCGCTGGTTTCGCAGATCGACAAGCTGCGTCCGCCGTTCAACATCAGCGTGCTCAATTGCGAAGCGGCGTTGTTCGCGCTCGAACACGAGGACGAGTACGCACGCCAGGCGACCGTCATCCGCGCCGAGCGTGAGCGCCTGCAGCACGCATTGCGCGCGCTGCCCGGCGTGACGCCGTTTCCAAGCGATGCCAACATGATCCTGGTGCGCGTCGCCGATGCGCCCGCCGTGTTCGAGGGCATGAAGCGCCGCGGCGTGCTGGTGAAAGACCGCTCCAAGGCGCACCCGCTGCTGGCCAACTGCCTGCGCCTGACCGTGGGCCTGCCCGAGGAAAACGACCAGATGATCGCCGCACTGAAAGCGAGCCTGAAATGAGCGAGAACATGAGCGAAAACAGCGGCAAAGACAGCGGCGACACCGACCGCATTGCCGAAGTCCGCCGTGACACCGCGGAGACGCAAATCCGCGTGCGCATCAACCTCGACGGCACCGGCGTCGCCAAGCTCGCCACCGGTATCGGCTTCTTTGACCACATGCTCGACCAGCTGGCGCGCCATGGCCTTGTCGACCTCGAGATCGAGGCGCTGGGCGACCTGCACATCGACGGCCACCACACGGTCGAGGATGTCGGCATCACCGTCGGCCAGGCGTTCGCCAAGGCGGTGGGCGACAAAAAAGGCATTCGCCGCTACGGCCACGCCTACGTGCCGCTCGACGAGGCGCTCTCGCGCGTCGTGGTTGACTTCTCTGGCCGGCCGGGCCTGCACATGCGCGTGCCCTTCAAGGCCGGCATGATCGGGGCGCTCGACACGCAACTGGTCTACGAATTCTTTCAAGGTTTCGTCAACCATGCGGGCGTCACCCTGCACATCGACAATCTGTTCGGCGACAACGCCCACCACCAGTGCGAGACGGTGTTCAAGGCGTTTGCGCGCGCGCTGCGCATGGCGCTCGAGCGCGACGCGCGCATGGCCGGCGTGATCCCTTCGACCAAGGGCTCCTTGTAAGACCATGAGAACGGTGGCCGTCGTCGACTACGGCATGGGCAACCTGCGCTCGGTGTCGCAGGCGGTGCTGCACGCCGCGCGCGAGGCGTCCAAGTCGGGCGCCGATGTCACGGTGGCCGTCACCGCCGACCCGGCGCTCGTGCGGGCCGCCGAGCGCGTGGTGCTGCCCGGCCAGGGCGCCATGCGCGACTGCATGCGCGAGCTGCGCCAGGCGCATGGCGGCGAGCTGCTCGCCAGCGTGCTCGAGGCCGCGGCAAGCAAACCGCTGATGGGCGTGTGCGTGGGCATGCAGATGCTGCTCGAGCACAGTGAAGAGCAGGACACACCCGGGCTCGGGCTCATTGCCGGGCGCGTGCGACGCTTTCGGCTCGACGGGCAACTGCAGCCCGACGGCAGCCGCTACAAGGTGCCGCAGATGGGCTGGAACCAGGTCGAACAGATGCGCACGCACCCGCTCTGGGCCGGCGTGGCCGACGCCAGCTGGTTCTACTTCGTTCACAGCTTCTACGCCGATCCAGCCGAGCCGGCCCACAGCGTCGGCGTCACCGACTACGGCGCGCGCTTTACCAGCGCCGTGGCACGCGATAATATTTTCGCCACCCAGTTCCACCCCGAGAAAAGTGCTGCGCAGGGCCTGCGTCTGTACCGCAATTTCCTCGACTGGCGCCCCTGACTCCTTGCCGCTCCGAGCCATGCTGCTGATCCCCGCGATCGACCTGAAAGACGGTCGTTGTGTGCGCCTTAAACAAGGCGACATGAATGCCTCCACCACCTTCAGCGAAGACCCGGCCGCCATGGCGCGACGCTGGCTAGACGCCGGGGCGCGCCGCCTGCACCTGGTTGACCTCAACGGCGCCTTCGCCGGCAGGCCGGTGAACGAAGCCGCCATCAAGGCCATCCTGGCCGAGGTGGGCGACGAAATTCCGGTGCAGCTCGGCGGCGGCATCCGCGATCTCGACACCATCGAGCGCTACCTCGACGACGGTCTGTCGTGGGTGATCATCGGCACGGCGGCGGTCAAGAACCCGGGCTTCCTGCGCGACGCCTGCACTGCCTTCGGCGGCCACATCATCGTCGGCCTGGACGCCAAGGACGGCAAGGTCGCCACCGACGGCTGGAGCAAGCTCACCGGCCACGAGGTGATCGACCTGGCCATGAAGTTCGAGGGCTACGGCGTCGAAGCCGTGGTCTACACCGACATCGGTCGTGACGGCATGCTCTCGGGCATCAACATCGACGCCACCGTGAAGCTGGCGCAGGCGCTGAGCATCCCGGTCATCGCCTCCGGTGGCCTGGCCGGGCTGCCCGACATCGAGCAGCTCTGTGCGGTCGAAGGCGATGGCATCAAGGGCGTGATCTGCGGGCGCGCCATCTACACCGGCGACCTCGATTTCGCCGCCGGTCAGGCGCGGGCCGACGCACTCAATGGCACGGCCTGAGATGAGCTCCCGCGCTCGCTTCGTTCGCTGCCCCCCGAGGGGGTGCTCAGCGCCCTTGGGGCGGTCCTGCGGGCACTGAACGCACGACGCCGTGCTCGCCAAACGCATCATTGCCTGCCTCGACGTCACCGGCGGGCGCGTCGTCAAGGGCGTCAACTTCGTCGAGCTGCGCGATGCCGGTGACCCGGTCGAGATCGCCGCGCGCTACAACGAGCAGGGCGCCGACGAGCTGACTTTCCTGGACATCACCGCCACCTCCGACGGCCGCGACCTGATCCTGCCGATCATCGAGGCGGTGGCCTCGCAGGTGTTCATTCCCCTCACCGTGGGCGGTGGCGTGCGCACGGTCGAAGACGTGCGGCGGCTGCTCAACGCCGGGGCCGACAAGGTCAGCTTCAATTCGGCGGCGATTGCCGAGCCGGAGGTGATTCGCGAGGCGTCGCAGCGCTACGGGGCGCAGTGCATCGTGGTGGCCATCGATGCGAAGCGTCGCGCTGGCGGCCCAGGCTGGGATGTCTACACCCACGGCGGGCGCAAGAACACCGGCCTGGACGCGGTGGCGTGGGCGCGCCGCATGGCCGGGCTGGGTGCAGGCGAAATTTTGCTGACCAGCATGGACCGCGACGGCACCCGGATCGGCTTTGATCTCGAACTCACGCGCGCCGTCAGCGACGCCGTGCCGGTGCCGGTGATCGCCTCGGGCGGCGTCGGCACGCTCGAGCATCTGGCCGAGGGCATCCAGCGCGGCGGCGCCGACGCGGTGCTGGCGGCGAGCATCTTTCATTACGGTACCTTCACCGTCGGCCAGGCCAAGGCCCTGCTGGCCGAGCGGGGCATCCCCGTGCGGCAATAGGGAGGGGGCCCGTTGCTACACTGGTTCGCATGGCTTGGATGGAAGAGATTCGCTGGGACCGCGACGGCCTCGTGCCGGTGATTGCGCAGGAAGCCAAGAGCGGCGACGTGCTCATGTTCGCGTGGATGAACCGCGACGCGCTGGCCCGCACGGCAGCGCTGGGCGAGGCGGTCTACTGGAGCCGATCGCGTGGTCGTTTGTGGCACAAGGGCGAAGAATCCGGGCATTTGCAAAAGGTGCTCGAGATACGCCTGGACTGCGACAACGACGTGCTGCTGCTCAAGGTCGAACAGCTCGGACACGAGCCCGGCATCGCCTGCCACACCGGACGCCACAGTTGTTTCTTCCAGCGTCTGGAGGCGGGCGCGTGGCAGGCCATCGAGCCGGTGCTGAAGGCGCCCGAGCACATCTACAAATGAGCGTCACCTCGAATGACACGCTGGCTCGCCTGGCGGCGGTGATCGAATCCCGCCGCGGCGGTGATCCCGACACCAGCTACGTGGCTCGTCTGTTCCATAAAGGCGGCGACGCGATCCTCAAGAAGGTCGGCGAAGAAGCGACCGAGCTGGTGATGGCCGGCAAGGACGGCGACGCACAAAAAATCATCTCCGAGGCCGCCGATCTTTGGTTTCATTCGATGATCGCGCTAGCGCACTTCGGCGTCACGCCGGCCCAGGTGCTGGCCGAACTCGAGCGGCGCGAGGGCCTGTCGGGGCTGGAAGAATTTGCCCTGCGCAAGGCCAAGCAGCGAGAAAGGCACGAGCCATGAACGACGTGATCGACTCCGGCGAGCGCGACCGCTCGCTCAAGACGGTGGGCACCGTGAGCTACCTGCTGCACGCGATCGTCGCGGTGGGTGCGGTGCTGCCCGGCGTGCAGGCCAGCGTGTTGTTGCTGCTGATCGCCTTTGCCATCGACCTGTTCAAACGCGAGGATGCGGCGGGCACCTGGCAGGCTTCGCATTTCAGCTGGCGCATCCGCTCGGTGCTGTGGGCCGGCGGGCTCTACCTCCTTACCGCGCCGCTCTGGCTGCTGATCTTGCCGGGCTGGATCGCCTGGGTGCTGATCTCCCTCTGGTTCCTTTATCGCATCGTGCGCGGCTGGCTGGCTCTGAGCAACAACCAGCCCACGCCCGGCTGACGACTAGCGAAATGCGCAGCACGAAGCAACCCCGATGAGCGCCACCCCCGACAGCGACGCGAGCTGCGTCTTCTGCAAGATCGTCGCCGGCAAGATTCCGTCGAAGAAGGCCTATGAAGACGAGCAGGTGCTCGCGTTTCACGACATCCATCCCTGGGCGCCGGTGCATGTGCTGTTGATTCCCAAGCGACACATCGCCATGCTGTCCGACATCGGTCCGGGCGACGAGGCGCTGATGGGCCACCTCCTCGCGCTGGCACCTCGTTTGATGCGGGAGCAGGGTGTGACCAACGGTTTTCGCACGCTCATCAACACCGGCCAGGACGGCCTGCAGGAAGTGCCGCACCTGCACATGCACGTGATCGGCGGACCCAGACCGTGGGCCAAGGGCTGAGAAGCCGGCCGAGGGCGCGCTGAACTGCGACCCCGCTTCGGGACTCTTACCACCCCTGCCCTAGAATTCAGGGCTGCAATTCATTCGCTTCGTCAGGAGAACACCATGGGTTCCCTCAGCATCTGGCACTGGTTGATCGTGCTGGTGATCGTCGTGCTCGTGTTCGGCACGAAAAAACTCAAGAACATCGGCGGCGACATCGGCGGCGCCGTCAAGGGCTTCAAGGATGGCATTCGCGATGGTTCCTCGCCCGCCGATCCGGCCGTGCCGCCCCAGCAGGTGACGGCCAACCGCAGCGTCGACGCCGCCAACACCGTCGACGTCGAGGCCAAGCACAAGTCCTGACCGGACGCCGACGGCCGCACGCATGATCGACTTCGGTTTCGACAAGCTCGCCCTGATCGGCGCGGTGGCGCTCATCGTCATCGGCCCGGAGCGCCTGCCCAAGGTCGCGCGCACCGTCGGTCACCTGATGGGCAAGGCGCAGCGTTACGTCGCCGACGTCAAGGCCGAGGTCAATCGTTCGATCGAGCTCGAAGAACTCAAGAAAATGAAGACGCAGTTCGAAGACACCGCGCGCAATGTCGAACAAAGCGTGACCAGCGAAGTGAATCAGGCGGGCAGCGACATGAACCGGGCCTGGGGTGAACTGTCCTCAAGCACCAGCGCCGGCACCAGCACCGTCGACGCGGGCTTCTATGCAGGCGATCCGCTGCGGGAGCCGCCCTCGACTTACCGCAACCCGAACAAGAACTGGCGCATCAAGCGCGGTGCGGTGCCGCAGTGGTACCGGCAGCGTCACGGTGTGCGCGCCAAGGCGCAGTCCGGCGCGGCGCGCGTGGCGCGTTTTCGGCCGCCGCGGTCTGTCTAGCTTCGTGGCCGCCCCCGAAACACGCGACGAACTCGAAGGCAGCGAGCAGCCCTTCGTCGCCCATCTGATCGAACTGCGCGACCGGCTGCTCTACGCGGTCTATGGCATCGGTGCGGCGGTGGCGTTGCTGGCGCTGTGGCCCGGCCCTTCGCGCCTCATCGACTGGATCGCGGTGCCGATCCGTGCGCACATGCCCCCGGACGCCAAGCTCATCGCGGTGGGGGTGTTCACGCCCTTTTTCATTCCGCTGAAGGTGCTGTTCCTCGGCGCCGTGCTGCTGGCGCTGCCGTGGATCATGTACCAGGTGTGGGCGTTCGTCGCGCCGGGCCTGTACCGCCACGAGAAGCGTTTTGCCCTGCCCTTGATCGTGTTCGGCAGCCTGCTGGCTTATCTGGGCATTGCCTTCGTGCAGTTCTTCGTGCTCGACAGGATGTTCGCGTTCATCCAGAAGTTCACGCCCGAGAGCGTGGCCGCCACGCCCGACATCGCCTCGTACGTCGAAAGCATCCTGGGCCTCTACATCGCCTTCGGCCTGGCCTTCCAGGTGCCGATCGTCGTGGTGCTGCTGGTCAAGGTGGGCATGGTGTCGGTGGCGCAGCTGCAGTCGTTTCGCGCTTACTTCATCGTCGTCGCGTTCGTTGTCGCGGCCATCGTGACGCCGCCGGACGTGATCTCGCAGCTCGCGCTTGCCGTGCCGATGTGCATCCTCTACGAGGTCGGCATCTGGGCGGCGCGGGTGTTCTTGAAGGGCACCCGGGCGCCCGATGCGTCGCCGGAAGACGGCACGGCCTGAGTAAAGCCCCCACGCTCACTTCGTTCACTGCCCCCCAAGGGGGTGCTCAGCGACTTCGGGGCGGCCCCCGGCGGACGCTGAGGGCGCGCCCGGTCAACGTGCGTCGACGGGTTGACGTGGGGCTGCCTTGGGTCGCTGACCGACGATGACCTGCACGTCAATCTCGCTCGCTCCGCGCTGCACGCCCAGGCGAGCCTGCGTGCGCGGCTTGAGCATCGACACCGCGTTCAGAAGTTGCGCGGTGTTGCCCACCGCCGTGTCGGCCACCTTCACCACCACGTCGCCGGGGCGCAGGCCGCTCTGGCTGGCGGGCCCACCTTGCAGCACGCCCGTGATGAGCACGCCCTGCGAGACCTTCAGGTTGAAGGTCTCGGCGATCTCGGGCGTGAGGTCGCGCGGCTCCACGCCGATCCAGCCGCGCGTTACCTGGCCTTCCTTGATGAGCCCGTCCATCACTTGCCGTGCGGTCGAAACGGGGATCGCGAAGCCGATGCCCAGGTTGCCGCCCGAACGCGAGTAAATGGCCGTGTTGATGCCCATCAGGTTGCCGCTGGCGTCGATGAGCGCGCCGCCGGAGTTGCCGGGATTGATGGCCGCATCGGTCTGGATGAAATTTTCGAAGGTGTTGATGCCCAGCTGATTGCGCCCGAGCGCCGAGACGATGCCCGCGGTCACCGTCTGCCCCACGCCGAACGGGTTGCCGATGGCCAGCACCACGTCGCCGACCTGCAGCGCGTCCGAGTTGCCGAAGCTCACCGCCGGCAGCTTGTCGAGCTTCACGCGCAACACCGCGAGGTCGCTTTCCGGGTCGGTGCCGATCACCTCGGCCTTGGCGCGGCGGCCGTCGGCGAGCTGCACGTCGATGTCGTCCATGTGGTCGACGACATGGTTGTTGGTGAGCACGAAGCCGTCGGCCGAGACGATCACGCCCGAGCCGATGCCGCTTTGCGCCGGCGACTCCTGGTCGCCGAAAAAGTAGCGAAACCACGGGTCGTCGGCGCGCGGATGGTTGAGATGCGGTGTCTTGCTGGTGATGACGCTGACCACTGCAGGCGCGGCACGCTTGGCCGCTGCGGCATAGCTGCCGGGGCCGACCGCTGCGGGGTAGATTGCCACCGGCTGGATCGGGCCGGCGGCGGGTTGCGTGACGGTTGCCACGGCGACCCCGAGTGGCCGGCGTTGCAGCCAATCGGGCTTGAGCGTCGCGATGACGAACAACAGCGCCAGGGACACCGTCACCGCTTGAGAGAAAATCAGCCAGGTTTTGCGCATGGGAGGACGTTGTGACGACGCGCGATGAGCTCGGGAGCTACCTGTCCACGCTGCTCGAGATCGATCGGTTCAAGGATTATGGGCCGAACGGTTTGCAGGTCGAGGGCAAGCCGGCGATCAGGAAACTGGTCAGCGGCGTGACCGCGAGCCTGGCATTCATCGAGGCGGCTGCTGCGGCCGGCGCCGATGCGCTGCTGGTGCATCACGGGCTGTTTTGGCGCGGCCAGGACGGGCGCCTCACCGGCTGGCTCAAGCACCGCGTCGCCGCGCTGCTTGCGCGTGACATCAGCCTCTTTGCCTATCACCTGCCGCTGGACGCGCATCCGGAGCATGGCAACAACGCCCAGTTCGGCGCCAAGCTCAAGTTCACCGCCGAGGAGCGTTTCGGCGAGCAGCAGCTGGGTTTTCTCGGCCGCCCGCCGCAGCCCATGACGACGGCGGCGCTCGCGGCGCTGCTGCAGTTTCGGCTCGGTCGCGCGACGGTCATGGTGGAGGGCGATGGCCGGCCGATCAAGCGCGTTGCGTGGTGTACTGGCGGCGCGCAAGGCTACTTCGAAGCGGCGATCGCCGCGGGCGCCGATGCCTACCTCACCGGCGAGATCTCCGAGCCGCAGGCGCACATCGCGCGCGAAACCGGCGTGGCGTTCTACGCCTGCGGCCACCATGCGACCGAGCGCTACGGCGCCCCGGCGCTCGGCGCCCACGTGGCGCAGTTGTTTGCGCTGGAGCATGAATTCATCGACGTGGACAACCCGGCGTGAAGCACCGGGTGCTGGTCGCGTGAACGCGCCCCGAACATCATGAAGCACGCCACGCTGCCGCTGCCGCTGGCGCTCACGATGGGCGATGCCTCGGGCATCGGCCCTGAGATCGTGGCGATGGCGCTGGCGCGCGGCGCGGTGCCGGGCGGCTTCGTGGTGGGCGATGTCGGTGTGATGCGGCGTGCGGCGGTGGTGGTGGCCGCGAGCGAGCGCGTCAGCCTGCCGGTGGCGGTGCTCGAGCGCGCAGCCGACGCGCTGGAAGTGCCGCCGCGCTGCGTTGCCGTGCTCGCCACCGCGGGCCTGCCGCAGGGACTCTCGCGGCTGCCGTATGGCCGCGTCGACGCGCGGGCCGGCGCCGCGGCCGCCGCCTGCATCCGCCATGCGGTGGCGCTGGCGCAGGGCGGCGAGGTGGCCGGGATCGTCACCGCGCCGATCCACAAGGAAGCGCTTGCCGCGGCCGGTGAGCCCTTCCCGGGGCACACCGAGCTGCTGCAGGCCGAGGCGGGCGCCGGGCCGGTGCGCATGATGCTGGCCAACGACGAACTCAAGACCGTGCTGGTCAGCATTCACGTTTCGTTGCGCCAGGCGATCGAGGCGGTCACGCTCGAGGCGGTGCTGACGACGCTGCGCATCGCCCACGCCGGTGCGGCCCGGTGGGGCCAGCCGCGCGCGCGCATCGCCGTGGCCGGACTCAATCCGCATGCCGGCGAGGGCGGCTTGTTCGGTGAAGAAGAGCTGCGCTTCATTGCGCCGGCCATCGAGGCGGCGCGCCGTGAGGGCATCAATGCGCAGGGGCCGTTTGCGCCGGATACGGTGTTCATGCGCGCCCGCCGCGGCGAGTTCGACCTGGTGGTGGCGATGTACCACGACCAGGGCCTGATCCCCGTCAAGTACCTGGGCGTGGAGCGCGGCGTCAACGTGACGCTCGGGCTGCCCTTCGTGCGCACCAGCCCCGATCACGGCACTGCGTTCGACCTGGCCGGCAGTGGTCGCGCCGACCCGGCCAGCCTGATCGCGGCCTGCGCGATGGCACGTCGCTTGAGCGTGGCGGGCTAACGCCGATCGGCGCGCCGGCCCGGCGCTTCACTGGCGCGTGCTGTTGACGCCGCTGCGGCTCGGAGCGCCGATCGAGGCGAGCTGCTTTCGTGCCCGGGCCGTGGCTCGCTCGATCAGCTCGGCCTGCTCGAAGGCCCGGAAGCGCTCGGTGTCGCACAGGCGCGTGAGCATGCGCGAGGTCATCGAGATGGTTTTCTCGTGCGATTTGCCGTGGGTGAACACGAAGAAGGCGCGGCCCGGGCTCACCCAGTTCAGGCGCACGCGCTGCCAGCGGCCTTCAACATGCATGCGGTAGGCAATGCCGGTCTGCACGTGGTGGATGAGCTGCGAACCATGGGTCGGCGTCGCACCGTCCTTGGCCAACGCGTCCATCACGACATCGACCTCGCCGGTCGCCGCCGCGTCGTCGAGGTCGATGTCGACCTGCCCGTTCCAGTCGACCGCGCTTTCCTCGACCAGCCCCACCTGCTGGGCCTCTTCGGGCGAGAAAGTCAGTGGCGCGGCATGCTCTTCAGGCGCTGGCAAATGCGCCCCGGGGCTGGTCACCAGCGTGTCGGCGGTCGGTATTGCCACCTTCTCGAGTTGCTCGAGCCGGTGCTTGAGCTGGCGTTGCTCGAAATCGGTCGGCGGCGCCGTCTTCAAGGAGTCGGCGTGCCGGGGCAGCAACTGCGCGAAGAAATCCTTCTTGGCCGTATCGGGCCAGCGGATGAGTGCGAGGCCTTCGTTGAGGTCCTTCATCAACTGCGGCAAGGACATCAGGAAGCGCTTGCGCAGCTGCGGCTCGCCCTTGGGCTGCACGCTCACGGCCAGTTCACGCGCCGCACGGTGGGCGCGCTGGACCCATTCCGGTGACCCCGACGGTCCTGCGGCGTGCACCTGGACCTGGCTCCACACCTGCGCCAGGAAATCGCGCACGAAGGGTGGCAGCTCGACGTCCTCGAGCCGCGTCGTCAGCTCGCGCATGTAGCGCTGCTGGATGCGCAGCTGCGTCTCGCGGCCGTCGAGCACGGCCGCCGCCTCTGCGTGGGTGCCCACGTCGCGATTGCTTTGCTGCTGGATCAGCGCCTCGATTTCCAGCAGCTTGGCGTCGTACCCGTCCATCTGGTCGAAGTCGCTATCGACGATCTCCTGCACCAGCGAACGCACACGCTCCATGAACTCTCGACCCGGGCCTTGTTCGAGGTCTTCGTAAGCCGTCGCCAGAGACGCGATGCGGTTGACGAAACGCCGCACCGGGTGGCGGCGCGAGTTGAAGAAGCTCGCGTCCTTGAGCGCGGCGCGCAGCACCGGCATCTGCAGGCGTGCGATCTGCCGCGCCACCTGCGGCTGCACCTTGTCGTCGGCCAGCACTTGGTCAAACAGGGCGCCGACCACGTCGATCACCATGTGGTCCAGCGTGCCGCCGGAGGCGCGCTTCAACTCGTCACTGTGCTGACGGATCAGGTTGACGGCCATCAGCCCGCTCAGCGACACGCCCGCCTCGGCAGGCGGCGCACCGCCCGGGGCGACGCCAGTGGCTGCGCCTGCGCCTGCGCTTCCGGCGGCAGCCAAAAGCGCCGCCATGTCGCCGCGATTGGCGTCGGCGTTCAATCGCCGCAGCATTTGCAGCATTTGCGCGTCGGCGCTTGGCATGGGGCTGCCAGTGCTCGAGCCGCGAAGGCCAGCCGCACCGACCTGCTCGCCCAAGCGGCCGGCTGCGCTGATGCTGCCGTGACCGCTGGAAGAAGCGGCGCGCTGGCCCGACACGCTCGGCGGCGTATCGGGGACCGAGATGCCGAACAGCGTTGCGAGCATCTGTTCGGCTTGGCTCTGGTCGCGCGCTGACGTGTGGAAGCCCGAGGTCTGGTAGGCGGAGTTGCCGCGCAGCACCTCCCTGGGCAGGTCGTTGCCCGGTCCCTGCACGGTCTTGACCGCCATGGCGACCGGACGCACGCCGCGCGCCTGCAGGTCTGCAATGACGGCGGCGTAGCAGGGATGCATGCCCGTCGACAGGGCGCGGCCCAGTTCCTCGAACAGCCAGCGGCGCTGGTCGGCCGCTTCGCTGATGGCGTGCACGGCACCCCGCAGCGCCATGCCGATGATTTCGGGGCGCACCGGGTTGCGATCGGGCGCCGGTGTTCCGCCGTGCAGCAGCGCCGCCATGTAGCCGTCGAGCTCGCGCAGTTCCCACTCGCAGGCGTGGGTGATCTGCATGCTCAGGCGGTCGGTGGAGACGCGCTCGTCGACTTCGTCATCGCCGACCAGGCTCAACGACTGCCACGACGAGGTGTCGGGCGTGCGGCGCGCGGTGGTGCGCGGCGTGACGTCACCGAACACCTTCTCCCGCAGCAGGCTCGCGAACACGCGTTTGAACTCGGCGAAATTGCGTTGCAGGTCGGTCTGCGCAGCGGCATTGCCAAGCTGGCGCACGCCGGTCTGCGTGAGGGGCACGGCAATTGATGGCTTGGCGGACTGCAGTAACCGTTCCGCGGCCGCTGCGACGGTCGCCTGGATGTGAAGGTTCGCCGCCTGCAGGGCGGCTTCGGTGCGGGGTGTGATCACGGCGTTGGGCTCAGCGCGAACGCCTGGCCGCAAAGCAGCCCTGGCGCTCGAGCGGGTGTCACTTTGCCATCAGGGCGTCGCGAATCTGGCGCAGCAGGAGCACTTCTTCGGCGTCGACCACGGCCGGCGGCGGAACGTCCTTCTTTAGGCGGTTGATCTGTTTGACCATGAGAAAAATGATGAAGGCGAGGATCGCGAAATTGAGCGCGACGGTGATGAAGTTGCCATAGGCGAACACCGCGCCGGCTTTGCGGGCTTCGGCCAACGGCAGCCTCGCGGCCTGTCCGGCCAGGGCGATGTAGTAGCTGGAAAAATCCAGCCCGCCGAACAGCTTGCTCACCACCGGCATGATCAGGTCGCCGACGATCGAGTCGACGATCTTGCCAAAAGCGCCCCCGATGATGACGCCGACTGCGAGGTCGACGACGTTGCCCTTGATGGCAAATTCCTTGAACTCGGTCATGAAGGACATCTGTTCTTTCCTCGGCGCTTCTTCTACTGGGTCGACAGGCCGCCCGAGTGGACGGCCAGGGAGTATTCACCAGTCGTCGATCAAGTCAAGCTGCCCTACCTGACGCTGGAGCGCCTCAGGCAGTCGATTAGAATCCAAGGCTGCCCCAGAATCAAAGCGCGAGTCCAAGGATTTTCATGAGTGAGCAGCAAGTCGATCAGAGCAAACGGACCTGGCTGATCGCCTCGTCTTGCGCTGGCGTCGCTGGTGGTGTCGTGGCCGCCGTCCCGTTCGTCAGCAGCTTCCAGCCCTCCGAGCGCGCGCGCGCTTCCGGTGCCGCCGTCGAGGTCGACATCAGCAAGCTGCAGCCCGGGGAGATGATGATCAAGGAATGGCGCGGCAAGCCGGTGTGGATCGTGCGTCGCACGCCCGAACAGCTCGCCTCCTTGAAGAAAACCGACGCGCTCGTGGCCGACCCGAAATCCGTGCGCAAGCCCGACGAGGTCACGCCGATGGAGGCGACGCGCAATGACTGGCGCTCGATCAAGCCGGAGATCCTGGTCGTGGTGGGCATCTGTTCTCACCTCGGTTGCTCGCCGTCGGAGAAGTTCGTGCCGGGTCCGCAGCCCTCGCTGCCCGACGACTGGACCGGCGGCTTCCTCTGCCCCTGCCACGGTTCGACCTTCGACATGGCCGGCCGCGTGTTCAAGAACAAGCCGGCGCCGGACAACCTCGAGGTTCCCCCCTACACCTTCCTCTCCGACAGCCGCTTGCTGATCGGTGAGGCCAAGGCCTGAGGCCTCGAGGACGACCATGGCCGAATACAAGCAGGTTCCTGTGGGCGCCCCGGTGGGGCAAAAGTTCATGAATTGGGTCGACAACCGTTTTCCAGCCACCAAGCTGTGGAACGAGCATCTGGCCGAGTACTACACGCCGAAAAACTTCAATTTCTGGTACTACTTCGGCTCGCTCGCCCTGCTGGTGCTGGTGATCCAGATCGTTACCGGCATCTTCCTGGTGATGCACTACAAGCCCGATGCGGCGCTCGCGTTCGCCTCGGTCGAATACATCATGCGCGACGTGCCCTGGGGCTGGCTGGTGCGCTACATGCACTCGACCGGCGCGTCGGCCTTCTTCATCGTCGTCTACCTGCACATGTTCCGCGGCTTGATGTACGGCAGCTACCGCAAGCCGCGCGAGCTGGTGTGGATCTTCGGCTGCGCGATCTTCCTGTGCCTCATGGCCGAGGCCTTCATGGGCTACCTGCTGCCGTGGGGCCAGATGAGCTACTGGGGCGCGCAGGTCATCGTGAACCTGTTCGCTGCCGTGCCCTTCATCGGGCCGGACCTGGCGCTCTTGATTCGCGGCGACTACGTGGTTTCGGACGCGACGCTCAACCGCTTCTTCAGCTTCCACGTGATCGCCGTGCCGCTCGTGCTGCTTGGCCTGGTGGCCGCGCACGTCATCGCGCTGCACGAGGTGGGCTCGAACAACCCCGACGGCGTGGAGATCAAGGCCAAGAAGGGACCGGACGGACGGCCGCTTGACGGCATTCCCTTCCATCCTTACTACACCGTGCATGACATCATGGGCGTGTCGGTGTTCCTGATGATCTTCACCGCGATCATCTTCTTCGCGCCTGAACTCGGCGGCTACTTCCTCGAGTACAACAACTTCATCCCGGCGGACCCGCTGAAGACACCGGCGCACATCGCCCCGGTCTGGTATTTCACGCCGTACTACTCGATGCTGCGCGCCACCACCGACCAGATGATGGCGGTGCTCTCGTTGATGGTCGCCGTGGCGGCGCTGCTGGCGATCTTCAAGGGCCGCTTCCCGGCGCTGGCCAGGTGGGTAATCGGGGTCGCTGCGGTGATCGCCATCGTGCTGTTCGGTGGCTTCAAGTCGCTGTTCATGATGCTCGGCATGACCAGCGCGGCAGAGCTGGCCATCTTCGCCGGCTTCGATGCCAAGTTCTGGGGCGTGGTGGTGATGGGCGGGGCCGTCATCATCCTGTTCTTCCTGCCGTGGCTGGACCGCAGCCCGGTGAAGTCGATACGCTACCGGCCTGGCTGGCACAAGGGTGTGTACGGGTTGTTCGTTGCCTTCTTTTTCGTGCTCGGCTACCTTGGCATCCTGCCGCCGACCGACGGCCGCACGCTGGTGGCGCAGATTGGCACCGTGTTCTATTTCGGCTTCTTCCTGCTGATGCCGTGGTGGAGCACGTTGGGACGCTTCAAGCCGGTGCCCGATCGCGTGACCTTCGCTGCCCACTGAGCCTGCAGGAGCCTCTCGAATGAAACGATTGATCGCGCTGCTCATGGCGGCATTTGCCATCCTTGGTGTGGCCCGTGCTTCCGACGGTGCCAGTACCGCCTGGGACAAATTTCCGCAGCAGAAGATGACTGATTTGGGTGCGCTGCAAAACGGCGCGCGCCTGTTCGTCAACTACTGCCTGAACTGTCACGCCGCGTCCTACATGCGCTACAACCGCTTGCGGGACATCGGCCTGACGGAAGCGCAAATCAAGCAGAACCTGCTCTTCGCGACCGACAGGGTGGGTGACACCATGAAGGTGGCGCTCGACCCGAGACATGCCAAGGAGTGGTTCGGCGCGCAACCGCCGGACCTCAGCGTGATCGCGCGTTCGCGCGCCGGCGCGGGCGGCAGCGGCGCAGACTACCTCTATACCTACCTGCGCTCCTACTATCGCGACGACACGACGCTCACTGGCTGGAACAACCTGGTTTTTCCGCATGTCGGCATGCCGAACGTCTTGTGGGAACTGCAAGGCCAGCGCAGCGCGCGGTTTGTCGAAATGAAGGACGCGCACGACCCCGGCAAGAGCGTTCATCGCTTTGCCGGCTTCGAGCAAATCACCCCCGGCAAGCTCAGCGCGCACGCCTATGACGAAGCCGTCGGTGACCTGGTGGCCTATCTTCAGTGGATGGGAGAGCCGACGCAAAACCAGCGCCTTCGCATCGGTGTGTGGGTGCTGTTGTTCCTGGCTCTCTTCACCGTGATTTCCTGGCGCCTCAATGCCGCGTACTGGAAAGACGTGAAATGAGTTCGTGAAGCCGGCGGCGCTCCATAGCGTCGCCTGGCTCGACGCGCAGTGGGATGCCTAGCGCCCACTGCGCTTTATGTTTTTTTGGATTGCCCTCGACGATAGGAGCCACCGCCATGATGGTGCTTTACTCCGGAACCACCGACCCTTACTCGCACCGCTGCCGCTTCGTGCTGTTCGAAAAAGGCATGGACTTCGAGATCCGCGATGTCGACCTGTTCGCCAAGCCCGAGGACATCGCGCTGATGAACCCGTACAACGAGGTGCCGATCCTTGTCGAGCGCGACCTCATCCTGTATGAGTCGCACATCATCAACGAGTACATCGACGAGCGCTTTCCTCACCCGCAACTCATGCCTGGCGACCCGGTGGCACGTGCGCGCGTGCGCTTGTTCCTGTTCAACTTCGAGAAGGAATTGTTCGCGCACGTGAACCTGCTCGAGGGCAGGAGTGGCGTCAAGGCGACCGACAAGCAGCTCGAGAAGGCGCGCAACCAGATCCGCGACCGGCTCACCCAGCTCGCGCCGATCTTCCTGAAGAACAAGTACATGCTCGGCGACGATTTCTCGATGCTCGACGTGGCCATTGCGCCGCTGCTCTGGCGCCTGGATTACTACCAGATCGACCTGTCGAAGAACGCGTTGCCGCTGCTGAAGTACGCCGAGCGCATCTTCTCGCGGCCCGCTTACATCGAAGCGCTGACGCCGTCCGAGAAGGTGATGCGCAAGTAAGCCGCAAGGGAGCCGCGAGCGATGTCGATCCCGGTCACACCGGACGGACCCGGTTCGCAGGGCGCCTCGACGCGGCCCTACCTGATTCGCGCGCTGCACGACTGGTGTACCGACAACGGCTTCACGCCGTATCTCGCGGTCGTCGTCGGTGCCGGCGTGCAGGTGCCGATCGAATTCGTGAAGAACGGCGAGATCGTCCTGAACGCCAGCTTTGAAGCGACCAGCAACCTGCAACTCGGCAACGAGTTCATCAGCTTCAAGGCCCGCTTCGGTGGCGTGGCGCGCGAGATCAACGTACCGGTCGATCACGTGATTGCGATCTATGCGCGCGAGAACGGGCAGGGCATGGCATTCCCGACGCCGTCGGGCGCCGCGGCGGCTGGCGGCGCAGCAGTGCCTGCGCCTGACGCGGTCGTGGCCGCTGCTGCGGGCGACGTGCTCTCGCGCGGGCTGCGATTGGCGCCACCGCCGAGCGATGCGTCCACGCCTAGCGATGAGGTCGTCGCAGCCAGCGAGCCACCCAGCCCCAATCCAGGCGGTCCCAAGCCGCCAGCGCTCAAGCGCGTCAAGTGAGTCTGCGCGCCTCCTACAATTCGCCAGTCGTGCCGGCTTAGCTCAGCTGGTAGAGCACCCGCCTTGTAAGCGGAAGGTCGTCCGTTCGATTCGGACAGCCGGCACCAGCAATTTATCACCGTTCTTAGGTAGCTAGTACTAACTAAGCCAGGGTCTACCAGAATCTGGATACCATTTCGGATACCACACCGGCGAAAGTGTCCCACTCTTGGTCGTCGCCACCGCCACCGCCACCGCCACCGCCACCGCCACCGCCACCGCCACCGCCACCGCCACCGCCACCGCCACAGCCATTGCCAGCGTCTGGATGATCTCCCCCTGCCGCGGCGCCGCGACGGCGCCATAGCTCAGGAACGTGGTCAGCACCCCCTCATGGCCGGCTTCATCAAGCAGACAGATGCCGCCGGGCGCTTGCGCGTAGATGGCCTTGAATTTGGCCTCGCTGCGGCGCATCGCATCTTCCGCAATCCGCGCCCGAACGAGCGCATGGACCGTCGCGACCAGCACGGACGGATCGACGGGGTGCGTCAGATAGGCGTCGGCGCCCGAATCGAGCCCCTTCACCTTGTCTTCGTCGCGCACATACGCCGCGCTCATGGCATGAGCCAAGCTGAACATGGTTGCTAATCAGG
>NZ_JANMWL010000310.1:0-2323 GCF_031393925.1 Methylibium sp. | reverse complement strand
GCAGCAGCCGGTTGCCGTAGATCAAGGTGAAGCGGCTCATCGGCTCGCGTGCCAGCACCGTCTTCATGATCGACAAAATCGGCGTGATGCCGCTGCCGCCCGCGATGCCGACATGGTGGCGCCGTGACGCCTTATCGAGCGGCACGAAGAAGCGGCCCTGGGGTGCCATTACGTCGACCGTATCGCCCGGCAACAGGTGCGCGTTGATCCAGTTCGAGAACACGCCGCCCTTGACCTTGCGCACGGCCACGCGCAACTCTGCATCGTCGACGCCGGCACAGATCGAATAGGAGCGCCGCAGATCCTGGCCGTCGATCTGCTTGCGCAAGGTGAGGTACTGACCCTGCGTGAAGCCGAACACCTCGCGCAGCGCCTCGGGCACCTCGAAGGCGACGATCACGGCCTCTGCCGTGTCGGGCTCGACCGCACGCACACGAAGGGGATGGAAGATGACGCTCATGGGTGTCAGATCGGCTTGAAGTGCTCGAAGGGTTCGCGGCAGCTCAGGCAGCGGTACATCGCCTTGCAGGCCGTCGAGCCGAACGCGCTCAGCCGTTCGGTGCAGAGGCTGTGGCAGCGCGGGCAGGCGACGACATCCGCGCGGCGGCCGACGATGCGGATCGGCGCCGCCGCGTCTGCCGCCACGGGCCCCGGCGGCGCGATGCCGTACTCGGTGAGCTTGCGCCGCCCCTCGGTGCTGATCCAGTCGGTGGTCCAGGCCGGCGCCCGCCGCATCGTCACGCGGGCCGGCCCCAGACCCGCGGCTGCAATGGCCGCCAGCACATCGTGCTCGATCACCTCGGTGGCGGGGCAACCGGAGTAGGTCGGTGTCAGCACGATCTCGAGCGCATCACCGTGGTCGAGCACGTCACGCACGATGCCGAGGTCGCGCACCGACAGCGCAGGCACCTCGGGGTCGAGCACGCTACCGAGCACCGCCCACGCCGCTGCGAGACGGCCGCTGGCCGCCGCGGCGTCGTTCACCACACACCGCCGGGGAAGGCGCGTTGCAAGTGCTGCATCTCGGCCAGGATGAAGCCCATGTGCTCGCTGTGCAGGCCTCGCTTGCCGGTGCTGCGGAAGGCCGACTCCGGCGGCAGTGCGAGCCCCGCTTCGCCGAGGATCGCGCCCATCTCGGTCAGCCACGGCTGGTGCAGCTCCGACCAGCGCGGGCCCAGGCCGCTCAACCGTGCCGCGTCGTCGATGGCGTCGGACTCGAACATCTCCGGCACGTAGCGCCACAGCTCGCCCAGTGCCTGCTCGCAGCGGCGGCGCGATTCTCGTGTGCCGCGACCCAGCCGCACGACCCAGTCGCCGGCATGCTGCTGGTGGTAGCGCGCCTCCTTGACCGCCTTGCCGGCAATGCCGGCGAGTTCGGCGTCCGACGAATCGACCAGCCGCGCCCACAGCAGCTTCAGCCAGGTCGAGAGCATCGTGTTGCACAGCATGGTGTGCGCGAAGTCGCCGCGCGGCAGTTCGACCAAGGTAAGGTTGCGGTAATCGCGCTCGTCGCGCAGGAAGGCGAGCTGGTCTTCGTCGTGGCCCAGGCCCTCCAGCGCGGCGGCGTGCGTGAGCAGGCCACGGGCTTGCCCGAGGAAGTCGAGTGCCATGTTGGACAGCGCGATGTCTTCCTCGAGGACGGGCGCGTGGCCGCACCATTCGACCAGCCGCTGCGCGTGGATCAGGCAGGTGTCGCCCAGGCGCAGCAGGTACTGCACGGCGGGGCTGAGTCGGACTTCGATCGAGGCTTGCATGGCAGGCTCACATGTGGTCGAGGGAGCCGGGCAAGGCGTAAAAACCGGGGTGGCGGTAGACCTTGTCCTCCATCGGATCGAAGTACATGCCCTTGTCGCCCGGATCGCTCGCCACGATCTGATCGGAGCGCACCACCCAGATGCTGCTGCCCTCCTGGCGGCGCGTGTAGACGTCTCGCGCCAACTGGATCGCCAGCTTGGCGTCGGCCGCGTGGAGGCTGCCGCAATGTTTGTGGTCCAGCCCCGCCTTGCTGCGCACGAACACCTCCCACAGGGGCCACTCGTCGGGCGTCGTTTCGTTCGGTGTCGTCATGTCAGTGGCTCCAAGCGTGAGCGAACCCGGTGCCCGCCGTGCCGCGAAGTAGGACGTGTCACCCTAGGCCGCCAGTTCCGTGGTGATCGGCCGGGCCGCGAAGGCGAGTGCGGCCTCGCGGACCCAGGCGCCGTCGTCCCAGGCCTTCACGCGGGCCGCGAGGCGCTCGCGGTTGCAGGGACCGTCACCGCCGACCACACGCCAGAACTCGACCCAGTCGATGGCGCCGAAATCGCAGTGCTGGCGCTCCTCGTTC
>NZ_JANMWL010000303.1:0-4084 GCF_031393925.1 Methylibium sp. | reverse complement strand
CATCCGCTCGGCCAGAGGCCTCACGGCGACGCGTGGCTGAGCCCGCGCAGGCGGGCTCAGCTATTCACGCGTCGTACTTCAGATACTTGAACCTGGGGTCTTCGTTCGGCGTGCCTTCCAGCACCGTGCCCTCTTCCTTGCCCGGCTGCCACTGCACCACCTCTTCGATCTTCTTCGCCAGCGCGAAGTCCTTCTCGGTGATGCCCTTGGCGGCGTGGTTCATGAGCTTGACGATCACGAAGGCGTAGCTCACCGCGAGGTCGGGGTGGTGCCAGGCGGCCTCGGCGAGATGGCCGACGGTGTTGACGACCATCAGCGTGGCCTTCCAGCCGCTGGTCTTGTATTTGCGGCGAATCCAGCCGCTCTCCAGGGTCCAGTGCGGTAGTTCGGCCGCGAGCCGGGCTTCGGTTTCCTCGGGGGTGTAGACCTCGTCGGCCCCCTTCTTGCGCCACTGGGTCATCGCCGTCTCCTTGTCGTTTCCACACACGTCACCAGACCACCGGCTCAGGCTCGAGCCGGATCCCGAAACGACCATACACGCTTTCCTGGATGGCCCGCGCCAGGGTCACGATCTCGCCGCCGATCGCATGGCCGCGGTTGACGAGCACCAGCGCCTGCTTCTCGTACACGCCCGCCTGGCCGATGGATTTGCCCTTCCAGCCGCAGGCGTCGATCAGCCAGCCGGCGGCAAGCTTGAAGCTGCCATCGGGCAGCGCGTAGTGAACGATCTCGGGGTCGCGCGCGATGATGTCGCGGCACTGCTCGGGGGTGACGACCGGGTTCTTGAAGAAGCTGCCGGCGTTGCCGATGCGGGCCGGGTCGGGCAGCTTGGCGCGGCGTATCTCGCACACCCAGTCGAACACCTGGCGCGGACTCGGGTGGCTGATGCCGGTGTCGGCAATCCTGCGTTCGAGGTCGAGGTAACCGAGCACGGGCCGGGGCGGCTGCGGCAGGCAAAAACGCACGCGCGTGATCAGGCAACGCCCGGCCAGCCCGTCCGCGCCAGCGTGCTTGAAGATGCTGTCGCGGTAGCCGAAGCGGCAGGCGGCGGCGTCGAGCGTGAGGCTGGCGCCGCTGTCGAGGTCGATAGCGTCCAGCGAGTCGAAGCGGTCCTTCAGCTCGACGCCGTAGGCGCCGATGTTCTGCACCGGCGACGCTCCCACGCTGCCGGGGATGAGCGCCAGGTTCTCCAGGCCCGGCAGGCCCTGCTCGAGCGACCAGGCAACCAAGCCATGCCAGTTCTCGCCGCCACCGGCCTCCACCACCACCGAGTCGTCGGTGCGCGAGACCACGCGCCGGCCCATGATTTCTACCTTGAGCACCAGCGCCTGCAGGTCGCGCGTGAGCACGACGTTGCTACCGCCGCCGAGCACCAGCCGGGGCATGCGCGCCAGCGCCGGGTCGGCGAGCGCGCGTTTTACGTCGGCCTCGCTCTTCACGCGCACCAGCCGGCGCGCCAAAGCCGGCAGCCCAAAGCTGTTATAGGGCCGCAGACTGACGTTGGTTTCGGTCGCAAGGGCATCGGACATGGCAGAATTTTCACTGATCTCCCTTACCCGAGCGCCGCCCCATGCCCAGCTTTGATACCGTGCTCGAACCCAACCTCGTCGAGGTGCGCAATGCCGTCGACCAAAGCAGCAAGGAGATCGGCACGCGCTTCGATTTCAAGGGCTCCTCGGCCAAGGTCGAACTCAAGGACAAGGAGATCACGCTCTACGCCGACAGCGACTTTCAGCTCGCGCAGGTGATGGACATCCTGATGCTCAAGCTCACCAAGCGCAGCGTCGACGCGCGCTTCCTCGACACCAGCGCCAAGCTCGAAAAGATCGGCGGCGACAAGGTCAAGCAGCTCGTCAAGGTCAAGGCCGGCATCGACAGCGAGACGGCCAAGAAGATCCAGCAGCTCATCAAGGCCAGCAAGATGAAGGTGCAGGCCGCCATCCAGGGCGACATGGTGCGCGTGACCGGCACCAAGCGCGACGACCTGCAGGTCGCCATGGCGGCGATCCGCAAGGACGTGACCGACGTGCCGCTGTCGTTCGACAACTTCCGCGACTGATGCGGCGCCCCATGCGCTCGCTGCGTCTCGCGGTGGTCGTCGTCGGGCTGATCGCCAGCGCCTCGGCCATCGGCGCGCCGCCTGCCGCAGCCGCCGTCCCGCCCACCGCATCGGCGGCCCTGCACACACCTGCCACCCCCGCCGCGCCCACCGCGCGCCGCGTGGCCTTCACCGGCAGCATGGGCAGCCAGGCCTTGCTGGTGATCGACGGCGGCGCGCCGCGCGCGATGGCCGTCGGCACCACGGTGCGCGGCGTCAAGCTGGTGAGCCTGGCCGGTGACGACGCCGTGGTTGAAATCGACGGCCGGCGCCAGCCGCTGCGCCTGGGTGCGTCGGCCGTCAACCTGGGCGGTGCGGCCAGCCCCGGCAGCGGCACCCAGGTCAGCCTGAGCAGCGACGCCAACGGGCATTTCCTCGCCAACGGCCAGATCAACGGCCGCGGCGTCAGGCTCATGCTCGACACCGGCGCCACGCTGATGGCCATGGGCCAGGACGAGGCCGACCGCATCGGCGTGAACTGGAAGGACGGCCAGCGCATCGGCCTGGTCACCGCCAACGGCACCACCGTCGGCTACCGCGTCGCGCTCGGCTCGGTGCGCATCGGCGATGTCGAGGTGTTCAACGTCGAGGCGGTCGTGCAGCCGCAACCCATGCCCTTCATCCTGCTGGGCAACAGCTTTCTCACGCGCTTTCAAATGAAGCGCGAGAACGACACGCTGACCCTTTACAGACGCTACTGAGGGCTGGCCCAAGCGCGCGCCCGGGAGACACGGCGATGGATCTGAATTTCACCCCCGAGGAGCAGGCCTTTCGCGTGGACATCCGCACCTGGGTCGCGGCCCACCTGCCCGAGGACATCAGCCACAAGGTGCACGGCGCACTGCGCCTGACCAAGAGCGACCACCAGCGCTGGGCCCGCATCCTGGGCAAGCGGGGTTGGCATGGCTGGGGCTGGCCGACCGAGTTTGGCGGTCCCGGCTGGAACGCGGTGCAGCGCCACCTGTTCGAAGAAGAGTGCGCTCTTGCCGGTGCGCCGCGGGTCGTTCCCTTCGGGCCGGTGATGGTGGCGCCGGTGATCATGGCGTTTGGCTCGCCCGAGCAACAACGGCGCTTCTTGCCCGGCATCATGAGCGGCGACGTGTGGTGGAGCCAGGGCTACAGCGAGCCGGGCGCGGGCTCCGATCTCGCCTCGGTGCGGTGCCGGGCCGAACGCAAGGGCGACTACTACGCCGTCAACGGCCAGAAGAGCTGGACCACGCTCGGCCAGCACGGCGACTGGATCTTCTGCCTGGTGCGCACCAGCACCGAAGGCAAGCCGCAGACCGGCATCAGCTTCCTGCTGATCGACATGAAGTCGCCCGGCGTCTCGGTGCGACCGATCATGACGCTCGACGGCGAGCAAGAGATCAACGAGGTGTGGTTCGACAACGTCGAAGTGCCGGCCGACCAGCTGGTGGGCGAAGAGAACAAGGGCTGGACCTACGCCAAGTATTTGCTCGCCCACGAGCGCACCAACATCGCCGAAGTGAACCGCGCCAAGCGCGAGCTGGAGCGGCTCAAGCGCATTGCCCGGGCCGAAGGCCTGATCGGCGGCGAGCGCGACGACGCGAGGTTTCGCGACCAGATTGCGCTGCTCGAGGTCGACATCGTGGCGCTGGAGATGATGGTGCTGCGCGTGCTCAGCGCCGAACGGTCGACCGGCAAAGAAAGCGGCAAGCAGAGCCTGGACGTCGCGGGCCTGCTCAAGATTCGCGGCTCCGAAGTCCAGCAGCGCTACGCCGAGCTGATGATGCTGGCCGCCGGGCCCGCCAGCCTGCCCTTCATCCATGACGCGATGGAGGCCGGCTGGCAAGGCGACCATGTCGGCGCGGCTCATGCGGCGCCGCTGGCCGGCACCTACTTCAACATGCGCAAGACCTCCATTTACGGCGGCAGCAACGAAGTGCAACGCAACATCGTCGCGCAAACCGTGCTCGGTTGACGCTCCCTTCCCCTTCCCCTGTCCCTTGCCTACGAGAGGGAGGG
>NZ_JANMWL010000298.1:0-8906 GCF_031393925.1 Methylibium sp. | reverse complement strand
GCGCCGCCATCGGTGGCGCGCGTTGTGCCGCCCGCGCCTGCGCCCGCGGTGCCGGTGCCGGCACGCAGCGCCGCGCCGGCTGCCGCGCTGGCACGCACGCCGCAGGCGGTGAGTGCATCGATCGAGCCGGCGCGCCGAGTCGGCGCCGCGCGTGGCGGGCCCAGCCGGCCGCCGTGGGAAGACGACGCGGACAGTGAGTTGCAGCGCGAGCCTTCCGCCGCGCCGATGTTCGCCGAGCCGCAGCCCGAGTCGCTCGCGATCGTCGTGCCGGCTCCGGCTGACGCGCCGCCCTCGGGCCCGCTCGGCGACCGCTGGTCGACGCTGGTGCGCGAACTGATCGACGCCAATGCCATCACCGCCATGGCGCGTGAACTCGCGCTGCAGGCCGAGTGCACCGCCATCGGCGCGGGTGAGACGCGCATCGCGCTGCGCGTGGAGCGCGAGAGCCTGCGCAACCCGGCCCATGCCGAGCGACTGCAGGCCGCACTCGCGTCCCTGCTCGGCCATGAGGTCGCGCTCGAGATCGTGGCGGGCGCGGCCAACGACACACCGGCCCGGCGTGACGCCGTTGCGCGCGACGAGCGCCAGCGCGAGGCCGAGGCGCTGATCCGCAACGACCCCTTCGTCGTGCAGATGACGTCGCAGTTCAAGACTGCGCGCATCGTGCCCGGGTCCATCAAACCGCTTTGAACGAACAAGGAAATCACCATGCTCAAAGGACAACTGGCCGGCCTCATGAAGCAGGCGCAGGCGATGCAGGACAACTTGAAGCGCGCGCAGGACGAACTCACGCTGCTCGAGGTCGAGGGCCAGTCCGGTGCGGGCCTCGTGAAGGTGCAGATGACCTGCAAGCACGACGTCAAGCGCATCACCATCGACCCGAGCCTGCTGGCCGACGACAAGGACATGCTCGAAGACCTGGTGGCCGCCGCCTTCAACGACGCGGTGCGCCGCGCGGCGCAGGTGAGCGAAGACAAGATGGGCAAGCTCACGGCAGGCATGCCGATGCCTCCCGGGATGAAGTTCCCGTTCTGAGCGTCGGCCGTGGCCGCTTCTGCGCTCGATGCGCTGACCGAGGCGCTACGACGGCTCCCCGGCGTGGGCGTGAAGTCGGCGCAGCGCATGGCCTATTACTTGTTGCAGCATGACCGCGCGGGCGCCGAGCGCCTGGCGCGTGCGTTGCAACAGGCCGTCGCGACGGTGCGTCACTGCACGCGCTGCCATACCTTCACCGAAGCCGAGGTGTGCCGCACCTGCCTCGATGCGGCGCGCGACCATCGCCAGCTGTGCGTGGTGGAAACGCCGGCCGACCAGGCCGCCATCGAGCGCAGCGGCAGCTACCACGGCCTCTACTTCGTGCTGATGGGCCGGCTCTCGCCGCTCGATGGCATTGGCGTACACGACATCGGCTTGGTCGAGCTGCTCGAGCGCGCCAGCGACGGCGAGGTGCAGGAGCTGATCGTCGCCACCAACTTCACCGCCGAGGGCGAGGCGACGGCGCACGCGATCGCCAAGGCGCTCGAAGGCCGCACCGTCAGCGTCACGCGGCTGGCGCGCGGCGTGCCGGTGGGCAGCGAACTCGAGTACGTGGATCTCGGCACCATCGCACATGCGCTGAGCGATCGGCGCTGAGGCGTTGACGCGGGCGGGCGAGGATTTACCTCGGTGGCAGTGGGCTGGGGTGAGGGTGCGGTACCCCACCCCTAACAAACAGGGACCGGCGCCACTCAGCGCGTCGCGCTCGCCACCCGACCTTTGTTGCCCGCTGCGCTGGCGCGCACCGCGCCCCTGGCCGCGGCCTTGCGCACGGCGCTCGTCGCCTTGGCGGTGCGCAGCCCGCTGGCTTTGCGCACCGGCACGTAGATCACCAGTGCCTGGCCGGCTTTGAGCGGTGCGCTCGCCGAGAGCTTGTTCCACGCCACCACGCTCGCGGCGCTGACATGCATACGCGCGGCAAATGTGGCGACGCTGTCGTTTTTGCGTGCCCTCACGGTGGTGCGGCGAAGGCCCGGGCCTTCGGAGACCAGCAGCATCGCCGCGCTGTCGGCGATGTGCCCGGAGACGTCGTGGTTGCGGCGTTCGCTGCGCGGCACCAGCAGGGTGGAGCCGGCCTTGACCAGCATGCGCGGGGGAATGCGGTTAACGGCGCGCAGCAGGGCCTCGGCCATACCGAGTTGGTGCGCAAGATCGGCCGGCCTGGCCGTCCTGGGCACCACCCACGCGGTCCAGCTCGCCAGCGCGCCCCGGTAATTGCCGAGCTCATGCACGAAGCGGTTGGCGTTGTCGTAAGGCAGCAGCACCTGCGGCGTGCCGGCGGCCAGGATCACCGGCTGATTGAGCGACGGATTGAGCGCGTGGAATTCATCGCTCGCGAGGCCCGCCAGCCGCGCCACCAGCTCGACGTCCATGTCGCGCTGGATCGGCACGCTCAGGAAGTAGGGGTGGTTTTCCACGTCGGGCAGCACCAGGCCGAAGTCGGCCGGGCGCGCGATGATGTTCTTCACCGCCTGCAGCTTGGGCACGTACAGGCGCGTTTCGTTCGGCATGTTCAGGCTCAGGTAGTCGCCCGGCAGGCCGGCCCTGCGGTTGCGTGCGATGGCGCGGCCGACGCTGCCCTCGCCCCAGTTGTAGGCGGCCAGCGCCAGGTGCCAGTCGCCGAACAGGGTGTGGAGCCTTTGCAGGTAGTCGAGCGCGGCGCGCGTGGAGGCGAGCACGTCGCGGCGGTCATCACGAAAGATGTTCTGCGCCAGCTCGTAGTCCTTGCCGGTGGAAGGAATGAACTGCCACATGCCCGAGGCCTTGGCCACGGACATGGCCTGCGGATTGAAGGCACTTTCGATGAAGGGCAGCAGCGCCAGCTCGGTGGGCATGCCGCGACGCTCGACCTCTTCAATGATGTGGAACAGGTAGCGGCTCGAGCGTTCGGTCATGCGCTGCACGTAGTCGGGCCGCGCTGCGTAGTACTGCTCTCGACCGCGCACGAGGTCGGTGTCGAGGTCGGGCATCGCAAAGCCTTTGCGCACACGCGCCCAGAGGTCGCGCTTGGCGCTGCGGTCGGCCAGGTCGACCGGCACGTCGGGGCGCAGCGGGTCGGTGGGCGAGCCCGCGGCGTCGGACGCGGGCGCCTCTGGCGCCGCCGCGGCCGTGGGCGATGCCGCGCCCGCATCGCCGGGCGCCGACGGCGGCGTGGCCGGCGCCGAAGCGGCCCGCCCCGCGCCCACGGCCACCGAGGGCTCCGGGCTCGCCGGCAGCGGTGCACTCGCACAGGCGCCGAGCACCGTTGCGACGAGCGCAAGAGCCCAGGCGGGCAGGTGTCGCGCCAGGGCGCTTGCGGGGCGAGTCATCGGAAATCGTTCTTCCACTGTCGAAGTGCGGCGAACACGCTGACAGCGTCGCCGCCGCTGGCGCCGTGACCCAGGGCCGAGGCGCGCACGGCCGGCACGCCGGCGCGCAAGAAGGGGTTGACCTCGCGTTCGCGCGCCACCGTGCTCGGCAGCGTGGCGAGACCGCGCTCGCGCAAGACCTTGCACTGCGCTTCGTAGTCGAGCAGCGCGGTGTTCGCGGGTTCCACGGCGCGCGCGAATTTCAGGTTGCTGAGCGTGTATTCGTGCGCGCAGCAAACGCGCGTGTCGCCGGGCAGGGCGGCCAGGCGAGCGAGCGAAGCATGCATTTGCGCGGCCGTGCCTTCGAACAGCCGCCCGCAGCCGCCGGAAAACAGCGTGTCGCCGCAAAACAGGATCGGTGCCGTGCCCGTCGGACTGCCGAAGTAGGCGATGTGGCCGGCGGTGTGACCGGGCACGTCGATCACCTCGAAGCGCGTGCCGAACAAGTCGATTGCGTCGCCGTCGTACAGGCGGACGAAGGGCTGCGGAATGTTCTCGCCGGCCGGTCCCCACACGGGGCCCTGGCCGTCGGGCAGCCGCGAGCGCAGTTCGTCGACGCCGCCGACGTGGTCGCCATGATGGTGGGTTACTACAATGGCCGCGAGCTTCAACGAACGCTCGTCAAGAGCGCGGAGGACCGGTGCAGCTTCTCCCGGATCGACGACGATGGCCGACGCGCCATCGTGAAGCATCCAGATGTAGTTGTCGGTGAAGGCGGGTAGGGCGATCAGGTTCATGACGCAAGAGGCTTCGAGTATAGATTTACCGCGTTGGCTGCAGACCCCGCCGGGGCGGTACTTGTTGGCGTGGGAGCAGCAGCGCATCGACGCGCAGGTGGCCGACCTGTTCGGTTTTCACGCCTTGCAACTCGGCATGCCCGAGGTCGATGCCTTGCGGGCAAACCGCATGCCGCATCGCTGGCTGGCTCTCGCTGCGCCGCCAGTGCCGGGCGAGAACGCTTGCGCGGATGCGTCGGCGCGGCCACCGATGACGATGCCATCGCACGATCCCGCGTACACACCGTCGGCTGCCGCCGCGCTCTACTGCGACTTCGACGCGCTGCCGTTCGCAACGCAAAGCCTCGACCTCGTGGTGCTGCCGCACACGCTCGAGTTCACCATCGATCCGCACCGCACGCTGGCGGAGGTGGAGCGTGTGCTGGTGCCCGAGGGCCGCGTGGTGATCGTCGGCTTCAACCCCAACAGTCTGTGGGGCTTGCGGCAATGGTCGGGACGCACCGCGCAGCGCCTGGGCGCCGTGGGCGGCGCCGGCCATCTGTTCCTGCCCCGCGCCGGCGACTTGATCGCGCACCGGCGCCTGGCCGACTGGTTGCGGCTGCTCAGCTTCGAGGTGCAAAGCGGCGGTTTCGGTTGCTACCGACCCGCACTCAAGTCCGAAGCCTGGCTCGACCGCTGCGCCTGGATGGAGCCGGCGGGCGACCGCTGGTGGCCGGTGTTCGGCGCGGTCTATGTCGTCAATGCTGTCAAGCGCGTGCGCGGCATGCGCCTGATCGGCCTGGCTCGCAACAAACTCGCCAAGCCGCGCGCCGCACCGGCCGTCGTGAGCCACAAGCACCGCGACACCGAGGTGATTTGATGAGCCGCCGCCGGGCCGCCCCAAAGCGGCGAGCGCCCTGCCGGGGGGCGGCCGCGCGCAGCCCTGCGTGGCGGCCGACATGACCGCCGCCGTGCCGATCCACCGTCCCGCCGTGACGATCTACACCGACGGCGCCTGCAAGGGCAATCCCGGCCCGGGCGGCTGGGGCGCCTGGCTCGCCAGCGATGGCCACGACAAGGAACTCTGCGGCGGCGAGGCGCTCACCACCAACAACCGCATGGAACTCACGGCGGTGATCGAGGCACTGGCCTCGCTCAAGCGCGGCTGCGACGTGACGCTCTACACCGACAGCGAATACGTGCGCAAGGGCATCACCGAATGGATCCATGGCTGGAAGCAGCGCGGCTGGAAAACCGCCGCGCGCGCGGCGGTCAAGAACGTCGACCTGTGGCAGCGCCTGGACGCGTTGGCGGCGCTGCACCGCATGGATTGGCGTTGGGTCAAGGGCCACGCCGGCGACCCCGGCAACGAGCGCGCCGATGCGCTGGCCAACCAGGGCTGCGCGGGCGTGCAGCGGTAGCGCGGCGCCGCTCGCGTAGGACGCCACCGACAGGCGATGGCGATGATCGGCGGCTGACAGCGCCGATCGGGACAGCCACCATCCTCTTCAACGGCCGCAGTGGCCCAAGCGAGGACGACATGCGCAATCCCTGGACCACGAAAAATCCGTTCATGAGCGCCTGGCTCAGCTCCGCGAACAAGGCGATGGGCTCCGCCCGCGGACAGGCGACGGCGGCCGCGAAGCGCGAAGTCGCTTCGCTGCAGACCGAGACAGCCCGGCAGATCATCGATTTTTGGAGCGGCAAGACGCCAACGCCGGTGGCGCGCAGCAAGAAACGGCGTTGAGCATCCGATCGACCTGCAATCGAGGGCGGACAATTGCGCCGATGAAATCACCCAAGAGACTGCAATCGCTGATCGATGAAGGCCTGATCGACACCGTGGTGCGTCAGCTCATGAGCGGCAAGGAAGCCATGGTCTATGTGGTGCGCTGCGGCGAAGAAACGCGCTGCGCCAAGGTCTACAAGGAAGCCACGCAGCGCAGCTTTCGGCAGGCGGTGGACTACACCGAAAACCGCAAGGTCAAGAACACCCGCCAGGCGCGCGCCATGGCCAAGGGCACTCGATTTGGCCGTCAGGCCCAGGAGGCGGCGTGGCAAAGCGCCGAGGTCGACGCGCTCTACCGCCTGGCAGCCGCTGGCGTGCGCGTGCCTAAACCGCACAACTTTCACGATGGCGTACTGCTGATGGAGCTGGTGACCGACGCGCACGGCGACGCCGCCCCGCGCCTGAACGACGTGGCGTTCGCGCCCGACGAAGCACGTATCCACCACCAGGCGCTGCTGCGCGAGGTGGTGCGCATGCTGTGCGCGGGCGTCGTGCACGGCGACCTGTCGGAGTTCAATATCCTGCTCGCCGCGGACGGCCCGGTGATCATCGATCTGCCGCAGGCGGTGGACGCGGCCGGCAACAACCACGCCCAACGCATGCTGCTGCGCGATGTCGACAACCTGCGCGGTTTCTTCGGTGGATTTGCGCCGGAGTTGCTGCGCACCGAGTTCGGCGCCGAGATCTGGGATCTGTACGAACGCGGCGCCCTGCACACCGAAGCCGTGCTCACCGGCCGCTTCGAACGCAAGACCGGGCCGGCGGACGTGGGCAGCGTCCTGCGCGAGATCGACGACGCGCGCGCGGAAGATGCGGCGCGCCGGCTGCGCTTGGCGACCGCGGCATAGCGGTCCGTTGCGTGTTCCGTGAATATCGCGCGGACGGGGCGATGGCCTTCTTGTATAACAAACTGGTCGGTGGCTTGTCGGCCGCGCGCACCCTTTACTGCACCCCATGCTTGACCGCCGCACAGTCCCGTTTCCCTCAATCACCGACGACGGCCTCGATGAATGGCAATGGCCGGCGCCGCCCTTCGCCTGGCGCCACGCGGCGGCCGCGGGCAATGGCACGGCACAACCCTGCCGCATCGAAAGCCGCAGCGGCGCCTGTGTCGACGTCGAACTGGTTCGCCTCGATCCGCAAGCCGCGTCGCTTGCGGTGCGCTTCGCCGCGGGCGCCCCCGAGGTGTCGTTGCCGTTTTCCATGTTCCGCCAACTCACGCTCGGGACGCCGCTTGCGCCGCTAGCGCCGCAAGCCAATGCGCCGATCGAGCGGGTGCCCACCGCGGCGCAGGAGCGCGACTACCGGGTGCAGTTGGTCGGTCACGGCAAGGCGCTCGAAGGCCGCACCGCAGGGCATGTCGAGCGCGCCGAAGGCCTCTACCTGTTTCGTCCGTCCGAGGAGGAGTCGTCGGTCGAGCGCGTGTTCGTGCCGCGCTCGGCCTACGTCAAGGCCGAGTTCGGCCGCTCGGCCGAGGAGATCGCAGCGGACCGATGGATTACCTCGCGCAGCGACCTGCTGGCCGCGATCGAGCGCCAGCAGCGCATGCCGGTCATGCCGCTGGGCCAGTCACTGATCGACCTGGGACTGCTGACGCCGACGCAACTCGAGCGCGCCTTGTCGCGTCAGACGACCGACGTGCCCCTGGGCGAGATGCTGGTGGCCGAGGGGCGGATCAACCGGGCCGACCTGCAGACCGCGCTGGCCCACAAGATGGGCTACCCGCTGGTCGACCTGGCACGCTTTCCGATCGATCCGGTGGCGCTCAGGCGCATCGCGCCGCGTCTGGCGCTCTGGGCGCGCGCCCTGCCATTGATGATCGACAACGAGCGCGTGATCGTCGCGGTCGACAAACCGGCGCGCATTGCCCGCCTGTGCAATGTGAACGCGCTTGCCGAGGTGAACGTGGTGCCGGTGCTGGCTTCCAAGGCGAAGATCATGCTGGCCCTCGGCCGCCTGATGCAGCAGGACGTCTGGTACCAGAACGTCGCTGGCTCCCAAGGGTTCTATTCGACAACCGCGTAGCGCGCGGCACCCGAAGCGTTCGAGAGCGTGAGTGGCCCACGCGTGCGGGCCGGCGGTGCCCCACCGGCCGCTACAGCTTGGCGAAACTCGAGGCCCGGCCCAGGGAGTCCCGCACGGTGTCCATGTAGGCGCGCAGCTTCGGCGCCACGGCTTGCAGCGCTGCCTCGCCGGCGTGGAAGTCGAAGTGATCGACGGCCTGCGTATCGCCGAACAGGGACGGCTTGAACGAGGTGACCCGCTCGTCCGCGTCGCTGGCCCACAGCATCAGCGCTCGCGCGGACATCGGCCTGGCGAACAGGTAGCCCTGCAGTTCGTCGCAGCCCATCTTGATGAGGATGTCGCGCTGCTCCTCGGTCTCCACGCCTTCGGCAACGACCTTCAACGACAGCGCGTGCGCCAAGCGGATGACGGCATCGACCACCGCCTGTGCGTCGGTGCTGGTCGCCAGGTCTTGCACGAAACTGCCGTCGATCTTGAGCTCTTCGGCGGGCAACTTGCGAAGGTAGCTCAGGCTCGAATAGCCGGTGCCGAAGTCGTCGATGGAGAGATGCACGCCGGCTTCTCCGAGGCGCTGGAAGGTCACTTGGGTGGCACGCGTGTCCTCCATCGCCACCGACTCGGTGATCTCGCAGGTCAGCAAGGACGGGTCGATGCGGTGGCGGTCGAGCGCCGTGGTGATGCGATCGACCAGGTCGTCCTGGCGCATCTGGAACGGTGAGAGGTTGATTGCCACGCGCATTCGCAGCCCCTTGTCGCGCCAGGCCCGCGCCTGCCGGCAGGCGTCTTCGATGACCCAGTTGCCCAGGGTGCCGATCAGCCCGAAGCGCTCCGCGATGGGGATGAAGGTGGTGGGGCCGATCATGCCCCGCACCGGATGCTTCCAGCGCAACAGCGCCTCGGCCGCCGTGATCTGGCCGCTGCGCGCGGCGACCTTGGGCTGGTAGAACACCACGAGTTCCTTGATTTCCAGCGCCAGGCGCAGGTCGCGCTGCA
>NZ_JANMWL010000311.1:0-2065 GCF_031393925.1 Methylibium sp. | reverse complement strand
CCCGGCGCTGGCGGCCGCGGCCCGCCGCTCGGCGTTCGCGGCCGGCGGCCCGGCGCTGGTGGCGGGTGGAGCGGACGAAGCCGCGGTGCTCGGCAGCGGCGCGCCGGCGCTGCCTTCGCGCGTGCTCACCGAAGCGGTGATGACGAGTTGCTCCATCGCATCGTCCAGCGCGATCTCGCCGCCGCGCACCACCAGCCGCTCGAACTCGGGCACGCTCGCGGCCCGCTTCGGCTGGCCGGGCTTGCGCTGGCCGAACTGCCAGTTCGCGCCGCCCTCGGCGTCGCGCCGCAGCGCCACGTCCAGACGCTCTACTTCGAGCGAGCGCACCACCAACGGAGCGTCGCGCGTGCCACGCGCCAGCGCCATCACGGTCGAATAGGGCAGCACCACGCGCACGCCGTCGGCACCGCCGAAGGCTGGGCCCGGGTCGCCCGCCGCCGCGCCGATGCGCACCGCGTCGCTGTGCGCGCGCACGCTGCCGAGCAAACGCATGCCGAAGTCGCTGCCGAGCGTCACCTCGCGCGCCAGTCCTTTGGAGAGCGCTCGCTCGAGCGGTCGCTGCAAAAAAGGCCATTCCACGACTTCGCAAAGCGCCAGCAGGAGCAGCAGCGCGGCCAGCAGGCCGACAGGCCAGCGCAGGAGACGCATTGCCCGGGTCGAGGGAGGCTTCACATTCGCCTTCAGGCAAGCCCGGTGCCGTGCTCACGGCGCGCAGCGCGAAGCGCCTGCCGTGATGGGCAGGCGCAGTTCTCGTCGGATGCAAGGGGGAAAAGCAGGGCGCTGGCCGGGCGATCAGCGCGAAAGAATAAAAAGAGCCACGGGCCCGAACCGCTCATAGAGGAGGGAGGGGGAGAGAGAAAGCGGCGCGGTGTGTCGCCCGGGGCTTGAACCCATATTGAGCAATGGTCGTGCCAGACTTGATGTTGGCCTTTGCCCCATGAGCACGGAACGCGCGCCCCAGTTTTTCAAGCCCGGAAAGGTTCGTTTGCGGACGGGTTTACCGATGTCCGGCAAATTGTTCCCGGTCACTCGGCCTTCGGCTTGAATCCAAGCGTCTTCATCGCGCCGCTCAGCGTCTGCCGGGTCGCGGCATAGCCGGCCCAGGTGTCGGCGCTGGCCTCGAGGCGCGCCTGCGGCGTGGCGATGGTGGCCGGTCGTTGCGCGTCCCATCGATCGAGCTCGCCCCAGGCCAGTGGCAGTGAAATCGGCAGGCCGGGCCGGGCCCGCACCGAGTAAGCCGCCACGGTGGTGGCGCCGCGGCCGTTGCGCAGGTAGTCGACGTAGATGCGCCCGACGCGGTTGCGCGGTCCGCTCACGGCGACGAAGCGTTCGCGCGCATGCGCGGCCAGGTGCTGCACCAGCGCTTGCGAAAAGCCCTTGACGGCCACCCAGCCATGGCGTGGCGTGAGCGGCAGCACCAGGTGCAGGCCCTTGCCGCCGCTGGTCTTCAAAAAGCTCACCAGGCCGAGCGCGTCGAGCAGGTCGCGCACGATGTGCGCGGCTTCGACTACCTGCTGCCAGGCCACGCCCTCGCCGGGGTCGAGGTCGAACACCAGGCGGTCGGGCTTCTCGATCGCGCGGGCGGTGGCGTTCCAGGTGTGAATCTCGATCGTGTTCATCTGCGCCACGCCGACCAGCGCGGCGGCACTCGTGATGGCGATCAGCGGCTCGTGGCCGGGGTCGAGCGCAGGGGCCAGCCGCCGCACGCCGGGCAGCTCGCGTGCGTCGGCGTGCTTTTGAAAAAAGCTCGCACCGCCGACGCCGGCCGGCGCACGCAGCAGGGCCACCGGCCGCTGACCCAGGTGCGGCAGCATCAGTTTGGCCACGCGCTCGTAGTAGGCGACGAGCTCGCCTTTGGTGTGGCCACTGATGGCGTCGACGACGCGCTCGGGGTGGGTGACGCGCGGCGCCTTGCCGGCAGGGGTGACGCGCGGCGCCTTGCCGGCAGCCGCGCGCGCCGCTTTCGCGCTGGGCGTGGCAGCGACGCCCCGCGTGGCGCCGAGGGTGGAGGCGGTCGCGGCCGCTGGTGCGGACCGCTGCGCCGGCCCTGGCACGCCGGGCGAGG
>NZ_JANMWL010000200.1:0-2159 GCF_031393925.1 Methylibium sp. | reverse complement strand
ACGTAGACGTGCAGCGTGTCCTTGGACAGGCCGGTGGCGGCCACGATCGCCAGCTTGGCCGCATCCACGGTGAAGACATCCATCGACGAAGTGCGGCTCGGCGTGCGGCTCAGCGCTTGATGGCGCGGTGGCCGATGTCGCGGCGGAACTGCATGCCGTCGAAGCGGATCGTCGCGAGCGTCTCGTAGGCGCGCGCCTGCGCCGCCTTGGCCGACTCGCCCAACGCGGTCACGCACAGCACGCGCCCACCGCTGGTCACCAGGGCTTTGGAGAGTTGCGTGGTGCCGGCATGGAACACCATCGCCTCGGCGCTCTCGGGCTCGGACCCCGGCAGCGTGGGCGGCAGGCCGCTCACCACGTCGGCCTTGCGAGGACGCTCGGGGTAGCCGTGCGCGGCCATCACCACGCCCAGGGCGTAGCGGCGGTCCCACTGCAGCTCGATCTGGTCGAGCGTGCCGTCGGCGGCATGCGTCATCACCTCGAGCAGGTCGCTCTTGAGCCGCATCATGATCGGCTGCGTTTCGGGGTCGCCCATGCGGCAGTTGAATTCGAGCGCCTTCGGGTTGCCCTCGGCGTCGATCATCAGGCCCGCGTACAGAAAACCGGTGTAAGGGATGCCGTCCTTGGCCATGCCGGCCAGCGTGGGCTGGATGATTTCGTGCATCACCTTGGCATGCACGTTGGGCGTGACCACCGGCGCGGGCGAATAGGCGCCCATGCCGCCGGTGTTGGGGCCGGCGTCGCCGTCCAGCAGGCGCTTGTGGTCCTGGCTGGTGGCCAGCGGCAGCACGGTCTTGCCGTCGGCGATGACGATGAAGCTGGCTTCCTCGCCGACGAGAAACTCTTCGATCACGACACGCGCACCGCAGGCGTTGTGGGCAACGCCGCTGTTGCCGCCCAGCATCCAGTCGACGGCTCGGTGCGCCTGGACGAGCGTCTCTGCAACGACCACGCCCTTGCCGGCGGCCAGCCCGTCGGCCTTGATGACGATCGGTGCGCCCGTCTGGTCGACATAGGCGTGCGCCGCGGCGGCGTCGGAGAAGGTCTCGTGCGCCGCGGTCGGGATGCCGTGGCGGCGCATGAAATCCTTGGAAAACGCCTTGGAGCTCTCCAACTGCGCGGCCGCCTTGCTGGGCCCGAACACGCGCAAGCCGCGCGCGCGAAACAGGTCCACCACGCCCGCCGCCAGCGGCCCTTCGGGGCCGACCACGGTGAGGCCGATGCGCTCGGCCTGCGCAAAATCAGCCAGAGCGGCGAGGTCGGTGATGGCGACGTTCTTCAAGCGCTTGTCCATCGCCGTGCCGCCATTGCCCGGCGCAACGAAGACCATCTGCACCTTGGGCGACTGGGCGATCTTCCAGGCGATGGCGTGCTCACGGCCGCCGCCGCCGATGACGAGGACTTTCATGCGCTCATCTCGGCGTTGTGGAAGACGGCTTGCGTGTCGTCCAGGTCTTCCAGCACGTCGAGCAGTTTTTGCATGCGCTCGGCGTCGTTGCCGGCGAGATCGATGGAGATCTCGGCGCGCATCGTCACTTCGGCCAGTTCGGGTTTGAGGCCCGCCGCCTCGAGCGCCGCCTTCACGGCCTCCAGGTCGAACGGCGCGGTGAGCACCTCGATGGCGCCGTCGTCGCCCGCGATCACGTCCTCGGCGCCGGCCTCCAGCGCCACCTCCATCACCTTGTCTTCCGAGGTGCCAGGGGCGAAGACCAACTGCCCGCAGTGCTTGAACTGGAACGCCACCGAGCCGTCGGTGCCCATGTTGCCGCCGTACTTGGAAAACGCATGCCGCACCTCGGCGACGGTGCGCACGCGGTTGTCGGTCATGGTCTCGACGATCACCGCCGCGCCGCCGATGCCGTAGCCCTCGTAGCGGATCTCTTCATAGCTCACGCCTTCTTGGTTGCCGGTGGCCTTGTCGACGTTGTATTTGATGCGGTCGGCCGGCATGTTGGCGGCCTTGGCCTTCTCGATGGCCAGGCGCAGGCGCGGGTTCATGGTGATGTCGCCGCCACCCTGGCGCGCTGCCACCACGATCTCGCGAATGATGCGCGTCCAGACCTTGCCGCGCTTTTCATCCTGGCGGCCCTTGCGGTGCTGGATGTTGGCCCACTTGGAATGCCCGGCCATGTTTTGATCGTCTCGGAAAGCTTAGGATT
>NZ_JANMWL010000167.1:0-23162 GCF_031393925.1 Methylibium sp. | reverse complement strand
GTAAACGACCGCTCAATGCCTGAGCTTGTAGCCGGTTTGCAGCAGCCGCAAGGCCACGCCCGTCACCACCACCAGGCTCGCCCCGACCACCCCGAGGCTCACCCACGGCGACACGTCGCTCACGCCGAAGAAGCCGCGCCGAAAGCCGTCGACGATGTAGAAAAACGGATTGAGGTGGCTCACGCCCTGCCAGAACGGCGGCAGCGAGCCGATCGAATAGAACACGCCCGACAAGAAGGTCATCGGCATGACGATGAAGTTCTGGAACGCGGCAATCTGGTCGAACTTCTCGGCCCACAGTCCGGCCACCAGGCCCAGCGCCCCCATCAAGGCCGCGCCGAGCAAGGCGAACACCAGCACCCATCCCGCCGCTGCCAGGCCGAGCGGCGCGAACCACACGGTGACCAGCAGCACGCCGAGGCCGACCACCAGCCCACGCACCACCGAGGCGCCGACATAGGCCACCAACCAGGCCCAGTGCGACAGCGGTGTGACCAGCAGGAACACCAGGTTGCCGGTCACCTTGCTCTGGATCAGCGACGAGCTGCTGTTGGCGAAGGCGTTTTGCAGCACGCTCATCATCACCAGGCCGGGGATCAGGAAGCTGGTGTAGCCGACCTGGTCGAACACCTTGACGTGGTCCTCCAGCACATGGCCGAAGATCAGCAGGTAGAGCACCGCCGTCAGCACCGGCGCGGCCACCGTCTGGACGGCGACTTTCCAGAACCGCAGGATCTCCTTGTAGAACAGGGTCGAGGCGCCCTCGAGATGGCCGCTCATGGTGCCGCGCTCACGCCACGAACTCCATCGGCCGCGAAGCGCCGCCGCGCATGATTTCGAGGAACACGTCTTCCAGGTCGGCGCGGCCGATCTCCAGGTCTTCGACCTTGACCTGCGCAGTGCGCAGCGCCGCCAACATCGTCTCGACCTCCGCAGCGTCGTGCGCGGTGAGCTGCACGATGCGCCCGGTCACGCGGGCCTGCGCGGCCAACGCCGGCGGCAAAGCTTGATCGGTCTTGAAGCGCAGCATGGTGCTGGCGGTGCCGGCCAGCAGGTTGGCGGTGCGGTCGAGCGCGACCACGCGGCCGGCCTTGAGCATGGCAATGCGGCCGCACAGCGCCTCGGCCTCCTC
Organism: Methylibium sp.; assembly: GCF_031393925.1. Lineage (GTDB taxonomy): Bacteria > Pseudomonadota > Gammaproteobacteria > Burkholderiales > Burkholderiaceae_C > Methylibium. The sequence goes on along the minus strand of NZ_JANMWL010000167.1, from coordinate 22,030 downwards.
GAGGTAGTGCGTGGTCAACAGCACGGTGTGGCCCTCGCGGTTGAGCCGCGCAATGAACTGCCACAAGGTCTGGCGCAGCTCGACGTCGACCCCGGCGGTCGGCTCGTCGAGCACGATCACCGGCGGGCGGTGAACCAGCGCCTGCGCCACCAGCACGCGGCGCTTCATGCCGCCCGAGAGCTGGCGCATGTTGGCATCGGCCTTGTCGGCCAGGCCCAGGTTGGCGAGCAGTTCGTCGATCCAGGGGTCGTTGCGGCGCACACCGAAGTAACCGCTCTGGAAGCGCAAGGTTTCGCGCACGCTGAAGAAAGGGTCGAACACCAGCTCCTGCGGCACGATGCCCAGCGCCTTGCGCGCCGCGGCGTAGTCATCGACCACGTCGTGGCCGAGCACCGTCACGCGCCCGTTGCTGGCACGGGCCAGGCCCGCCAGGATGCTGATCAACGTCGTTTTGCCGGCGCCGTTGGGGCCGAGCAGGCCGAAGAATTCGCCGGCCTCGATGTCGAAGCTCACGCCCTGCAAGGCCTTGAGGTTGCCGCGGTAGATCTTGGAGATGGCGTCGAAGCGAACGGCAGGCATGCGGGTGTCGGGTGAAGCCGGCGGATTGTAGAGAGCGAAGACGCGTGGCTGTTCTTTCACTTGTCCTTGCGCCGAGGCCCAGGCCGAGCCCAAGGAATGCCAATGCGCCCTAGCCGATGGCCTACGCGCTAGCCATTCGCGGCCGGTGGGAGACCGCCGCTCGAGCGCGCGCATCGGCCCTCACGTCGACACATGCATCTGTCTCGATGCCGCCCGCCTTTGGCGCTTTTTATCGTTCTTGACCCGATCATCGAAGATGCCGGGCTTGGCGTCGCGCCTGGCGCCGGACGAGCCAAAGAAACGTGCCGCCGCACGCCAAGCCGCACGCACCGACCAAGGCGACGCAGAACGCTGCCGAGAATTCACGCTGCCACAAGGGACTGATCACGAGCCAAAAAGCCGCCTCGGCAGTGAGCATCGAAGCCGCCAGGATCGACACGCGTTTTGCATGCCCGAACTTGGTCAAGGTGCGCCACAAAAGCCAACCTGCAGCGACCGCGAACGGGTATCCGACGATCGTGATCATCCCGGCCGAAATGGGCGCGACGAAAAGTTCACGCAAATCGCCTACGACGAGTGATCGCACCACCATGAATATCAATGCGACCGGAAAAATCGCAAGCGGCGCGGTCGCAAGTGCCCTGCCTTGGCTCATGTGATCGATCATTGTCGGCATCGGTCGCCCCAATTCTTGATGCAGCCATCGCATGAACGCATCCCGCTTAGCGCCGGTCGAGCGCGCGCGGCGCCAGGGCGTCGAGCCGGGCGTGGCGCTCCTCCCGGGGCAAGGCAGCAAGCCGCTCGACGGCGGCATAGAAGCGCGGGAAGTCACCGCCTTCGTTCTGGAACAGCGCCTCGAACGCCGGCACCCGGGCGTTGTAGGCGGCCTGCACGCCCAGGCTGGCGTTGTTGGCGCTGGCAAACCAGGCGTCGTAGCCTGCGTAGCCGCCCCACGGGCCGGCCTTGAGCCGCGCATGCTCGGCGCGCAGCGCGGCCATCACCGCGGCCTTGTTAGCGCGTTTGTCGTCCTGGCTCGCGGCGCCGCGGTAGAGGGCGTCGAGCCGATCGCGCGCGCCGAGCACCAGCGCCTTGAAATCGCGTCGACGCGCATCGAAGTGCTGGTGCTCCTCGCGCGCGGCGGGGCTGGCGTGCCGGGCCAGCCAACGAGCGCCACCGAGGCGTTCGACCGCGGTCGCGAAGCTCTCGTTGAACTCGGTGTCGCCGCTCGCATACGACACCTGGTGCGCCAGCTCGTGAAAGACGAGCCGCGCCAGTTCACCCTCGGGATAGCCGATGAAGGTGTTGAGCAGCGGGTCGGCGAAGAAGTCGCCGGGCAGTTTGCCCAGCGTGGAGTACGCCGGCACGCCGTAGACGCTGGCCTCGAGGGCCTGGCCGCGCAACGCGAGGGCCTGCGCATCGGCCGCGTCGCGCGCGAAGTAACCGCGGTAGCCGACACAGCCGACGACGGGAAAGCACCAGGTCTTCAGGGTGAGCGAAAGCTCCGGCGCCGCGACCACGTTCCATACCACCGCGCTGCGGCCGAGGTCGGCATAGCGGCGATAGCTGGCGTTGTCCGGCAGCGCGAGCTCGCTCACCGCGAAGTCACGCATGCGCTGGCTGAGCAGCAGGCGTTCGCGCAGCTCGGCGTCGGTGCCCGGGTCGGCCAACCAGGCCTCGACCGGGCGGGCGGCGCGCATCACGCCGAGGTGGCCCTGCACCGACTGCGCCAGGTAGCCGAGCGTGCTGCAGCCGCCGAGCGCGCACAGCGCCGCCAGCGCAACCAGCGATAGCAGCAGCCCGCGCGAGCGTGAGCTCGGGCGCAACACCGGCAGGCTCAAGACGGCGCCACCTCGACCAGGCAATCGTAGAAGCTCGGCGCGCGGCCCAGGTCGGTGAGGCGCTGGTGCGTCAGCTCGTTCACATTGCTGCCGCGCACACCGAGCTTTCGCCACCAGATGCCCAGGCCGTTGACCACGCCGGGGCGGGCACGCTCGCTGATCTGGCACTTGCACCAGTACTCGCCACGGTCGTTGAAGACGCGCACCAGCCGGCCATCGACCAGGCCGCGAGCCGCTGCGTCGACGGGGTGAACCTCGAGCAGCGGCTCGCCCTCGATGCTGCGCAGGCTCTTCACGTTGACGAAGCTGGAGTTGAGGAAATTGCGCGCCGGCGGCGAAATCATCGCCAGCGGAAAGCGCGCCGCGAGCGCGGGCGTCGACTCGCGCGACTCGTGGTTCGCCACATGGTCGGGCACGCCCCAGCCGGGCGCGTCGATGCGGCACTTGCCGCTCGGCGTGGGAAAGCCGCCGTCGGCGAAGGGCGCGTCGGGCAGCGCCAGCTTGACCCAGCCGTGCTCGCGCAACGCATCGAAGCCGATGTGCGCACCGAACGCCTGGCGCGCAATCTGCTCGTCGGTCTCGGCGAAGCAGGGCTCGTCGAAGCCCAGCCGCGCGGCCATGCGCCGGAAGATTTCACTGTTGGGCAAGGCCTCGCCGAGCGGCGCCACGGCCGCCTCGTTGATGAGCGCGTAGGTGTGGCCGTAGCTGATGTGGACGTCCAGGTGCTCGAGCTGAGTGGTCGCGGGCAGCACGTAGTCGGCGTGGTCGGCGGTGTCGGTCATGAAGTGCTCGAGCACCACCGTGAACAGGTCGTCGCGCTCGAAGCCGCGCACCACTTTTGGCGATTCGGGCGCCACCGCCACCGGGTTGCTGTTGTAGACCACCAGCGCCTCGATCCGGGGGCCGAACTCGGGCGAGTCGGCGCGTAGCAAGTCGTCGCCGATCGTGCTCATGTTGATGGTGCGCGGCCGGCGCGCACCCAGCAGGTCACGGCGCTGCAGCGCCGCGGTGTCAACGGGAAACCAGCCCGAACTCGACAGCAACAGCCCGCCGGCGCGGTGCCGCCAAGCGCCAACGAGGCAGGGCAAGGTGGCCACCAACCGCACCGCATTGCCGCCGCCGCGCACGCGCTGCATGCCGTAGTTGAGGCGAATCGCCGCCGGCCGCGTGGTGCCGTAATCGCGCGCCAGGCTGCGCACCTCGTTCGGATCGAGTCCGCAGACCTCGGCGGTGCGCTCGGGCGGCCAGGCGAGCGCCTTGTCGCGAAGCAGGGGCCAGCCTTCGGTGTGGCGCAGGATGTAGTCGTGATCGAGCCAGTCGTTGGCGATCAGTTCGTGCATCAGGCCGAGCGCGAGCGCGCCGTCGGTGCCCGGCCGCAGCGCCAGGTGCTGGTGGCACTTGTCGGCCGTCTCGGTGCGGCGCGGGTCAATGCAGACGAGCGTTGCACCGGCGCGCTTGGCGGCCTGCGCGTAAGTCCAGAAGTGCAGGTTCGACGCGATGCTGTTGCTGCCCCAGATGAGGATCAGGCGACTCTCGGCAAAGTGCTCGAGGTGCATGCCCACCTTGGCGCCATAGCTTGCGGTGAGCGCCTCGCCGCCGGCGCTGGAGCAGATGGTGCGATCGAGCAGCGAGGCGCCGAGCCGGTGAAAGAAGCGAGCGGCCATGCCTTCGCCCTGCACCAGCCCCATGGTGCCGGCGTAGCTGTAGGGCACGATGGCCTGGGCATCGCGCGCGGCGATGGCGCCGAGGCGCTCGGCAATGTCGTCCAGCGCCACGTCCCAACTCACGCGCTCGAAGCGGCCTTCGCCCTTGGCACCGACGCGCCTTTGCGGATGCAGCACGCGCTCGTCGTGATAGGTGCGCTCGGCGTAGCGCGCGACCTTGGTACACAGCGCGCCCTGCGTGGTGGGGTGGTCGGCGTCGCCCTGGATCTTGATGACGCGACCGTCCTGCACGGTGATGCGCATGGCGCAGGTGTCGGGGCAATCGTGCGGGCAGGCACCGCGCACGACGTGGGTCGCATGCGCTGGGGGGGCAGCCACTGAAGTCATTGCGAAATCATGTCACAAGGCCCGCCGCGGCCCGGCGCAAAAGGCCCGCGGCCGAGGGCAACGATGGTCCGGGGCCGCCGGGTAATATCTTCGGCACCGGGTCCAGCCCGTGCCGGAGACGTTGATGCAGCTGATCGAATCCATCCTCGCCGACAGCGCCGCGGTCGCCGCGATCCGCCGCGACCTGCACGCCCACCCCGAACTGCGCTTCGAGGAAAACCGCACCGCCGACGTGATCGCCAAGGCGCTCGGCGAGTGGGGCATCGAGGTGCATCGCGGCCTGGGCAAGACCGGCGTGGTCGGCATCGTCAAGAACGGCAACTCGCCGCGCGCCGTCGGCCTGCGCGCCGACATCGACGCGCTGCCGATCACCGAGCGCAACAGCTTCGCGCACGCGAGCCGGCATCCCGGGAAGATGCACGCCTGCGGCCACGACGGCCACACCGCGATACTGCTCGCAGCGGCCAAGCACCTGGCACGGCACCGCCACTTCGACGGCACCGTCTACCTGATTTTCCAGCCGGCCGAAGAAGGCGGCGGCGGCGCGCGCGAGATGATCAAGGACGGCCTGTTCGAGCGCTTCCCGATGGAGGCGGTGTTCGGCGCGCACAACTGGCCGGGCATGAAGGTCGGCCAGTTCGCGGTGAAGAGCGGCCCGGTGTTCGCGAGCAGCAACGAGTTCAAGATCACCATCCACGGCAAGGGCGCGCACGGCGCGATGCCGCACCTGGGCATCGACCCGGTGCCTGTTGCCTGCCAGATGGTGCAGGCCTTCCAGACCATCATCACGCGCAACATGCGCCCGATCGACACCGGCGTGATCTCGGTGACGATGATCCACACCGGCGAGGCGACCAACGTGGTGCCGGAGAGCTGCGTGCTCGAAGGCACGGTGCGCAGCTTCACGACCGAGGTGCTCGACCTCATCGAGCGCCGCATGAAGACCGTGGCCGATGCCACCTGCGCGGCCTTCGAGGCCAGTTGCGAGTTTGAGTTCACTCGCAACTACCCCCCCACCATCAACCACGCCGCCGAGACCGAGTTCGCCAAGTCGGTGATGGCCGAGGTGGTGGGCAGCGAGAACGTGCTCGAGTTCGAGCCGACCATGGGTGCGGAGGACTTCAGCTACTTCTTGCAAGCCAGGCCGGGCTGCTACTTCGTCATCGGCAACGGCGACGGCGCGCACCGCGCCGGTGGCCACGGCCTGGGCCCGTGCATGCTGCACAACCCCAGCTACGACTTCAACGACGACCTGATCCCGCTCGGCGCGACGCTCTGGGTGCGGCTGGCCGAGCGCTGGCTGGCGTCGTCGAAGTAGCTCCACAGCTCCGCCGCGCCGTGCGCAGGTCGGTGCCCGCTGGCGGCACCAACAGTGCGCGCTACCTGAGCCGCGCGAGCAAGCCCGCGGTCGAGCCGTCCAGCCCGCTCGCATCGCCGCTTTCCAGGCGCGGCAACAGCGCGCTGCACAAGGCCTTGCCCAGCTCGACGCCCCACTGGTCAAAGCTGTTGATGCCCCACACCGCGCCGCTGGTGAAGACGCGGTGTTCGTAGCACGCGATGAGTGCGCCCAGACTCGCCGGGTCGAGCCGCTCGAGGACCAAGGTGGTGCTGGGCCGATTGCCCGGGAAGCTGCGATGCCGCGCAATGACCTGCGCATCCAGCGTGGGCGAGGCCGTCGGCGCGCGCTCGGCCAGTGCCTCGTCGGCACGCTTGCCGAGCATGAGCGCTTGCGCTTGCGCCAGGCAGTTGGCAAGCAGTTTGCGCTGCTGGTCGGCCAGCAGTACACGCATCGCCTCGGGCAGCACGCGCCGCTCGTGGCTGGTCTGGCGCACCGCGATGAACTCGACCGGAATCACGTCGCTGCCCTGGTGCAGCATCTGAAAATAGGCGTGTTGGCCATTGGTGCCGGGCTCGCCCCACACCACCGGCGCGGTCGCATACGGCAACGGCTCGCCGTCAAGGCCAACGCGCTTGCCGTTGCTTTCCATCTCCAGCTGCTGCAGGTAAGCCGGCAGTCGCGCCAAACCCTGGTGGTAGGGCGCGACGCTGCGCGACGCGAGGCCGTGGAAGTTGCGGTACCAGACGTCGACGAGGCCCAGCAGCACCGGCAGGTTGCGCGCGAGCGGCACTTCCGCGAAGTGGCGGTCGATGGCATGCGCGCCGGCCAGCAAGGCGCGAAAGTGCTCGGCGCCGATCGCGATGGCGATCGGCAGCCCGATGGCGCTCCACAGCGAATAGCGCCCGCCGACCCAGTCCCAGAAGCCAAAGCAGGTGTCGATGCCAAAGGCGGCGGCGGCCTGCACGTTGGTGGTGGTGGCGACGAAATGGCGGGCAAGGTCGGTGGCGCCTTGCGCGTGGAACCATGCCTTGGCGGCGAGCGCGTTGGCCAGCGTCTCCTGCGTCGTGAAGGTCTTGGAGGCGACCACGAACAAGGTGCGGCGCGCATCCAGGCGCGCGAGCAGCGGCACCAGCTCGTGCCCGTCGACATTGGCGACGAAATGCATGCGCAGGCGCGGCTCGGCATAGGCCGCGAGCGCCGGCACGACCATCTGCGCGCCCAGGTCGGAGCCGCCGATGCCGATGTTGACCACGTCGTCGAAGCCGCTGGCCGCGGCGCGCACCTGCTCGGCGTAGGCCAACATGGCGTCAAGCACCTCGTGAATCTCGGCGCTGTGCGGCCCCCCGGCGTCGCGCGGAGCGCGCAGCGCGGTGTGCAGCACGGCGCGGCCCTCGGTGGTGTTGACCGGCGAGCCGGCGAACATCGCGTCGCGTCGAGCCTCGACGCCGACTTCGCGCGCGAGTTGCAGCAACAGGTCGAGCGTGCTGTCGTCGAGCCAGTTCTTCGAGAGGTCGGCAAACAGGTGCGGCGCCTCGAACGACAGACGCTCGAAGCGCCGACCGTCGGACGCGAAGGCGCTGCGCAGATCGAAGTGCCGTCCGTCGCGGTCGAAATGGGCGCGCAGCGCGGCCCACGCCGCGGTGTCGTCGCAGCGCATCAGGTGGACCGAATCAGCCGTTCGAGCGCGCGCGCGGCGCTCGCCAGATCGCGCACGCCGGCAGCGAGCCTCTGCGTCGCACGCTCGTCCTCGTTGAGCGAAAAACGAAAGCTCGGCTCGTTGAAGCTTGCCGCGTGGATGCCACCGCTGCGGGCCTCTTCGACGTCGAGCGCGGGCGTCACCACAGCGTCGCTGGCCTGCAATTGCGCCATGACGTGGGGCATGAGGGCGAGCTGGTCGCAGCCGGCCAGCGCCAGCGCGGTGGCCGCCTCGGTGAAACCGCTGGCCCTGACCTCGGTCTCGATGTCGAACTTCTTGAAGTAGCGCCAGGTCTGCGCCGCGACGAGCGCACCCTCCGGCTGCTCCACGACGGGAGCGACACCGCCGACGCCCGCTTCCGCGGCGGCCACCGACTGGCACAAGGTGTGGACGAGCGTGAGGCAGCAATGGATGCCGTGGTGCGCCAGGGCGCGAGACGCCTGGATGCCCTCCCAGGTGGCCGCGACGTCCAGCAGCACGCGCTCGCGCGGGATGCCCTCGGAAGCGTAGAGGTCGACCAGGCGCATTGCGCATGCGATGGTGGCCCCGGTGTCGAAGGCCAGCCGGGCGTCCACCTCGGTGGCGACCCGCCCGGGCACCACGTCGAGCAGCTCGCAGCCAAAGCGCACCAGCACGCGATCGGCAACCGCATCGAGCGGCTGGCCGCGGTGCGCCGCCAGCGTTTGCGTCAGCAGTGGCGCGTAGGCCGGCTGGCCCAGCGCCGCGAGGATGGCCCGGCGACCGCAGCGCGCATCACGCGGTGCGTAGGAGGCCAACAGCCGGAATTCGGCACTGTCCGCGACGATCGTCGTGTAGGCCTCGAGCTGCTCGAGTTGGCTGGGCATACGGCAGGGGCGCTGGGCGCCAAAGGTCGAACCATGCCGATGGTAGCCGCGCCGGCCAGTGCGCCTTCCCCGATCAGGCGGGCGTTGCCTGCGTCGCGAACAATTCGTCGACGCCGTACAGCCGCGCCAGCTCGAGCAGCTTGGGCGGCAGCCCATGCAGCTCGAATCGCTTGCCCCAGGCGTCGGCCAGGCGCCGGCACTCGAGCAACACCGCCAGCGCGCTGGAATCAAAACGCTCGAGCTGCGAGCCGTCGACCACCAGCAGCGGCTCGGCCTCCCGCTCCAGCGACATCTTCAAGAGGCGCAGCGCGTCGCGCGCTTCGCGCAAGGTCAGGGTCACGGGCAGCAGCAGCACGAGCTTGGCCTTTCGTCAACGCCTTCAGCTCTTGGCCGAGGCCTTGGCCGCGGCCGCCTTGTTGCGCTCGACCAGCTTGGCGATGAGGCCGTCAATGCCGTTGGCCGAAATTTCCTGCGCGAAGCTGTTGCGGTAGTTCTCGACCAGCCACACACCGAGCACGTTGACGTCATAGATCCTCCAGCCCTCGGGCTGCTTCTCGAGGCGGTAGTCGAGCTGAATCGTGTCGCCCCTGCCCTTGACCTCGGTGCGCACCACCACCTCGGTGTCATCGGGCTTGCTGCGCATCGGGCGCAGCTCGATGGTCTGGTCGTGCACCTGGGTCAGCGCGCCGGAGTAGGTGCGCACGAGCAGCGTCTTGAACTCGGCCTGCAAACGCTCTTGCTGCTCGGGCGACGCCTGGCGCCAGTAGCGGCCGACGGCGGACGCGGTCATGCGCTGGAAATTCACGTGCGGCAGCACCTTGGCTTCGACCAGCGCCATGATCTTCCTGATGTCGCCGGCCTGGATGGTCTTGTCGGCCTTGACAGAATCGATCACCTCGCTCGAGACCTGCCGCACCAGTGCATCGGGTGTCTGCGACTGAGCGAACACGGGCGCCTGGCCGGCAACCAAGGCGAACAGGCCGACGGCGGCCAGGTGAGCGAATAAGCGACGCTTGTGCATTGATACCTTTCGTTTCCGGGGATCTCACTCCCCTGGCAGGCCGGTTGGAGCCGCATGCCCCTTGCGGGTTCGGCGTTCTACATGGCGTTTCAACTAACGCGCGGCCGGCGACGGCGGTTCACACCGCGCGTCGCAGACCGTTCGATCACAACCCCGGACGCGCCGCGGCGCTGGCCGCTACGCCCGGCACGGCGGCGGCAGGCGGTGCCGCTTCCGGCGGTGCGGCCGATTCGTCGCCGCGCTCCTCGTCCGGCGGGTCTCCGTCGTAGATGAGGTTGCGGCGACGCTGCAGGTAGGCGTCGCGGATGAAGGTATAGCGGTCCAATGCAATGTCGTTGAGCAAGTCGGTGGCACCCAGCAAGCCGGCGCGTGTGGTGACGATGCGTACCCCGGTGAGCGTGTTGCGCGCACGCACGGCATGCGCCACCTGGTCGGGCGAGGCCTTCAGGTCGATCGGCAGGCCGATAACGTCGCGCAAGGTGGACGGCCCCAGGATCGGCAGCACCAGGTAGGCACCGGGCGGCAGGCCCCAGCGGCCCAGCGTCTGGCCAAAGTCTTCGCGGTGCGGCTCCAGACCCAACTCGGTGCCCCAGTCGAGAATGCCGCCGAGCCCGAGCACGGTGTTGACGCTGAAACGCATGACATCGTTGCTGGCGTCGCCCAAACGACCCTGCAGCACCAGGTTGACCGACGACCAGGCGTCCTTCAGATTGTTGAAGAAGTTGTCAACGCCTTCGCGCACGCGCTGCGGCACCACGTCGCGATAGACCGTCGCGGGCGGCACGATCAAGTATTTGTCGACGCCCTCGTTAAAGGCGAAGACGCGACGGTTCATCTTCTCGAGAGGGTCGGGCTGCTCGACAGTGGCGCAGCCGGCCAGCACGCCGGTGGCCAACATGGCAGCCGAGACGATTCGCACGCAGGCATCCATCGTCATTTCTTGCCTCCTTGGCTCGCGCCGGCATCGGCCGCCTTGTTGAAGAGGAACTGCCCGATGATGTTCTCGAGCACCACCGCCGACTGCGTCATGCCGATCGTGTCGCCACCCGCCAGCAACTTCTCCTCGGCGCCCGGCTCGATGCCGATGTACTGTTCGCCGAGCAGGCCCGAGGTAAGGATTTTCGCCGAGCTGTCCTTCGGAAAGGTAAACCGCTTTTCCAGATCGAGCTGAACGCGCGCCTGGTAGGTGGTGGCATCAAAGCCGATCACGCCGACGCGACCGACCACCACGCCGGCACTCTTGACCGGCGCGCGCGCCTTCAGTCCGCCGATGTTGTCAAAGCGTGCCACCACGCTGTAGGTATCCTCGAAACTCAGCGACAGCAGGTTGCCGGCCTTGAGCGCCAGGAACAGCACGGCGGCAGCACCGATCATCACGAACAGGCCGACCCAGAGGTCGTGCTTGGATTTCTGCATTGTCTTTACTCCCAGCTCAGACCGAGAACATCATCGCGGTCAGCACGAAATCAAGGGCCAGTACCGCGAGCGACGCCACCACCACCGTGCGCGTGGTGGCGCGCGACACGCCTTCGGGCGTGGGCTGGCAGGTGTAGCCCTGCAGCAGCGCGACGAAACTCACCGTCAGGCCGAACACCAGGCTCTTGACGATGCCGTTGCCGACATCGGAGAACACGTCGACGCCGCTTTGCATCTGCGACCAGAACGCACCTTCATCGACGCCGATCAGCACCACCCCGACCAGGTAGCCGCCGATGATGCCCACCGCCGAGAACACCGCGGCCAGCAGTGGCATCGCGATCACCCCGCCCCAAAAGCGCGGCGCCAGCACGCGCTGCACCGGGTCAACCGCCATCATCTCCATCGCGGTGAGCTGCTCGCCGGCCTTCATGAGGCCGATCTCGGCGGTGAGCGAGGTGCCGGCGCGGCCGGCGAACAGCAGCGCGGTGACGACCGGCCCGAGTTCACGCACCAGCGACAGCGCCACCAGGAGGCCGAGCGCTTCCGAGGAACCGTAGCGCTGCAGCGTGTAGTAGCCCTGCAGGCCGAGCACGAAACCGACGAACAGGCCCGCGACGGTGATGATGGCCAGCGAGTGGTTGCCAAGGAAGTGAACCTGGTCGACCACCAGCCGGCCGCGTCCAAGCGCCGGGCCGGCCAAGGCCAGCAGGCGGGCGAGCAGTCGGGCACCGGCGCCCACGTCGGCGAGCTTGGAGCGCAGCGCGAAGCCGACGCCGGTGGGGCTCCACCAGCTCATCGGACACCCACCTTGTAGTCTTCGGCAAGGGCCACGGCAGGGTAGTGAAAGCGCACCGGCCCATCGGGCTCGCCGTCGACGAACTGGCGCACCAGCGGGTCGCTGCTCTCACGCATCTCGGCTGGTGTGCCGCGCGCGACCACGCCGCCGTTGGCCAGGAACACCACCTGGTCGGCAATGGAAAATGTTTCGTCCACATCGTGCGAGACGACGATGCTGGTGATGCCCAGCGATCGGTTGAGTTCGCGGATCAGGCGTGCGGCCACACCCATCGAGATCGGGTCCAAACCGGCAAAAGGCTCGTCGTAGAGCATCAGTTCGGGGTCGAGGGCGATGGCGCGCGCGAGCGCCACGCGCCGCGCCATGCCGCCGGAGACTTCGCTGGGCATCAGGTCACGCGCCCCGCGCAGGCCGACGGCATCGAGCTTCATCAGCACCAGGTCACGGATCATGTCTTCGGCCAGGCCGCTGTGCTCGCGCAACGGGAAGGCGACGTTGTCGTACACCGAGAGGTCGGTGAACAGCGCGCCGAACTGGAACAACATGCCCATGCGGCGACGCGCGGCGTAGAGGCCGTCGCGGTCGAGCGTGGCGAGGTCGACGCCGTCAAGACGCACCTGGCCTGCCATCGGGTCGAGCAGCCGGCCGATGAGTCGCAGCACGGTGGTCTTGCCGCCGCCTGATACGCCCATCAGCGCCAGCACGCTGCCGCGCGGCACGGCGAGGTCGACGTCGCGCAGGATCACGCGGTCGCCATAGCCGCAGGTGACACGCTGCAGCTCAACGAGCGGTGGGGTGCGGTCGGGACTCGACGGCGCTATTGGACTTGTCATGGGCCGCAGGAAAGGAAGCCGCAGGCAGGCGCCGCGGCGGCCCGAATGATAGGGGATGCCACCCCGCAGGACGCCGTCGCAGGAACGGCCCTCGCCGGGCTAGCGCGGCAGGTCGCTGCGCCCCATCAGCGCCTCGTCCACTGCCCGCGCCGCTTGCCGTCCTTCGCGGATCGCCCAGACCACGAGCGACTGCCCGCGCCGCATGTCGCCCGCGGCGAACACCTTGTCGACGTTGGTGCGGTAGCCGCCGATCAAATCAGTGCTGGCCTTGGCGTTGCCGCGCTTGTCTTTCTCGACGCCGAAGGCCTCGAGCACCGCCGCAACCGGGCTCACGAAGCCCATTGCCAGCAGCACCAGGTCGGCTTCGAGGATTTGCTCGCTGCCCGGCAGCTCGACCATCTTGGCGCCCTGGAACTCCACGCGCACGGTCTTCAGCGCCGTGAGCTTGCCGCCCTTGCCGTCGCCCATGAACGCCTTGGTCGCAATCGCGAACTCGCGCTCGCAGCCTTCTTCGTGGCTGGAGCTGGTGCGCAGCTTGTAAGGCCAATAAGGCCAGGTCAGCGGCTTGTTTTCTTCCTCGGGCGGCTCGGCCATCAGCTCGAACTGCGTCACGCTCTTGGCGCCGTGGCGGTTGCTGGTGCCCACGCAATCGCTGCCGGTGTCGCCGCCACCGATCACGATGACGTGCTTGCCGGCGGCCGAAAGCTGCCCCTGGACGGCGTCCCCGGCATTGACCTTGTTCTGCTGCGGCAGGAACTCCATGGCGAAGTACACGCCGTCGAGTTCGCGCCCCGGCACCGGCAGGTCGCGGCTCTGTTCGGCACCAACCGCGAGCAGCACGGCGTCGAACTCGGCGATGAGCTGCTCGGGCAAGAGCGTTTCGCCGGCCCAGTTGATGACCTTGCTGCCCTTGCCCAGCGGGTCGCGCGCGTGGCCGACCATCACGCCGGTGCGAAACACCACGCCCTCGGCCTTCATTTGCGCGACGCGCCGGTCGATGTGCGACTTCTCCATCTTGAAGTCGGGGATGCCGTAGCGCAGCAGACCGCCGATGCGGTCGTTCTTCTCGAACAGCGTGACCTCGTGACCGGCGCGCGCCAGCTGCTGCGCCGCGGCCATGCCGGCCGGGCCGGAGCCGACCACGGCCACGCGCTTGCCGGTCTTTTGCTTGGCGGGTTGCGGCCTCACCCAGCCTTCGGCCCAGGCACGGTCGATGATGGCGTGTTCGATCGACTTGATGCCCACCGGGTCATCGTTGACGTTGAGCACACAGGCTTCCTCGCAGGGCGCCGGGCAGATGCGCCCGGTGAACTCGGGGAAGTTATTGGTCGAGTGCAGCACCGTGATCGCATTGGCCCAGTCGTCGCGATACACCAGGTCGTTGAAGTCCGGGATGATGTTGTTGACCGGGCAGCCGGAGCTGCAAAACGGCGTGCCGCAGTCCATGCAGCGCGCGCTTTGCACGCGCGCATCGTCGGACTTCAGGGTGAGGACGAATTCCTTGTAGTGCTTGACCCGCTCGGTGACCGGCGCATGGTCTTCTTCGATGCGTTCGTATTCCAGAAATCCGGTGACTTTTCCCATTGCTTCTTTCTCCGCCCTTCTTGGACCGCTGGCCTCGACGCCTTACTTGGCCGCGACGCTCTTGTCACTGCTCTTCTTGTCGGCGATCTTCGCCTTGGCGATCATGTCGCTTGCCTGCCGCTTGGCGCCCATCTCGCCGAGCGCGCGCTTGTACTCGTGCGGCAAGACCTTGACGAAGCGAGCTCGCGCCGCGGCCCAATCGTCGAGGATTTCGCGCGCCCGCAGCGAGCCGGTCCACTTGTGGTGGTCCTCGACCAGCTTGCGCAGCAGCACCTCGTCGGCCACGCCTTTGTGGAAGATCGCCGCGTCCTGCGCCGCACGCTGCTCGTCGGCCGACAGCACCCGATCAAGCGCGACCATCGCGGTGTTGCAGCGCTGCGCGAACTTGCCGTCCTCGTCGTAGACGTAGGCCACGCCGCCGGACATGCCGGCCGCGAAGTTGCGCCCGGTCTGGCCGAGCACGACCACCGTGCCGCCGGTCATGTATTCGCAGCCGTGGTCGCCGGTGCCTTCGACCACCGTGGCAGCGCCCGACAGGCGCACCGCAAAGCGCTCGCCCGCCACGCCGCGAAAGAACGCCTCGCCGCTGGTGGCGCCGTAGAGCACGGTGTTGCCGACGATGATGTTGCGCATGGCGTCGCCGCGGAAGTCGATGCTCGGGCGCACCACCACGCGGCCGCCCGACAGGCCTTTGCCGGTGTAGTCGTTGGCGTCGCCGATCAGGTAGAGCGTGATGCCCTGGGCAAGGAAGGCGCCGAAGCTTTGCCCGCCGGTGCCTTCCATCTGTATGAAGATGGTCTGGTCCGGCAGGCCCTCGGGACGGTGGCGGATCAGCTCGCCCGAGAGCATCGCGCCGACCGTGCGGTTGACGTTGCGCGTCCCCTCCATGAAGTGGACCTTCTCGCCGCGTTCGATGGCCGGGCGGCACTTCTCGATCAGCTTGACGTCGAGCGCCTTGGCCAGGCCATGGTCCTGCTCCTCGACCTGGCGACGCGGCACCTCCGCGCCCACCTGCGGCAGGTGGAACACGCGGCTGAAATCAAGCCCGCGTGCCTTCCAGTGCGAGATGCCCTTCTTGGTGTCGAGCAGGTCGGCGCGGCCGATCAGGTCGTCGAACTTGCGCATGCCGAGCTGCGCCATGATCTGGCGCGCCTCTTCAGCCACGAAGAAGAAGAAATTGACGACGTGCTCGGGCCGGCCCTGGAACTTGGCACGCAGCACCGGGTCTTGCGTCGCCACCCCCACCGGGCAGGTGTTGAGGTGGCACTTGCGCATCATGATGCAGCCCTCGACCACCAGCGGCGCCGTGGCGAAACCGAACTCGTCGGCGCCGAGCAGCGCGCCGATCACCACGTCGCGGCCGGTCTTCATCTGGCCGTCGGCCTGCACGCGGATGCGCCCGCGCAGGCCGTTGAGCACGAGCGTCTGCTGCGTCTCCGCCAGCCCCAGTTCCCAGGGCGTGCCGGCATGCTTGATCGACGACCACGGCGAGGCGCCGGTGCCGCCGTCATGGCCGGCGATCACGACGTGGTCGCTCTTGGCCTTGGCCACGCCGGCCGCGATGGTGCCCACGCCCACCTCGGACACCAGCTTGACGCTCACGCTCGCACGCGGGTTGGCGTTCTTCAGGTCGTGGATCAGCTGCGCCAGGTCTTCGATCGAATAGATGTCGTGGTGCGGCGGCGGCGAAATCAGGCCGACTCCCGGTACCGAATAGCGCAGCATGCCGATGTAGTCGGACACCTTGCCGCCGGGCAACTGGCCGCCCTCGCCGGGCTTGGCGCCCTGGGCCATCTTGATCTGGATCTGGTCGGCCGAGACCAGGTACTCGGTCGTCACGCCGAAGCGCCCCGACGCCACTTGCTTGATCTTCGAGCGCAGCGAGTCGCCGTCCTGCAGCGCGTAGTCGGCCGCCATCACCTCGGCGCCGATCACGTCGGACACCTTGGTGCCCGCGGTGATCTTGATGCCCTTCAACTCGTTGCGGTAGCGCGCCGGGTCTTCGCCGCCTTCGCCGGTGTTGCTCTTGCCGCCGATGCGGTTCATGGCGATCGCCAGCGTGGAATGCGCCTCGGTCGAAATCGAGCCGAGCGACATGGCGCCGGTGGCGAAGCGCTTGACGATGTCCTTGGCCGACTCCACTTCGTCGAGCGCGATCGCCTTGCTCGGGTCGACCTTGAACTCGAACAGCCCGCGCAGGGTCATGTGGCGGCGCGACTGGTCGTTGATGAGTTGCGCGTATTCCTTGTAGGTGTCGAACTTGTTGGCGCGCGTGCTGTGCTGCAGCTTGGCGATCGCGTCGGGCGTCCACATGTGCTCTTCGCCGCGCACGCGCCAGGCGTACTCACCGCCAGCGTCAAGCATGCCGGCGAGCACCGGGTCGTCGCCGAATGCGGCCTGGTGCATGCGCAGCGCCTCTTCGGCCACCTCGAACACACCGATGCCGCCGATCTGCGAGGCGGTGCCGCGGAAGTAGTGGTCGACGAAGTCTCGCTCCAGACCGATCGCCTCGAACAGCTGCGCGCCGCAATAGGACATGTAGGTCGACACGCCCATCTTGGACATGATCTTCGAGAGCCCCTTGCCAATCGCCTTGATGTAGTTGTAGATCGCCTTCTCGGCCGACAGATCGCCCGGCAGTTCGGCGTGCAGCGTCGCCAGTGTCTCCATCGCCAGGTAAGGATGCACCGCCTCGGCGCCGTAGCCCGCGAGCACCGCGAAGTGATGCACTTCGCGCGCCGAGCCGGTCTCCACCACCAGCCCCGCCGTTGTTCGCAAGCCCGCCTGCACCAGGTGCTGGTGAATCGCGGAAAGCGCCAACACCGCCGGAATCGCGATGTGCTCGCGGTCCATGCGGCGGTCGGTGATGATGAGGATGTTGTGGCCGGATTTGATGGCGTCCTCGGCCTCGGCGCACAGCGAGGCGAGCTTGGCCTCCACGCCCTCGTCGCCCCACGCCAGCGGGTAGACGATGTCGAGCTCGTGCGGCTTGAACTTGCCGTGCGTGGACTTCTCGATGGCCCGCAGCCGCACCATGCTCTGGAAGTCGAGCACCGGCTGCGCCACCTCGAGCCGCATCGGCGGGTTGACGGCGTTGATGTCGAGCAGGTTGGGCTTGGGGCCGATGAAGCTGTTGAGCGACATCACGATCGCCTCGCGGATCGGGTCGATCGGCGGGTTGGTCACCTGCGCGAACAGCTGCTTGAAGTAGTTGTAGAGCGGCTTGTTCTTGTCCGACAGCACCGCCAGCGGCGAGTCGTTGCCCATCGAGCCGATGCCTTCCTCGCCGGCCTGGGCCATCGGGCTCATCAGGAACTTGAGGTCTTCCTGCGTGTAGCCGAAGGCCTGCTGGCGGTCGAGCAGGTTTTCGCTGAAGGCCGGCGCCGCGGCCCCGGCGGGCGCTTCGATGTTCTCCAGCTTGATGCGCACGTTCTCGATCCACTGCCGGTAGGGCTTGGCCGACGCGAACTGGTTCTTCAGCTCCTCGTCGTCGACGATGCGGCCTTGCTCGAAGTCGATGAGGAACATCTTGCCCGGCTGCAATCGCCATTTTTTGACGATCCTGTTTTCCGGGATCGGCAACACACCGGACTCCGACGCCATCACCACCAAATCGTCGTCGGTGACGATGTAGCGCGCCGGGCGCAAGCCGTTGCGGTCGAGCGTGGCGCCAATCTGCTTGCCGTCGGTGAACACCATCGCGGCCGGGCCGTCCCAGGGCTCGAGCATGGCGGCGTGGTACTCGTAGAAGGCCCGGCGGCGCTCGTCCATCATGGCGTGCTGTTCCCAGGCCTCGGGAATCATCATCATCGCGGCGTGGGCGAGCGGGTAGCCGCTCATCGTGAGCAGCTCGAGCGCGTTGTCGAACGTCGCCGTGTCGGACTGGCCCTCGAAGCTGATCGGGTAGAGCTTGTTCAGGTCATCGCCCAGCACCGGCGATTTCATGACGCCTTCGCGCGCGCGCATCCAGTTGAAGTTGCCCTTGACGGTGTTGATCTCGCCGTTGTGCGCGACCATGCGGTAGGGGTGCGCCAGCGGCCACTCCGGGAAGGTGTTGGTCGAAAACCGCTGATGCACCAAGGCCAGCGCCGACACCACCCGCTCGTCCGCCAAGTCCTTGTAGTAAGTGCCCACCTGGGTGGCGAGCAGCAGGCCTTTGTAGATGATGGTGCGACAGCTCATGCTGGGCACGTAGTACTCGCGGTTGTGCGTGAGCTTCAAGGCCTGGATCGCGCTCGACGCCGTCTTGCGGATCACGTAGAGCTTGCGCTCGAGCGCGTCGGGCACGATCACGTCGGTGCCGCGGCCGATGAAGATCTGGCGGATCACCGGCTCCTTGGCCCGCACGGTGGGCGACATCGGCATCTCGCGGTCCACGGGAACGTCGCGCCAGCCGAGCAGGACCTGTCCTTCCACACGCACTGCGCGCTCGAGCGCCTGCACGCAAGCCAGGCGGGAGGCGTGCTCCTTGGGCAGAAAAATCATGCCCACGCCGTATTCACCGGGCGGCGGCAGATCGATGCCCTGCAGCGACATCTCGGCGCGATAGAACTCGTCGGGAATCTGGATCAGGATGCCGGCGCCGTCACCCATCAGCTTGTCGGCACCGACCGCGCCACGATGGTCAAGGTTCTCCAGGATCTTCAGGCCTTGGCTGACGATGTCGTGCGCCTTGTGGCCCTTGATGTGGGCCACGAAGCCGACGCCGCAGGCATCGTGCTCGTTGGCTGCGCTGTAGAGACCTTCGCGTTCGAGCGCGGCGATCGCTTCATCGGTGGGAACGTAGGTCGGTGCGGTCACGGCGCGCTCCTGGAAAACAGGGCTTGAAGATTACTGCACCGCAGCAAGAATAACAAATCGAATAAATGGGGTCAGGTTTTATTAAAACCTCACATTCATTAAGCATACTTAAATTGGGGACATATTAAATACCAGACAGCTGCTACGGCAGCTTCGCGCGTGGTCGACCTCGCGGACGCGGTGTGGTCGGCCGCAAAACGCGCTCCGCCAGCCGTGCGGCGAACGCCACCGAACCCAGCGGCCATCCGCCGCGCAACGCGGCCTCGATCGCCCGCGCCTCGTCGGAGGCGAGCGGATGCTCGAGCCGTCCGCGATACGCCGTCTCGCGCTCGAAGGGTGTATTGCCAAGGCTCCAGAAGACGGGCGGTGCGACGAGCCATGAATCCGCGACATCGCCCATGTGCGCCGCCTCGCTCGACCAGCGGGGGTCACGACTTGCGTCTCGCCCACCGAGTTGGTCGACATGGATCATGCAGCGCAGCAGCCAGTCGCCCGGCTCGATGACCGCGGCGCGAAACCGGCCTTCCCACAGACTGCCGCGGCGCAAGTGACGGCGGTTGAACGCCGCCGCGTGGCGCCGCGCAGCAAGCTGCATCATGCGGCTGAGGGCATTGGCTTCATCCGCGGTGACGACGAGATCCAAGCGTGAATCCAGCACGGCGTAGGCGTGGACCACCACCCCGTTGGCGCGAGCCGCTTCCTGCAGCAGCTTCAACAGCGCCGCACGGTCCACGTCATCGCGCACCATCGCCTGCCCATGCTGGGCCCGCTGACTGAGCAAATGGGGATGACCGGCAACGATCAGCCGGGGAAGACGCGCCATGCCTGATTGGACAACGAAGCGGACCGCGTAGACGCTGCGTGATCGGTCGACGCTTCCGGGGCGGTGGCCCTCATCGACGCCCACCAAGCGCTGCGTCAGAACGCCGGGGTGCGGCCTTCCCGCCTTGGCTCCAGCGCGGCCTCAAAAACGATGGCGGATGCCGAGTGCGACATTCTGCGAATCGCGACCCGGCTCGGTCGTGACTCCGCCCAGGAAGCCGTTCTGGCCCGGCGCCGTCTGGGCGTTGCTCGAGTTGTCGAAGCGGGTCACCACGACATTCACGTCCGTGCGTTTCGAGAAGGCATAGCTGTAGACCGCCCCGTAAGACTGCACGTCGGCGTTGCGCGCGAGCCGATCGTCGTAGCGGTTGTATGACGCCGAAATCGTGTGCGGGCCAGTGATGACGCGGTAGCCGACGTGGTAGGCGTTGGCGTCTTGCACCAGCGCGGCGCTGAAGGCGTTGGTCACTGCCGCAGCGAACACCGGGCCGATGGCTGGCGTCAGCGCGGCCCGAACCGGGCTCAAGCCGCCCGGATGTTCGTCCTTGACGTTCACGTACTGCGCATAGAGCGTGCCCGGGCCGAGGCTCGCCGACGCGCCGACGGCGATGTTGGTCAGCGCCTTCTCGCCCTTCTCGTTCTCGCGCGTCTGGTAGCCCAGGCCGACCGCGAAAGCGGTGGTGCGGTACATCGCAATGGCGCCGATCATTCGCCCGGTCGTCGTTGCGCCTTCGCCGAAGACGAACATGGTCGACGCCGTCCAGGGGCCCGTCTGCAAGCGATAGGACAAGGCGTTGTTGGTGCGGATTTCTACCGACGGCGGGAAGGTTGCCACTTGTCCGAAGGCCAGGCTCGACTCCGTGCGCATCGTGTCGAACGTGGCCGACAACTCGTAGATCGGCGTGTACTGCCGGCCCACGAGAACCGCGCCCACCGGCGTGACCAGCCCGACGAAGGCCTGGCGGTCGAACAGATTGCCGGACAGGTTGACGCCAAGCGTCGCCCCGAGTTGGCCCGCCACCTGCGTGACGGCCGGCTGCAGCGGCGCTGGCAGGCCGAGCGCGGCAGCGCTGTTGAAGCGCGCGGGCAGTTGGCTGCCGGAAGCCGGCCTGTTGCTGACAGAGCCGGTGTCGAGTTCGAGCCGGTTCTCCAGCGTGAAGATCGTGCGATATCCACCGCCCAGATCCTCGTTGCCGCGAAAGCCGAAACGCGAGCCTTCCATGATCCCGCTGACCACCCGTTTCTTGGCGCCCTCCTGCCCACTGACGTAACTCACGCCCGCGTCGGCGATGCCGTACAGCGTGACCGAAGTCTGGGCCTGCGTCGCACCTGCTGCCGCTGCCAGCGCCAGGGTGAGAGCGGTCTTCTTCATGAGATCGTGTCCTTGAGTCCGCGTGCTGCGGTGGAGCCCCGGATCGCGCCCAATCGCTAGCCAAGCCTTGGGGCTCATAAGCGGAATTCTATCGACCCCCCTTCATGCCCGACACCGGGTCTTCACGCAATCAGAGAGGCCTGCTCACAAGCCCTCGAGGCCGCCGCCTTGCGGCGTCCGCCCCCCGAGGAAGAGCAAGGAAACTTGAAGCGGCCCGGCGTTTCCTTGTGAGACCCAGGCTTGCTTGTGTGCCGGGCTTGACGCAAGTCAACGCTCTCGAACTGCCGCCCGCTACGCTGAGTCAGTTTTCCTTGAGCGAAGGAGCCGACAAATGGACGCGCTGGTCGAAACGGTCGCGGTGAATGTCGATCCCGTCTGCGGCATGGCCGTCGACGAAGGCGGCGCCGCGGTTCGGCTGCAGCATGGCGGCAAGGACTATCTGTTCTGTTCCGCCCAATGCCTGGAGAAGTTCAAGGCAGACCCTGCCAAGTATGGGGCCGCGTCCCGCGTTGCCGGCCCGGCGTCGGTGGCGACCGCGAGTGTCCATCCCGGCCATGCCGACCGAGGCATGCCGATGCAGAACGCGCTTCGCCGCGGCGCGCAGGGCCAGGCGAAGGACCCGATCTGCGGCATGCTCGTCGACAAGACGACCGCGCTGCACACCGAGCGGGGTGGGCGCAGCTACTACTTCTGCAGTGCCGGTTGCCAGCGCACCTTCGAGTCGCCGGAGCAGGAGCTGAAGTCGATGCGCACCCGGGTCGCCATCGCCATGACCGGGGTGCTGGCCCTGGCGATCATGCGGGCCGGCGCGTTCCTTACGCTGGCCACCGGCGCATCGATCGTGACCTACGCGCCGATCTCGGCGCTGCCGTGGTTCAGCTGGGGCATGTGGCTGTTCCTGCTCGTCACGCCGGTGCAGTTCATCGGCGGCTGGAGCTTTTACAAGGGCGCGTGGAACGCCTTGCGCAAGCGCGCGATCAACATGGACGTGCTGATCGCCCTGGGCACCTCGGTGGCCTATTTCTACAGCGTGGC
>NZ_JANMWL010000140.1:0-4923 GCF_031393925.1 Methylibium sp. | reverse complement strand
GCCAGATGGCGCGCTTGGCCGCATCGTCCAGGCGCGCCCATGCGACGATTTCCTCGATGCTGCGGTGGCAGCCCTCGCACCAGCCGCTCGCCGCGTCGATGCGGCAGACATTGGTGCAGGGCGACGGCACGCCCGCGGCCTGGGCCAGAGGCTCGATGGCCCGGCTCATGCTCATGCAGCCACCGACCGCTTGGCCAGCAGCGCATTGGCCACGCGCGACACCGGCTTGCGCCCGAGCACGCCGGAGATGAAGCAGGCCGCGTCGACCAGGGCGTCGAGGTCGATGCCGGTCTGGATGCCCAGGCCGTGCAGCAGGAACACCACGTCCTCGGTGGCGACGTTGCCGGTCGCGCCCTTGGCGTAGGGGCAGCCGCCGAGGCCGGCCACGCTGGCGTCGAAGTTGTGGATGCCCAGTTCCAGACAAGCGTAGACGTTGGCCAGCGCCTGTCCGTAGGTGTCGTGGAAATGGCCGCTGACCTCCGCCAGCGGGTAATGCCGCAGCGCACGCTCCATTGCCGCCTGCACGCGCCGCGGCGTGCCCACGCCGATGGTGTCGGCCACACCGACGTGCTGCACGCCGATGCCGTGCATGAGCTGCGCCACGCGCTCCACGCGGTCGGGGTGAATCTCGCCTTCGTAAGGGCAGCCGACCGCACAGGAGATGGCGCCGCGCACCTTCAGGCCGGCGGCGCGCGCCGCGGCCACCACCGGCGCAAAGCGTGCCATTGACTCGTCGACCCCGCAGTTGATGTTGCGCTGGCTGAACGACTCGCTCGCCGCGCCGAACACCACGATCTCGTCGGGCCACTGTTCGCGCGGCGCGGCGAGCGCGGCGTCCAGGCCCTGCATGTTGGGTGTGAGCACGCTGTAGCGAACGCCACTGCGGCGCTGGATACCGGCCATGACCGACGCCGCATCGGCCATCTGCGGCACCCACTTGGGGCTCACGAAACTGGTGACTTCGATGTCGGCGAGGCCGGCCGCCTGCAGCCGATGGACCAGCTCGATCTTGTGCGCCGCGCTGACCGCCTGCGGCTCGTTTTGCAGCCCGTCGCGCGGCCCGACATCCACCAGCTTGACCCGGCTCGGCAACATGTGAACTACCTCACGAAAAACAACCGGCATCACCACGCCGGACGTGGCGGACCCCCGCGCTCGCAGGGCCTCTCACCCCATTGTGCGGGATGGGCCAGGGCCGGCCGCGGCCGCACCATGGCGTCAATTCGTGGAGATCGTCATGGCCGCCCTCTTCAACCGCTTTCATCTCGCCACCCGCATTCATTTCGCCCTGCTGCGCGCGGTGGGCGAGGGCGTCGACGTGCGCCGCATGATGCGTGAACGCTCCTACGCAGACCAAGTGATCATGATGTGCCAGGAATTCGACGGCACCACGCTGGCGGAACTGGCCGAACGCTTCGACGACCTGAGCGCGGCCGAAGACGCTCGTGACCACCTGGCCCGCGCCGCCAGTCAGGCGCGAGCCGCGCTCGCGCAGCTCGGGTTCGGCCCGACCGCGCCTTCGCAACTGCAGCCCGCCGGCCGGGGCCGCATCGCGCGCTCGCGCTGGAGCGGCCTGGGCCACGGCTCGCGCCACTGAGCACGCTGGCGCGGCGCCTGCCGCAGGTGTGGCGGCCCGGCAAGTCACGCGGGCTCGAATTCGAGCAGTGCCTCGCCCTCGGCCACCTGCTCTCCGGCCGCGAAGCGCAGCGCCTTGACGGTGCCGTCGCTCGGCGCATTGAGCGTGTGCTCCATCTTCATGGCTTCGATCACCGCCAGCGGCTGGCCGCGCTTGACCTGATCGCCGGCCTTGGCGAGGAAGGCGACGACCTTGCCCGGCATCGGCGCGGTGAGGCGCCCGCCCTCGGCCGCTTCGCCGGCATGTGCCAGCACGTCGACCTCGCGCAGCAGGGCCGAGCCCTCGGGGGCGAACACCGTCACGCTCTCGCCGACGGCATGCACCTCGAGCGTGAGGCGGCGCTCGCCGAGCATGAGGTCGTAGCGGTCATTGCCGAGCGGGCACGAAGCGAAGGCGAGACGTTCGCCGGCCGCCGTGAGCGTGGCCGCACCGTCGTGGCCGCGCTCGAGCAGCACGCTGTGGTGGGCGCCGGCATGGTCGAGCTCGAAACGCCGCGCCGCGCCGCCGAACAGGCGCCAGCCGTCGCGGCGCGACCAGGGATCGGCGTCCTCGCCGGCGCGCTCGAGCGCGAGCGCATGCGCGGCCACGCCCGCTGCAGCCACCGCCAGCGACAGCGGTGCGGCGTCGAACAGCGCGGCGCGCTCGCGCTCGATCAGCGCGGTGTCGAGGTCGGCCGCGGCGAATGAGCTGCTGTTGACGACCCGGCGCAGGAACGCCGCGTTGGTGTGCAGTCCGACGATCCGTGTCTCGGTCAGCGCCCGGTCGAGCCGTGCCAGCGCCTGCGCGCGGTCCTCGCCCCAGACGATGAGCTTGGCGATCATCGAGTCGTAGTGCGGCGAAATCGCGTCGCCCTCGCCCACGCCGGCATCGATGCGCACCGGCGCCGGATCGTGCAACGCCTGGGCGTCCGCATTGCGCCGAAAGCTCACATGCGACGGCCAGCGCAGCACGGCCAAGGTGCCGATCGACGGCAGGAAGTTGGCGTCGGGGTTCTCGGCGCACAGGCGCGCCTCGATGGCGTGGCCGTGAATCTTCAACTCGTCCTGACGCAGCGGCAGTGGCTCGCCGGCCGCCACGCGCAACTGCCACTCCACCAGGTCCAGGCCGGTGATCGCTTCGGTGACCGGATGCTCGACCTGCAGACGCGTGTTCATTTCCATGAAATAGAAACGTCCGTCCTGCTCGGTAATGAACTCCACCGTGCCGGCGCCGACGTAGCCCACGGCCTTGGCCGCTGCCACCGCCGCCTCGCCCATCTCGCGCCGACGCTCGGCCGTCATGCCGGGGGCAGGCGCTTCTTCCAGCACCTTCTGGTGGCGGCGCTGCACCGAACAGTCGCGCTCGAACAGGTAGATGCAGTCGCCCTGGCTGTCGCCGAACACCTGGATCTCGATGTGCCGTGGCCGCTGCACATAGCGCTCGACCAGCACCGCGTCGTTGCCGAAGCTGCCGATCGCCTCGCGCTGGCAGGAGGCGAGTGCGGCGCCGAACTCGGCCGCGGCAGCGACCACGCGCATGCCCTTGCCGCCGCCGCCGGCACTCGCCTTGATGAGCACCGGGTAGCCGATGCGAGCGGCCTCGCGCTCGAGCAGCGCCGGGTCCTGGTCGCTGCCGTGGTAGCCGGGCACGAGCGGCACCCCGGCGGCTTCCATCAGACGTTTGGACTCGGCCTTCAGGCCCATCGCCTTGATGGCGCCGGGCGGAGGTCCGATGAAGACCACGCCCGCCTGGGCACAGGCGCGCGCGAAGCCCTCGTTCTCGCTCAGGAAGCCGTAACCGGGGTGGACCGCCTCGGCGCCGGTAGCGAGCGCCGCTTCGAGGATGCGCTCGTGGCGCAGATAGCTGTCGCGCGGCGCCGGCCCGCCGATGAGCACGGCTTCGTCGCAGGCGAGCACGTGCCGGGCATTCGCGTCGGCATCCGAGTAGACCGCCACGGTGGCGATGCCGAGCCGGCGTGCGGTGGCGGCCACGCGGCAGGCGATCTCGCCGCGGTTGGCAATGAGGATCTTCTTGAACATGTCAGGCTCCCGCGGTTTGATCGCCGCTCGCTGCAGTCGCCACGCGATGGGGTTGCGGTAGGGCGATCAAGGTCTTGTTGAACATTCTTCGTCCTTCATGCCGATGTCGACGGCGCGGCGCCGAACAACACCTGGAGTCGCGACAACACACGCCGCAGAAACTTCGACAGCACGCACACGATCACGATCATCGCAACAAAGGTCAGCGCGACCGCGGCGATCGCCAGCAGCGGCTGTTCGACGGCAAGCCACAGCATCGAGGGCACGGCGAGGTCGCCGAGCAGCGACATGCCGATGTTGGAGAACGGCTCGGGCGAGGTGTTGATGGCCGCTCGCGTGGTCGCCTTGGCCGCGTGACTGGTGGCGGCCAGCGTGCCGCCGAGCAAGGCTGCGAGCGCCGCCGCGGTGCCCTGGTCGGCGCCGAACACGGCCGCCGCGAGCGCCGCCCCGGCGGGAATTCGGACCACGGTATGGATCACGTCCCACATCGAATCGACGCCCGGGATCTTGTCGGCGAAGAACTCGACGAACACCATGAAACCGCTGGCTGCCAGCATGGCCGGGTGTTGCAGCAACTGCAGGCCGGGCGGCAATGGCACCCAGCCGAGGAAGCCCGCCAGGCCGGTGAGCGCGAGCACGGCATACAGGCGCAGGCCGCTCGCCCAACCGAGCGCGGCGGCCAGTGCGATCAACTGCGTGGTGTCGAGCGACTGCAGCGTGTTCATGCGGTTCAGCCCGACCAGCGCGGCTTGCCCTTGTCGAGGAAAGCCCGCACGCCGTGGCGGCCGTCGTCGGAGGCGCGCGCGTCGGCGATGAACACGGCGGTGCGCGCGATCAGCGCGGCGTCGATCGGCTGGCCCGTCACCTCGTGCAGCAGGCGCTTGCAGGCGGCGAGCGCCTCGGGGCTCGCCGCCAGCAGCGCCGCCACGAACGCCTGCACGCCCGCGTCGAGTGCATCGGGCGGCACGCTCTCGTGGATGAAACCCAGGCGCAGCGCGGTCGCCGCGTCGAAGCGCTCGGCGGTGAGGAAGTAGCGCTGCGCCGCGCGCGCCCCCATGGCGCGGATCACGTAGGGGCTGATCGTCGCGGGAATGAGCCCGAGCTTGACTTCGCTCAGGCAGAACTGCGCCGTGTCGGCCGCCACCGCCAGGTCGCACGCCGCCACCAGCCCCATGCCGCCCGCATAGGCGTCGCCCTGCACGCGAGCGATGGTCGGCTTGCGGCAGGTGGCGATGGTGCGGAGCATTTCGGCCAGGCCCGCCGCGTCCG
>NZ_JANMWL010000103.1:0-9206 GCF_031393925.1 Methylibium sp. | reverse complement strand
GAGCCCTTCAAGCAGGCTGCCAACGCGGTGCGTCGCTCTACCGCCAAGGAGACCACGCAATGAAGTTCGTCGACCGCTTTCGCGATGCCTGGCACACGGTGGGCGGCGAGGACGGCCCGATGGTCACCATCACGCCCGCGCCCCGGCGGCTCTTGAGCCTGCAGCAGTGGCACGGCGTTCGCAGCCAGTGGCCCGAGGCGATGCCGGTCGGCGTGCTGGTGCCCAATGACGCCGCCATTGAAGACCTGGCGACCGACCTGCCGCGCCTGGCGCTGGTGGCCCTGGAGTTCCCGAAATGGACCGACGGGCGCGCCTACAGCCAGGCGCACCTGCTGCGCGCGCGCTATCGCTACACGGGCGAGGTGCGCGCCACCGGCGAGGTGCTGGTGGACATGATGCCGCTGCTCGCCCGCACCGGCTTCGACGCGGTGGCGTTGCGGCCCGACCAGTCCATCGACGCCGCCGAGCGCGCGCTCGGTTTCTTTCGCGCCCACTACCAGGGCGACGTGCACGACAGCCGCCCGCTGTTCGCCCTGCCGCCCGGCGCCGCCGATGCCTTGGCTCGCGGCGAGCCGGCGACGGAGTTCGTGAATGCGGGGGCGGCGATATGAGCGCCATTGCGCTCTACGCACGCGCCACCGACGGCTTCGATGCCCGCGTTGCCCACACCCTCGCCTTGCTGCGCGAAGCCGCCACCGAGCATGCCGGGCGCATCGTGCAGGCCACCAGCCTGGGTGCCGAGGACATGGTCATCACCGACCTGATCGCCCGCCATGCGCTGCCGATCGCCATCGGCACGCTCGAGACCGGCAAGCTGCACCCCCAGACGGTGGCGCTCATCGACCACATCGAGTCACGCTACGGCTTGATGGTCGAGGCCTATCGGCCCGAACAAGAAAGCACCCTGCACTTCGTGCTCACCCACGGCGAGGACGCCATGTTTCGCAGCCTTGCGCTGCGCAAGGCGTGCTGCGGCCTGCGCAAGCTCGAGCCGCTCGCGCGCATGCTGGCAAACCGCACGGCCTGGGTTACCGGCCTGCGTCGCGAGCAAAGCGACGCGCGCGGCGAGGTGCCGTTGCGCGGCCTGGACGATGCGGGTCGAGTCAAGTTCAACGCCCTGGCCGACTGGTCCTGGGCCGACGTGTGGCACTACATCGCCATGCACGACGTGCCCTACAACCCCCTGCACGACCAGTTCATGCCGAGCATCGGTTGCGCGCCGTGTACACGCGCCATCGCAATGGGCGAGCCGTTCCGCGCCGGGCGGTGGTGGTGGGAGGACGAGGGCGCCAAGGAATGCGGCCTGCACGTCCACCCCGAAGAACAAGCTGACGTCTCGATCGGAGCCCCGCGATGAACGCGCCCCTTGTCATGGCCCACGTGCTGCCGCAAGTCGACCACCGCCATCTCGACGCGCTCGAGGAAGAAGCCATCTTCATCCTGCGCGAAGTGGCGGGTGCCTTCGAGCGCCCCGCCCTGCTGTTTTCAGGCGGCAAGGACTCCTGCGTGGTGCTGCGGCTGGCCGAGAAGGCCTTCAAGATGCGCCGGCACGGCAACGATTTCGAGGGCCGCCTGCCCTTCCCGCTGCTGCATGTGGACACCGGCCACAACTTTCCCGAGGTGATCGAGTTCCGCGACCGGCGCGTGGCCGAGATGGGCGAGCGCCTCGTCGTCGCCCACCTCGACGACTCCATCCAGCGCGGCACGATCCGCCTTTCGCACCCGCTCGAATCGCGCAACGGACACCAGACCGTGGCGCTGCTCGAAGCCATCGAGCAACACCGCTACGACGTGCTCATCGGCGGCGCGCGGCGCGACGAGGAGAAGGCGCGCGCCAAGGAGCGCATCTTCAGCCACCGCGACGGCTTCGGCCAATGGCAGCCCAAGGAGCAGCGCCCCGAGCTGTGGTCGCTGTTCAACACGCGCATCAAACCAGGCGAGCATTTCCGCGCCTTCCCGATCAGCAACTGGACCGAGCTCGACGTGTGGCTCTACATCGCACGCGAAAACATTCCGCTGCCGGGCCTGTACTTCGCGCACGAGCGCCAAGTGATCCGCCGCAAGGGTCTGCTGGTGCCGCTGACCGACGTGACGCCGGCCGAGCAAGGCGAGGCGGTGGAGACCGCGCGTGTTCGCTTTCGCACCGTCGGCGACATGACCTGCACCTGCCCGGTGGAAAGCCCGGCCGCCAACGCCGCCGAGGTCGTCGCCGAGACCCTCACCGTGACCATCAGCGAGCGTGGCGCCACGCGCATGGACGACCGCACCTCCGACGCGTCAATGGAGCGGCGCAAGAAAGAAGGGTATTTCTGATGAGCACCGCCCTCGCGCAAACGCCGCCGACCGCCTTGCTCCTTGCTCCGCTGGGGGAAGGCCGGGTTGGGAGCCAGCATGGCGCCGCGCCGCTGCCCACCGACGAGCTGCGCCACCGTGCGTTGCGCTTCCTCACCGCCGGCTCGGTGGACGACGGCAAGAGCACGCTCATCGGCCGCCTGCTCTACGACAGCCGGGCGATCCTGGCCGACCAGTTGGAGGCGCTGGAGAAGCGCGCCGCCGGCAGCGCCATTGACCTGTCCTTGCTCACCGACGGCCTGGAGGCCGAGCGCGAACAGGGCATCACCATCGACGTGGCCTACCGCTACTTCGCCACCCGCCAGCGCAAGTTCATCATCGCCGACGCGCCGGGCCACGAGCAGTACACCCGCAACATGGTCACCGCTGCGGCGGGCAGCGACGCGGCGGTGGTGCTGGTCGACATCACCAAGCTCGACTGGCGCACGCGGCCGGTCAAGCTGCTGGCGCAGACGCGCCGCCATTCGCTGCTGGCGCAGTTGCTGCGCGTGCCGAGTATCGTGTTCGCCATCAACAAGCTCGACGCCGTCGATGCGCACGCCCAAGCCGCGTTCAGTGCGGTGCGCGAGGCGCTCGAAACCTTCGCCACGCAGGCCGGCATTGCCGTCGCGGGGATCGTGCCGGTATCGGCGCTGCGCGGCGACAACGTCACGCTGCGCTCACCGCTCTGGCACTGGCACCGCGGCCCGACCTTGCTGGAGCTGCTGCACGCGCTGCCGGCCACCGACGAGCGCCATGACGGCGCGCTGTTGATCCCCGTCCAGTACGTCGCCAAGCAGGGCGAGCAAGGCACCGGCCACCAGCCGCGCACGGTGTGGGGCCGCATCGCGCATGGCCGCGTTCGGGCGGGCGACGTGGTGCAGGTGTTTCCGAGCGGCCAGAGGGCGAGCGTGGCCGAAGTGCGCCGCGCCGGTGCGGTGGTGGGCGTCTGCGAGGCGGGGCAGTCGGCCGGGCTGGTGCTCGACCGCCAGCTCGACATCTCGCGCGGCGACTGGATCGCCAGCGCCGCCTCGCAAGGCGGCGTGCCGCTGGCCCCGCTGCCAACGACGCAGCGCTTTAACGCCACGCTCGCCTGGCTCGACACCGAGCCGGCGCAGATCGGCCGCAAGTACTGGCTACGGCACGGTCACCGCTGGGTGCAGGCACGCATCACCGCCATCGACAGCCGGCGCGACATCCACACGCTGGCCGCGACCGAAGCGCATGAACTCGCCGTCAACGAGATCGGGCAGGTGCAGATCGAGACGCAAGCAGCGTTGCCCGTCGAGGCCTATGCCGACAACCGTGTCGGCGGCGCGATGATCGTGGTCGACCCTGCCACCAACCGCACCAGCGGTGCGCTGCTGGTCGCATGATGTCCGCTCGCCAAGCCGCTTCCAGACCGGCCGCTCACCCTGCGGCAGGCGGGCGCCTGGCAAGCTTGTGGAGGCACGCATGACCCACCCCGTCGTCGTCATCGGTGCCGGCCCGGGCGCGGCCGACCTCATGACCGTGCGCGGCGCGCGGCGGCTCGGCGAGGCCGACGTGGTGCTCTTCGATGCCCTCACCGACCCGGCGCTGCGCAGACACGCGCCAGCCGCCCGCTGGGTCGACGTGGGCAAGCGCGGGTTTTCGGCGCAGCCGGGACGCCACGGCGCTCCGGCGTGCGATGCCTCCGGCCAGGCGCGCATCAACGCCTTGCTGGTGAAGTTGGCTCAGCAAGGCCTGCGCGTGGTGCGCTTGAAGGGTGGCGATCCGAGCGTGTTCGGTCGGCTCGAAGAAGAATTGCAGGCGCTCGCCGAAGCCGGCCTGCAAGCCGAGGTCGTGCCCGGCGTCACCGCCGCCCTCGCCGCGGCGGCCGCAACTCAAAGGCCGCTCACACGTCGCGGCAGCGGCCGCAGCGTCAGCCTCACCACCGCCATGACACGCAGCGGCGCGCTGCATGCCAGCCGCGGCGCCGACACCGAAGTTTTCTACATGGCCGGGCGCCAGCTCGCCGCCCTCGCGCGGCGCCTGCGAGAGGCCGGCTGGCCCGACGACACGCCAGCGAGCGTGGTGTCGCGCGCCGGCTGGCCCGACCAACTCGCCAGCGACCACCGCGTGGCAACGCTGGCGCAAGCGAGCGTGCTGCATGCCGGGCGGCCCACGGTGGTGATCGTGGGCGTGGGTGCCGCCGCCCTGCCCCGGGCACCGCGACGAGGCGCCAGCAAGGCCACCGCCGCAGCGGCGCCCGAGCCGGTACCGAGCCCTTAAAATCGCAGGCTCCCGCGCGGCCGGGGCCGCCCCTCACTCTCACCTCACCACACCTCGTCATGACCCACGTCGTCACCGAATCGTGCATCCGCTGCAAGTACACCGATTGCGTCGATGTCTGCCCGGTCGACTGCTTCCGCGAAGGCCCCAACTTCCTGGTGATCGACCCCGACGAATGCATCGACTGCGCGGTCTGCATTCCCGAGTGCCCGGTCAATGCCATCCTGCCCGAGGAAGACGTCTCGCAGGAGCAGCAGAAATTCATCGCCATCAACCTCGAGCTGTCCAAGAAGTGGCCGAGCATCACCAAGCGCAAGCCCGCCCCGGCCGACGCCGACGACTGGAAAGACACGCCCGACAAGCTCGGCGAACTGATCCGCTGAACCGCCCGCTCTCATGGACCCCAAACCCAACCCCGCCATCGCCCACACCGCCGCCAGCCACGACGGCCCGATCGAGACCGACGCCGTCATCGTGGGCGCTGGCCCGGTGGGGCTGTTCCAGGTGTTCGAGCTCGGCCTGCTCGAGGTCAAGGCGCACATCATCGACTCGCTCGGCTACCCGGGCGGCCAGTGCATCGAGCTCTACCCCGACAAGCCGATCTACGACATACCGGCCGTGCCCATGTGCACCGGCAAGGAGCTGACCGACAGCCTCCTCAAGCAAATCGAGCCCTTCAACGCGACCTTTCATCTGGGCCAGGAGGTCACGCTCGTGGCCAAGCGCGAGGACGGCCGCTTCGACCTCGAGACCAGCAGGGGCACGCGCTTTCTCACCAAGACCATCTTCATCGCCGGTGGCGTGGGCTCGTTCCAGCCGCGGCTGCTCAAGGTCGAAGGGCTCGATGCCTTCAACGACACGCAGGTGCATTACCGCGTGCGCAACCCAGGGCAGTTTGCGGGCAAGCACCTCGTCATCATCGGCGGCGGCGATTCGGCCCTCGACTGGACGCTGAACTTCGTCGCCGAAGGCCAGCACAAGGCACAGAGCGTCATCCTGATCCACCGCCGCGACGGCTTCAAGGCCGCGCCCGCGTCGGTGGCCAAGATGCGCGAACTGTGCGAAGCCTACGAGATGCAGTTCATCGTCGGCCAGGTCAGCGGCTGCGAAGTGAGCGATGAGCGCCTCACCGGCCTGAAGGTCACCGGCAGCGACGGCGTCACGCGCCTGGTGCCGCTGGACATGCTGCTGGTGTTCTTCGGCCTCTCGCCCAAGCTAGGCCCGATCGCGGAGTGGGGCCTGGGCATCGAGCGCAAGCAGGTCACGGTCGACACCGAAAAGTTCGAGACCACGGTGCCGGGCATCTTTGCCGTGGGCGACATCAACACCTACCCGGGCAAGAAGAAGCTCATCTTGTCGGGCTTCCACGAGGCCGCACTCGCCGCCTTCGGTGCTGCGCCCTATATCTTTCCGAACAAGCGCATTCACCTGCAGTACACGACCACGAGCCCGAAGCTGCACAAGGTGCTGGGCGTGGAGACGCCGGTGTTCGACTGAGCGTCAGAGCACCCCGCGCAAGGCCCGCTTCGGCGGGCCTTTTTACTGGGGGCATGGGCCGGCTCCGGCGGGCCTGCTTCATGGCCATAATCCACCCGTCGCGCGCCACGGCGTGCGGCATTCGCTAGGGGTGTTGGACCTTCGACCCGAAGGCCCGACTGAGAAAGTCCCTTTGAACCTGATTGAGGTAATCCTCGCGCAGGGAAGCAGTCTTGCAGTGGCCCCGGCTTCGTGGGCGCTGCGCGGCGCCGACCTGCCATCGACACCGGAAAACACGATGGCCACCACGCTGACTCGCCTGTTCTGTCTCTCGCCGCTGGCTGCGGCATCGCTTGCCGCCGCGCAATCGACCACCGTGCTCGAACCCGTCACGGTGCAAGGCCGCACCGACA
Organism: Methylibium sp.; assembly: GCF_031393925.1. GTDB lineage: Bacteria > Pseudomonadota > Gammaproteobacteria > Burkholderiales > Burkholderiaceae_C > Methylibium. Next base: position 2,733 of record NZ_JANMWL010000103.1, on the reverse strand, counting down.
CCGCCACGGCTGAAATTGCCGGCTTCGGCGACACGCCCCTGGCGCGCAGCCCGCTGCAGGCGCGCGTGTTCGGCGAGGCCACGCTGAAAGACGCGGGAGCCACCCTGCTTCGCGAACTCACGCGCCTGGATGCCAGCGTCAGTGACGCCTACAACGCCGAAGGCTACTGGGACCAGCTCACGGTGCGCGGCTTCGTCATCGACAACCGCTACAACTACCGGCGCGACGGCCTGCCGATCAATGCCGAAACCTCGCTACCGCTGGACAACAAGGCGCGCGTCGAACTGCTCAAGGGCACCAGCGGCATGCAGGCCGGCACCAGCGCGCCGGGCGGACTGGTCAACCTCGTGGTCAAGCGCCCCGAGGGCGAGGTGCGCAGTGCCAGCCTGGAGCTGCGCGGGCGCGGCAGCGTGCTCGGCGCGGTCGACCTCGCCGCGCGCTTTGGCGCCGAGGGGGCCTTCGGCATCCGGCTCAACGCGGCCGCCGCACACATCGACCCGGAACTGCGCAACGCCAAGGGCGAGCGCCACCTGCTCGCACTGGCTGGCGACTGGCGCCTGAGCGAAGGCAGCCTGCTCGAGGCCGAGTTCGAGACCAGCCGCCGCTCACAACCGAGCCAGCCCGGCTTCAGCCTGCTCGGCGATCGCGTGCCCGACGCGCGCGGCGTCGACCCGCGCATCAACCTCAACAACCAGGCCTGGTCGCTGCCGGTGGTGCTGGACGCGCAGACCGCCAGCCTGCGCTGGACGCAGCGCCTGGGCAATGACTGGCGCGCGCGCCTGCACATCGCCACGCAGCACCTCGAGAGCGACGACCGCGTGGCCTTTCCGTTCGGCTGCTTCGACGCCGCCAGCAACGTCTACTACGCCGACCGCTACTGCCCCGACGGCAGCTTCGACCTCTACGACTTTCGCAGCGACAACGAGCGACGCCGCACGGACGTGGCCGACTTCTCGGTCCAGGGGCGACTCGCGACCGGCGGCATCGAACACGCGCTCACCACGGGCGTGCAGCAAAGCCGCTTCAAGGCGCGCTTTCAGCCCCAGGCGTTCAACTTTGCCGGCACCGGCAACGTCGCCGGCACCGCCGTCACACCGCCCGCGCCGGATGCCACGTCCGACAACACCCACCGCAGCGAGCGCAGCACCGAGTTCTACCTGCGCGACGCGCTGCGCCTGACGGAGCGCACCGGTTTGTGGCTCGGCCTGCGCCACACCCGCCTGCAGCGCGAGCGCATCAGCACATCGGGCAGCGATGCAGTCGATTACGCAAGCAGCTTCACGACGCCGTGGGTCGCGGCCAGCTACGCGCCCACCCCGGGCGGCCTGCTCTATGCAAGCTGGGGCCAGGGCATCGAGTCGGAAGTCACGCCCAACCTGCCGATCTACCGCAACGCCGGCGAGGCTTTCACTTTGAAAAGCCGCCAGACCGAGCTGGGTTTCAAGCATGAAAGCGACACGCTCGGCGTCGGCCTTGCCGTGTTCGACATCGAACGCCCGGCCTCGAGCGACGACTGCGATGCGACCAGGACCAACTGTTTGCGCCGCATCGACGGCGTTGCGCACCACCGCGGGCTCGAAGCCAACGGCCAAGCCCGCTGGGGCGCCTGGTCGCTCGGTGCCAGCGCGATGTGGCTCAAGGCGCGCCGAGAAGACAGCGCCAGTGCAAGCCTCGAGGGCCAGCGCCCGCCCAACGTGCCGGCACGCACCCTGCGCGTGAATGCGGGCCATCAGTTCACCAGCAGCCTGTCGGCCTTTGCCGCGCTCACCGCCGAAAGCAACCGCACGGTGCTGCCGGACAACGCCGCGCTGCGCATCCCGGGCTGGGCACGCCTGGACCTCGGGGCGCGTTTCGAGCAGCGCGCCGGCGCTTCGACCCTCACCTGGCGCGCCGGGCTCGACAACGCCACCGACCGCCGCGCATGGAGAGAGGCGCCCTACCAGTTCGGCCACGCCTACCTGTACCCGCTGGCACCCCGCACCTGGCGCGTTTCTCTCACCGCCGACCTCTGAGCGCCCCCCGCGCCCTGGCTATAATCGCCGGCTTAATTCCTCGATAGCTCAGTTGGTAGAGCGCCGGACTGTTAATCCGTAGGTCCCTGGTTCGAGCCCAGGTCGGGGAGCCATAAAAATCAACAGGTTAGCGACGCGAGTCGCTAACCTGTTTGTCTTTGTGGATCGCCGTGTCCGACCCGTGTCCGAAATTTCGACGGATCAGGGGCATGTGTCCTGATGGCAACGTTGAACGCGTCCCAGGTCGTCCCGCGAGGCGCCACATAGAACTGGCCCCGGAGCGCGCGCGGTGCGCCTCGCCGTGCGTTCACTTGAGTTGGACGAAGCGAGGCCCAGGCCCCCAACGCTCTCTAAGCCGATGTTCAGTTCATTGCCTTTGCCGCTTCGGCCCGTCTGTCTCCGCGCACTCACCTACGCATTCATATTCGTCGAGGATCGATGCATCCGAGACGCGGCATTTGGGTCGATTTCTCGCAGGTCAACGACCGTGCCTACGGACTGTCGGCGTCCCCCGAAAGATGAGCACCGAGCCTGGAGTGTTTAGCCGCTGAACACGCACCCCGTGCGCCGTCGGCCGGTGGGGTAAAGCAGCATCGCGGAACCGTTGACTCGCTCGGTCGAGGTATGCAGACCCGGTCGGTGGTGCTGTAGGCTTGCAACTCACTCGTCGCCTCCCACGTCACCATGCGCTCCTCTCAGCAGTTCACCATCACGCTGCCGA
>NZ_JANMWL010000054.1:0-7666 GCF_031393925.1 Methylibium sp. | reverse complement strand
TGACCATCCCTCTGTGGAGTAAAGACGCTTGACCTCTTGCATTTCACCTACTTTGACCGAATAGGTGCGCTTTTCATATATGACTGGCATGACGCTGAATCCTATAAGTTGGATGACAATTGAAGCGCAGGCAGAATTTGGATCCCGAGACTAAGCTATTGGTTTTCCGCTTAGCGATGCTTTTGAAAGTCGGTTGAGGGTGGGTGACTATGACTCCTGCGGCGCCTAACCCGATATCGGGCGCAGTTCTGCTGCGTAACACGGCGGTTCGCACAGCAAATCTGCTGCGTAACACGGCCCGCTGCTGCGTATCCAGGAACGGTCGAACGCTCGCAAAACCGCCCGCGCAATGGGTGATGTTCGTTGCTTCGCCATGGAACTACCTCCTTGAGATGCCATGTTACGCAGCAGGTGCGGCCCTCATTTGCCGGGCTTGATGCCGGTTCATGTCGGCGGCAACTATCTCACTTGTCCGGCGCACGGCAAGGCGACTTTGCCCGCCGTGTCTGCCGGCAGCGCCTGTGTCCGCAAGCTGACAGCTTTGCTTTGTCGCCCAAACCGCCGCTCAGGGATACAAGCCGCGCTCCTCGCGCGCAAACAAGATGCGCTCACACGCGACCGCGAAGGTGGCGGTGCGCAGGGTGATCTAGTGGCGGTCGGCCGTTTCCCATATTTTCTTGAGCGCTTCGACCATGATCTTGTCCAGGCGCACGTTGATCTCGTCTTCGCTCCAGAAGAACGACGAGAAGTCCTGCACCCATTCAAAGTAGCTCACCGTCACGCCGCCGGCATTGCAAATGACGTCGGGCACCACCAGCACGCCGCGCTCGGCGAGGATGTCGTCGGCCTCGGGCACCGTGGGGCCGTTGGCGCCTTCGAGCACCAGCCTGGCGGTGATGCGCCGCGCGCGTTCGGCGCTGATCACGCCCTCGAGCGCGGCCGGAATGAGGATGTCGCACGGCACGTCCCAGAACGATTCGTCGTCGCTGCGTTCGGCGCCGGTAAAGGCGCCCACGCCGCCGTCGCGCTTTAGCACCGGCATCAGATCGGCCAGGTCGAGGCCGCCCTCGTTGACGATGGTGCCGGTGTGGTCTTGCACCGCCACGATCTTGGCGCCGGCCTGCACGAACAGCTCGGCCGCCGCGCTGCCGACATTGCCGAAGCCCTGCACCGCCACCCGCACGCCGTCGAGCTTGAGGCCGAGCCGGCGCGCCGCTTCCCGGCCGGTGACAAACACGCCGCGGCCGGTGGCCTTGACGCGGCCCAGCGAGCCGCCCAGGTGGATGGGCTTGCCGGTCACGACCCCGGTCGCGGTGGAGCCGGTGTTCATGGAGTAGGTGTCCATCATCCACGCCATGATCTGGGCGTTGGTGTTGACGTCGGGCGCGGGTATGTCGCGCTGCGGTCCGATGATGATGCCGATCTCGCTGGTGTAGCGGCGCGTCAGGCGCTCCAGCTCCTTCATCGACAGCTGCTTGGGGTCAACGCGGATACCGCCCTTGGCGCCGCCATAAGGCAGGTTGACGGCGGCGCACTTGACGGTCATCCACGCGGCCAGCGCCATCACTTCTTCGAGCGTGACCAAAGGGTGAAAGCGCACGCCGCCCTTGCCGGGGCCGCGCGAGAGGTTGTGCTGCACGCGGTAGCCTTCGTAGTGGCGCACCGTGCCGTCGTCCATCTCGATGGGCACGTCGACGATCAGCGAGCGCTTGGGGCGTTTGAGCGTCTCGCCCCAGCGCGCCAGGTGGCCGAGGTAGGGCAACACGCGGTCGACCTGCGCCAAATAGGTGCCCCACGGGCTGGTCGGCGTGGGTGTGACGTAGGAGAGGAAGGAGTTCTGCGGCGGCAGCAGGGTCGTCGGGCTCATTCGGTGTCCTTCCGGGTTCGTCGAGACGCAGGGGGCCGGCCGCGCTGGTGGCGCGGCACAGCACGCGCACTGTAGGCGCGGCGCTTGCTCCGGCGGGGTCAAAAATGTCGGCCTTGCAGGCCGGCCGCGCGCTGCTGATGCCGGGCCGTCGAGCCGGCGCGGGCGGCCTGTCAGCGGCCGAACTCGTCGCCCAGCTCGACGGCGCGACGCTGCGCCGCGAGCACGGCCTGGACGATCGCCTCGCGCACGCCCGCCTTGCGCAGGGCCTCGAGCGCCGCGTGCGTGGTGCCGCCCTTGGAGGTGACGCGCTCGCGCAGTTGCGCCACCGGTTCGTCGCTCTGCGCGGCCAGCGCGGTGGCGCCGGCAAACGTGGCCAAGGCGAGGGCACGGCCTTGAGCCTCGTTCATGCCCATCGCGCGGGCCGCGTCGATGAGCGCCTCGATGAACAGGAACACATAGGCCGGGCCCGAGCCCGACAGCGCCGTCACCGCGTCGAGGTCGGATTCGCGCTCGACCCACAGCACGCTGCCGGTCGGCGCGAGCAATGACTCGACTGCGGCGCGCCCGGCCTTGTCAACCGCGGGCCGCGCGTAAAGCCCGGCGATGCCCTGGCCGATGAGCGCGGGCGTGTTGGGCATGGCCCGCACGACACGCGCCGCGGCGGTGGCCCGCACGATGGCGTCGCTTCGAATGCCGGCCATGACGCTGAGCTGAAGCGCGCCGCCGACATGCGCCGCACAAGGCGCCGCTGCCTCCTTGAATGCCTGCGGCTTGACCGCCCACACCACCATCGACGCCTGCACCAGTGCCGCGCTGGCATGCGCGTGCGCCACCACGCCGAACGCCTGCAACAGCCGCGCGCGCTGCTCGTCCCACGGCTCCACCACCAGGATGCGCTCGGGCGCCACACCGGCCTTGCGCAAGCCACCGATCAGCGCGCTGGCCATGTTGCCGCCGCCGATGAAGGCGATGGGCGAAGCGGTGCTGGCGGGGTCGGACGCTGTCTGCATCGTGGGCAGTCTACTCAGCCCAAGAGGGCTGAGCGCGCCCTCGTCAGCGCGCCGGAACGGGCGGCACCGCGTTGCTGGTGTCGGGCGACGCTTCGTGCACGTTCGGCCAACTCCAGGCGAGGTTTTGCAAACCACTTCCCACCTGCACCGTCTTGCTCTGGGTGCGGCCGTGGTAGTCGGCCGTAACGGTGTATCGGCCAGCGGGCAGCTTGGCCATCATGATCGGACCGACGTTGCTCAGGCTCATGGCCTCACCGCCCGCCGCCGAAGTGACGGTGACACGCTCGGCCACGACGTACTCACCGCCCGGGCCGCTGAAGACATTGCGCACCGTGAAGTCAGCACGCATTGCATCCAGCGCGGCGCGGCTTTCTTCACCCGCTCCGCCGCTGACGAATTGGATGCCCGCCGCTTGCTGAACCGTCGGCGCAACGTCGATCACCAGCGGTTCGAGCGGCTGCGCGGACTGCGCCACTGCCGACAACGAAGCGACCAGCGCGATGGCGATAAAAGCCGTGAGACGGTGCTGCTTCATGACGAGTCCTCGGTGAGCCTGTACACAAGCTTAGGACTCGTGCGCGCTCAAAGCTGCCGGCGCCTGGCTGATTCGCATGTCGGACAGCGCCGACACCGCAGCGAACAAGCGTTGCTTCAGCTACCGATCACCCCACGGTCGAGCCGGCGTATCGCCACCGTGGCCGAGCGCGGGCGGCCGCCCGGCGCGAGCCCCTGCGGCCAGCTCGAATGGCGCGTCGGGTTGGCCGGGTCGTTGCGCTGGCCGGGGTTTTCGCCGGGATGCTGGATGTTGACGAACAGCGTCTTCATGTCGGGCGTGGTGACCACGCCGGTGATTTCGCAGCCGACGGGCCCGGTGAGAAAGCGCCGCAGTTCACCGCTCCTCGGGTCGGCGGCCACCAGCATGTTGTTGCCCAGGCGCGCGTGCTCGCCGCGGTGCATGGCCGAGGGTGAGACGTCGGTCTGGATCCACAGCACGCCGCGCGGGTCGAGCCACAGGCCATCGGGGCTGGCGAACTCGGCGCCGTTGGCATTGCCGCGCGCCTCGGCACGCTCGTTGGCCGGGTCGCCCGCCAGCACGAAGTGGCTCCACGCAAAGCGTGTGCCGGCCAGGCCCCCGCTTTCGGTCCAGCGAATGACATGGCCCATGCTGTTGTCGGCGCGCGGGTTGGCGGCGTCCACGCCGGGCTGGCCCGCCTGGCCGCGGCTCGAGTTGCCGGTGAGCGAGCAGTAGAGCGTGGCGGTGCTGGCGTCGCCGGCAATCCATTCGGGGCGGTCCATCTTGGTGGCGCCGAGCCGGTCGCTGGCCTGGCGCGACTTGACGAGCAGCTCGCCCTGGCTCGCAAAGCCGGCGGCGGCGTCCAGGCCGCCCTGCCCGGCGGTGAGTGCCAGCCACTGCCCGCTGCCGTCGGCATCGAAGCGCGCCACGTAGAGCGTGCCGTGGTCGAGCAGCTCGCGGTTGGCCGCAAAGCCACCGGGGCGCACCGCGTCGCGCGAGACAAATTTGTAGATGTACTCAAAGCGCGCGTCCTCGCCCATGTAGACCACGGCGCGGCCATCGATGGCTTGCATCACGAACGCACCTTCGTGCGCGGCGCGGCCGAGCGCGGTGCGCTTGATGGGCGTGCTGGCAGGGTCGAAGGGGTCGATCTCCACCACCCAGCCGTGGCGGTTGAACTCATTGGGGTGGCGCGTGGCGTCGAAGCGCTCGTCGTGCTCATGCCAGCGGTAGCCGTTGCCCTGCGGCCGCAGGCCCCAGCGCCGCGCATGCGCGTCGGGCTCGGCCGGGCCGTGGAAGTAGCCGACGAAGTTTTCTTCGCAGGTGAGGTAGGTGCCCCAGGGCGTTACGCCGTGGGCGCAATTGTTGAAGGTGCCGCGTATCTGCGTGCCGCTGGGGTCGAGGGCGGTGCGCACGAGCGCGTGACCGGCGGACGGACCCTGCAGGCGCATCGGCGTGGTGGCGGTGATGCGGCGCGCGTAGCGGCTCGGGCGCAGCACCGCCCAGCGGCCCTCGGCGTCGCGCTGCACTTCGACGACCGACACGCCGTGCGCGGCCTGCGACTTGGCCACCTTTTCGGCGCTCCACGCCGCCGCGCCGTCGGTGTGCAGCAGGCCCTCATCGGTGTACTCGTGGTTGACCACCAACAGCCCGCGCTCGCTCGGCGGCGCGCCTTCGAGCGCAAAGAAATGCATGCCGTCGTGGTGCATGCCGGCCTGCAGCGCCTGCTCGGCGGCGCTGTTGCCACCGTCGGCGCGAAATGCCGGCAGGCCGGGCGCCAGCCCCGGCGCACCGATGGCGTCGCCCCAGGCGTAGATGGGCTCGGCCACGTAACCGGGCGGCACCAGTACGGCGTCGGCGCGCGACACCGCCACGCCGGTGAAGCCGAGCAGCCGCGTCGGCGGCGTGCTAACGCAGGCCGCCAGCGGTGCCAGCAAGGCGCTCGCGGCGGCCAGGCCGCCGCGCAGCACCACGCGCCGCGCCGGGTCGCAAAGCGCGTGGATGTCGGCATTGGCCGAGGCGTTGGAATCCTCCAGGGTCGAAAAGTCCTTCACGCTCGAATCCTTTGAAGAGGCACCGCGTTAGGCTTTGCGCCATGAAACCAGTCTTGCTCGTCACCGGCGCCAGCCGCGGCATCGGTGCCGCAACCGCCCTGCTCGCCGCCCGCCACGGCTGGGCGCTGGCACTGAACTATGCCCGTGATGCGGGCGCGGCCGAGGCGGTGGCCGAACGCATCGCTGCGCACGGCGGCGAAGCCTTCGCGTTTTGCGCCGACGTGGCCGATGACGAACAGGTGCGTGCACTGTTCGTGCGGCTCGACGCCCGCTTCGGCGCCGGCCGCCTGCGCGGCCTGGTCAACAACGCCGGCGTGGTGGACGTGGCGGCGCGCGTGGACGAGATGAGCGCCGCGCGCGTGCAGCACATGTTCGCCGTCAATGTATTCGGCAGTTTTTCATGCGCGCGCGAGGCGGTGCGCCGTATGAGCCGCCTGCATGGCGCGAGCGGCGGCGCGATCGTCAACGTCTCGTCGGCCGCGGCGCGCCTGGGCTCGCCCGGGCAGTACGTCGACTACGCGGCGGCCAAGGCGGCGATCGACACCTTGACGCTCGGCCTGGCCAAGGAAGTGGCGAGCGAGGGCGTTCGCGTCAACGCGGTGCGCCCCGGCATCATCGACACCGACATCCACGCTTCGGGCGGCCAGCCCGAGCGCGCCCGCCTGGCGGCGCCGCAGATACCGATGCAGCGACCCGGCAGCGCCGAGGAGGTGGCAGAGGCGATCGTCTGGCTGCTGTCGGACGCCGCCAGCTACGTGACCGGCGCGGTGCTCGACGTGGCGGGTGGGCGCTGAGGTGACGGCGACCGTCAGCGCCGCTCGATCAAGAGCGGCACCAGCCGCAGCGCCTCGCGCACGCGCTGCGCGCTGAGTTGCGCCTCGTCGCGCGAGGCATAGGGCCCCGCCTGCAGCCGGTAGAGCGGTGCTTCGTTGAACAGGGCCATCAGCGGCGCCAGCCATTCGAGCTCGCCGGCCACGCGCTGATGGAAGCCTTCGGCGCCGCGGCGATCGCGAAAAGCACCGAGCTGCACCCACCAACCGCGCGCAGCGGCAGTGAGCGCTCGCGTTGCCTGACCGTCGGCCACCGGGGCGGCCACGGTCGAGGCTTGCGGCAAGGGTGTCGGCGCTTGCACGAGCAGCGCAAGTGGCGAGGGCAGCGCTGCGTCGCCTGCCGCCGGCTGCGCCGCGTCGGCCAGCGCCAGCAGGGTGTCGGCGGCCGGCACGGGGGCGGGTGCGCTCTGCCGCCACGCGCCGGTGCGGATGTCTTCGTAGGTGATGCGCTCGACCTCGACCGGTGCCAAGCCCTTGACGCCGAGCTTCACCGCCGCGGCAAAGCTCAGGTCGATGACGCGGCCGGCAACGAAGGGGCCGCGGTCGTTGATGCGCACCACGATTTCGCTGCCGTTGTCGGGGTTGCGCACGCGCGCATAGCTGGGCAGCGGCATCGTCTTGTGCGCGGCCGTCATCGCGTGCATGTTGTAGACCTCGCCGCTGGCGGTGCGGCGGCCATGGAAGGGCTTGCCATACCAGGAGGCGACGCCCTTTTCGCGCAGCGGCAGGTCGCGCGTCTCGGGCGTGTAGCTGCGCCCTTCGACTTCGTAGGGCTTGTTGGGTCCGCCCGGGCGGATCGGCTCGAGCTTGGGCTCGGCATTGGGCGTGCGAGAGGGGTCGGCGGGCACCGGGCTGGTCGCACCATCGCGCGCGAGCGGCGCGGGGCCCGAGGCGCAGCCGGCGACCAGCACCAAAGCCGCCAGCGGGGCGGCCCAGCGCGGCAGGAGGACATGCGCTCGCATGGCGCGGACCATAACCGAGCGCAACCGCAGCGTGGCGCGCGGGATAACACCAAGTCGCGGAATGCGTGAGTTTCTTAATCTCGACCCGCCCTTTTTCACACACCGCCCCGCCGTCGGCCATGAACTCACTGCCCTCTTTTCAGCCCGCCACCGGCCTGCTCGCCTCGCTGGACCTGCTGCGCGTCGAGCTGGCTGCCCCGCTGGCGCATGTGCGGCTGATGCGCCCGGCCAAGCGCAACGCCATCAACGACGCCTTGATCGCGCAATTGCAGACCGCCTTCGTCAACCTGCCGGCCGAAGTGCGGGCGGTGGTGCTGAGCGGCGAGGGCGAGCATTTCTGCGCCGGGCTCGACCTGTCCGAGCTGGCCGAGCGCAGCGTGGAGAGCGGCATGCACCATTCGCGCCGCTGGCATGCGGCGATGGATCAGC
>NZ_JANMWL010000045.1:0-7684 GCF_031393925.1 Methylibium sp. | reverse complement strand
CGCGGTACTTGCCGGTCGTGTAGAAGTCGCCCTGCATCACGTAGTACTCGTGGTCGACCTTGGGCAGGCCTTCCGGCGGCTCGACCAGGATGAGGCCATACATGCCGTTGGCCACGTGCATGCCGACCGGCGCCGTGGCGCAGTGGTAGATGTAGACGCCCTCGTTGAGCGCCTTGAACGTGAACTGCGATTCGTGCCCTGGCGCGGTGAAGCTCGACGCCGCACCGCCGCCGGGGCCGGTGACGCCGTGCAGGTCGATGTTGTGCGGCATCTTCGAGTCGGGCGCGTTCTTCAGGTGGAACTCCACGGTGTCGCCCTGGCGCACGCGGATAAAGCTGCCGGGCACGGTGCCGCCGAAGGTCCAGAAGGTGTAGCTCACGCCTTCGGAGATCGGCATCTCTTTTTCGATCACCTCGAGCTCGACGATCACCTTGGCGGGCGCCGAGCGGTTCACCGCCGGCGGCACCTGCGGCGGGCTTGTGAGCACGGCCTTGATCGGCTCACCCTGCGGTGGGCCGAAGTCGCCCTTGCGGGAGCCGCCGGAATCAGCCGTATCGGCGGCGGCGACCGCGGGCTTGGCGGGAGCCGTTGCGCCTTCGCGGCCGTTGCATCCCGCCAGCACGAGCGCGGCGGACAAGCAGATCAAGGACGTGGCGCGATGCATGGTCTCTCTCCTTCTACGCGGCCCCGTGCAGCCGGTCGGTTCTTGGTGACCCGGAGCTTGCGGTGCGAACGACCGCTGCGCATTGACGCGCATCAAGCGCGCGCTCGCACCAAGGAAGCTGGCCGCCAGGAAGAACAGGATCGGCCAGCGATAGCGTTGCATCCACGGCGTCGCCTGGCCGTGGCGCCAGGTCTCGTAGGCCTCCAGGCCGATCAGCGCCAACGGCACCACTTCGAGCGCCGAGATGCTCGCCCCGAGCGCGACCACCGCGATGGTGGCGCCGGTGAAATACAGGTGGTGAACAAACCTAAACAGTGAGCGCCCGCCGAGCCGCTGATCTCAGTGGACGGAACAGCAGTCAACGTACTCAGAGGGCCGAGAGCAGTCGGTCCTCTTTGAGGAGCACGGTCAGCGGCCAGCCGCCAGGTCGGCGGGCGATCAGCTGGTGTGCCGTCTGGTAGATCTGGTCGATGTCCGGGCGCTCCTCGCGGTCCACCTTGATGTTGACGTAGTACCGGTTCATCAGCGCCGCGGTCTCGCGGTCCTCGAAGCACTCACGGGCCATCACATGACACCAGTGGCAGGCCGAGTAGCCGACCGGCAGCAGGACCGGCTGGTCGGTGGCGCGGGCCAGCGCCAGCGCTTCGTCGCCCCAGGGGTGACAGTCGACCGGGTTGTCGGCGTGCTGCCGCAGGTGGGGGCTGGTCTCGTGGGCGAGGCGGTTGGGCATGGCACAGCGCGCGAGCGTCAGCCGGCCTCGGCGTCCTCGAGCAGCGAGAATCGCACTGCAAAGATCTCCTTAGTCGACAGCGTGCCGCTGACGTCCTTCTCCACCAGCATGAGTTGCTGCGCATCGGGCAGACCGGCAGGGATCACCATCTTGCCGCCCGGCTTCAACTGGTAGAGGAGCGCCGCCGGGATCAGCTCGGGCGCCGCCGCGACGATCACCTTGTCGAACGGCGCGTGCTCGGGCCACCCGCCGCAGCCGTTGCCGATCCTGATCTCGATGTTGGCGTAACCCTGCCGTGCCAGCCGGCGCCGAGCCTGCACGGCCAAGTCTTCGATCAACTCGATGCTGTAGACGCGCTGCGCCAGTTCCGCCAGGATCGCCGACTGGTAGCCCAGCCCGGTGCCGATCTCGAGCACGATGTCGGTCGGGCGCAGATCGAGCAGGTCGGTCATGACGGCGACAATGAACGGCTGCGAAATCGTCTTGTCGAAGCCGATCGGCAAAGGGGTGTCGTCGTACGCGAAGGGCTGCAATTCCAGCCGCACGAACTCGTGACGCGGCACCTTGGCCATGACGTCCATGACCCGTCGACCCAGCGCCGCCTTGCCGAGTTGCGCGCTCGAATAAATCGTCTCGGCGGAGATCTCCGCGAGCATGCGCTGGTGCAAGTGCGTGAAATCCGGTGCGGTCATGGTGCCTTCGGGAGGAAGCGGCACGGATGCAGCCATGCTACGCCCAGGACTGCCAAGTCGGGGGCGCACTGGCGATCCGGCGCACCACGGAGCACACTACGAGATCGACGGATCCGGGCGGCTTCAACCATGGTGCTGTCCCGAACGTCGCCACTGTCGCTTTGCCCATGGAGGCTGTCATGTCGATCTCCTCGCGTTTGTCCAGTTACCTCGACCAGCGCGGCGCGCGCTACGACGTCTACGCGCACAAGCCCAGCCGCAGCAGCGCGGAGACCGCCCGCGCGGCGCATGTTTTGCCCCACCAGCTCGCCAAGTCGGTCATCCTCGAAGACGACACCGGCTGCGTGATGGTCGTCGTGCCGGCCGACACGACCGTCAAGCTGGGCCATCTGACCGAGCTGCTCGGTCGCAAGAATCTGCGGTTGTCCGACGAGAGCCGCATCGCGACGCTGTTCGATGACTGCGATCGCGGCGCCGTGCCTCCGGTCGGTATGGCCTGGGGCATGGAGACCATCGTCGACGAAGCGCTCGAAGCCAACGAGGTCGTTTACATGGAAGGCGGCGACCATCAGTGCCTGCTGAGGCTGTCGCACGAGCAGTTTCACGCGCTGATGAGTGCGGCGTGGCACGGGCACTTTTGCAAGAAGGCGCTGCATTGATCCGCAGGCGCCCTTCAGCAGGTAACGCTCGTAGCTCGCAGCACGCCATCGAGTGCAGCAGCGCGTACCAGCGCCATCAGGATGACGGTCGCGATGTTGAGGCCGAGCGCCAGGACGACGAACTGCTCAAACCGCTCATAGGCGTTCATCAGGCGCCACTGAAAATGGAACTCCCGCAGTGTTGAATGGCTCCGCCTAGAGTCGATTGAAGCTGGTATCGACACGAAACTGCTCTCTCTCCTTCCTGGTTAAGAAGGACCCACAGCCGGGCCACCCGCGTGAAGCCCGCTGCGCGGGAACGTGCGGCAAGACTTGGGCGGCGAGCCGGCGGGCTCGCCACCTAATGCCGCAGGCGCGGCTCAGGCCGTGCGCACGGCGATTCACCGGGCGCGCGCTCCCTCGGCCTTGGGCAGTTCAATGCGCAGTACGCCGTTCCGATAGCTGGCCTGTGTGTCCCGAGGCCTGAGTCTGCCCGGCCCGCAGTGCCTGCCGCCGATCGCCGACATCGAGTCGCTGCTGCTGTCCCTGTCAGGCGATCGCAACGATGATTCGCCGTAGGGCGCCAGCGTTGTCAGACGGGGGTCATCCACAGGGCCGCCGACCGTGAAGTGATAAAGCGACTGGAACGCCAGGTCGTTGAGCCCGAACACCTGGTGCACCGGATCGTCGAAATAGCAGCCGATGCCCGTGGCCCGAACGCCGGCCGCTTCGGCCTCGAGGTACAGCACCTGCCCGATCAGCCCCGCTTCCCAGAACAACCGGCGATAGAACCAGGGACCGTGCGTGAACAGGGCGTCCTGATACTCGGCGATCATGCCGAGCGAAAAGGCGCCGTCGCCGGCGATGTCCTGATGGCAGCTCAACTGCGTGGCGAGCCGCCTCGCATCGCCAGCTTCCAGCATGCGAAGCGGAAGGTCGACCGGGCATCCAGGCGGTGTGGACCAGGCGAAACGCTCGTGCATGGCGCGCCGCAGCTTGCCAAGCTTCGCCGGGTCGCGGACGAGCATGTACAGCCCGGGCTCGAGGCCGTCCACCCGATGGACGAACAGGCCGAGGTGGAGGTTCGCATCCCAGGGAATGGCATCCCAGGGGACCGGACGCTGCGGCGCTGCCAACTCGACGCGCGGCATCACCCGCTCGAGCATGCCGTAGAAGCGCTCGGCCGCGACCCCGGTTCGGCCGTCGCAAGCCAGCAGGCTGCGCCGTTGCCGAATGATCTGTGCCGCAGCCGGTCCGTCGGCGCTCGCGCCGGCTTCGCGCTCGACCGCGGGCGCGTCGGGCACCTCGAAGCCTTCCGGCTTGCTGGCCGGCTTGCGCGACGCGAGTGCGACCGCATCGATGACCTCCCAGGGCACCGGATCGTCACGACTGAGCCGGTTCGCGCGGCCGTACCAGCGTTGCCGCGTCAGCTGGCGCGCCGCGGACGGATCGACATCCAGCGCCAACACGCGCCTGGCGGCGCAGCGCCCATCCTGGGCCCGGTCTGTCGGCCAGACAGCCAGGACGAGATCCGGGTGTTCGCGCTCCGCGTCGGCGAAGTCCTCGGCCCGGTTCAGTCCGAGCAGGTCATCGACCGTCTCGTCCGCGAGGCCATGCAGCACCCACGCGCTCCAGCCGAGGGTGGCGGCGGAGAGGCGGAGCGTGCCGATCGCGTGTCCGACGTCATGCTGGCAATAGCGGAATGCGCGCTCGCCGTACTTCCACGCCTCGCGCCAGTGGATCGACGACAGCCCGACGAGAAAGGCCTGCGGTGGAAGTGCGCGCGTCAGTTGCGAGAACAACTCGAGCGGGCAGTCGGCGCGCCGCTCGAGGCCGTGCTCGCTGGCCACGTAGTGGTACAGGCCCGGGGTGCCCGCCAACCCGGCCAGCGGCCCGATCAGCAGATAGCCTTCGGTGGGGTGCAGGTTGCCGCTCGAAGGATTGCAGCGCAGTGCCCAGCGCGTGGTGCCGGCCTGCTTCCAGGCGGAAATGGCCAGCGCGTACTCGAACAGCCGTGACAGCGAGCGCAGCGTGAACGGCGCGCTCGGTACCGATCCCGGGTGGTACAGGTTCTCGTAGCGGGGCGAATGAGGCGCTTCGTCCGGGCTCAGGATCGGCAGATGAACCAGCGCTTCGCCATCAAAGCGGCGAAACGGATTCGGCTGGTTCGCCCAATCGAGCTGACCCGGGCCGCGGGCATAGCGGTTGAACTGGTGCTTGGTCCGCTCGTGATAGCGCATCACCGCTTCGATCTTGTCGGCGTCGTGCATGGCGATCGGACAAGACGGTCACGATCGTTCGGAAGCGGCCGCGTGTTCACTGAGCTTGAACATGTGCGGGCTCCGTACAAGGCTGCCTTGATCGCATCTCGCGAGACTCCTTCAACTCGAAATAGTTTAGTCCTCTGAATCGCCACGGTCCGATGCTGGCCATGGCGTGCCGGGCAAGGCAAGGCAGAAGTCACGACGAAAACACCTGACGTTTACCAGCGCTGGGTTGAGGCCGGGTGCGTCAGCGGCGAGTCGGCAGCCGCGTTGACGATCGGCACCCACGCGGTTACTTTCTGCGCCGCTCCGGTGGCCCACGCGCAGGTCGTGACGCTCACGTCGGGGTTTGTGCGGATCACGTCGGAGGGCATCCAGCCCGGTGGCTTGATCGTCTGGTGGCCCCAATAGCGAGGTCGAGCGTGAGGTCGCCTCCCTCGGTGTGGCCGCGCTCGCGCGACCCTGGCGCTTGTGCGCTGTCTTGCCGCGCACGTCGTGGAATCCACCCGCCCGCGAGGCAACTGCCCAGCCAGTCAACACTCTTGGGTAATCGGATCGAGCAGGTCGACCGTTCAACCATGGCGGGCCTACTCCTCTCCCGGCGACCGCTTTGTCCCTGGCCACATGCGGCGAGACACTCTGTGCGTGATTGCATGCGGCTGATGACAGAAGTTTTAGACTCGACGCGGAGGGGCGGCTCGGGGAAGCAAGTCACGACGACTTCGCATCATTACCAAATCGGGGGCTCGCTGAGCATGAAAAACGACTTATCCGGCTCGGAGCCCGTGCATCCGGGTGCCGCAGCAAAGCAGTCCAGCCCGAGCTGACGAACATGCTGCCGCAGGCTCACATTACCGGGTCGTCGCGTTCCGCTATGAGAATCGGCGGCGTCCTGTGCGTCCTTCTGATGTCAGGGTGCGCCGGGATCGGGCGTTCAACAGAGCGTGAGGCGACACCGGTTGCCGCTTCGCCTGACGCGATTGTTTCGATTGCGCCGAGGCGCGATCCGACAGCGCCACCACCCGAGCAGCTTCAAAGTACGACTGTGGAGCGGGAAGCTGTCACGTCAGAAAAATTGGTCCCGCCCGCCGCGCAATCCGCATCTGGCGCCGCGGGTCGAGTTGCGGCCAAACCCGCTGTAGCAACGCCCAAGGCGCCGGCGAAGCCTGCCTCATCGCTCCCGCCCGCAGCGCAACTTCCGAAGAAGGAGACGCCCGCGCTTGCGCTCGCCAAACCGGAAGCAGCGCCGCCGTTGGATCTCAAATCGCTAGAAACCCGGCTCAAGGAAACCAGGGCCATCGGCGTGTTCACCAAGCTCACGCTCAAGAACCAGGTCGATGATCTGCTCGGACAGTTTCGGGCCTACTACCAGGGGACTCTCAAGGCCTCGATGGCCGAGTTGCGGCGATCGTACGACCTGCTGGTCCTCAAGGTTCTGGCGCTGTTGCAGGACGCCGATCCGCCGCTTGCCAATGCAATCGCGCTGTCGCGCGAATCCATCTGGGGCATTCTTTCAAATCCCGCAAAATTTGCGGCGGTCTAGTTGGCTCGACGGAGTGCGCCCATGAACAATCACACGAGAGTCTGGATCCTGCCCGCGTTGTTGACTGCGATCGTTACGGTGCCGTCCCGGGCGGCGGATGACGTTGCACTCCTCAAGGACCTGACGTCCGTGGTCGCGCTGCTGGGCGTCCCCTGTGGCGAGGTGGTCAGTGCGACGCGGATGAAGGACAACGATCACATCGCGACATGCCAGGACGGAAACCGTTACCGAGTCTTCGTAAATGCTCAGGGCCGCGTCGTCGCGCAGAAGCAGTAGGCAGGTGGCGTTGTCATCTTTTTTCCAGCGCTGCGCGGCGGCTTGTTGGCCCTACTTGCCGCCGCCCTGTTCGGCATCAGCACGCCGCTGGTGCAGCAGTTCGGCGTAGGCCTCGGGGCTTTCAGCACTGCGGCGTTGCTCTATGTGTGCATGCGCGGCGGCGGTCGGAAACCTATCACGCCAAAGCATCGAGCGTGAGGCGAACACTGGGCGCAGCGACCTGCCGCAAGCACCTGCTGGCCACATGGTGCCGTCATCGGCCCAGTGGCGCTGGCCTGGGGCCTGCAGCACACCAGCGGCACCAGCGCGAGCCGCTGCCTACTGAATGTGCTGCATTGGCTCTGTTCGCCATGGTGCGAGCGGATACGACTTGAGTCTTCTTTTCTACCTGCTGGCGGCGCAGCACGCCTTCGGCGCGGCACGCGCGGGCTCGGTGTTCGCCTTCGCGCCCTACTCCAGTTTGTTGCGATTGGCGCTTGAAGTCTCATCATGAACAACTACCCTGTCTATTTGGCGTGGTCTGCCGCTGGCGTCAGTGGGCGGCTGGGCTTGCGCTCTTGCTCGACAGGATTGAGCTCTCGCCCGGGTTCGACACACATGATCTTGCGCCGGAGCCCAGTGTGATTTCCTCTTCAACGCTCAGATCGCCTGACATCAATATGCGACACACCCCAATCATCGATAGTCCGACCGCCGTGGCCCGCGTCCTCGCGTTGATCATGACGACACAGGCCGGTCCGGATTCGCGCGGCCTCCGCATGCTGGAAAACCTCGACGCCTTTGATCGAATCGGCATAGCGGAGTCGGCGTTCGTGCGCCTTGTCGACAGCTGCAGAGAGAGCGTTGGCAATGAGCTCTGTGACCATGCCTTCCTGCA
>NZ_JANMWL010000036.1:0-13666 GCF_031393925.1 Methylibium sp. | reverse complement strand
GACGTCGTCCACATCACCACACCGACGACCACGCCGACGGTAGCCAGCGCCAGGGCGGCCAGTGGCGTGCGCATGGCCGCGTCGATCAGCCTGCCGCAGGCACCTTGAAGCTTCTGCAGCAGTTTCGATGAGGCGTTTTCGGGCAACGGCGCGTTGGCCAGCAGGTAGAAACTGAGTGCCGGCGTCAAGGTGAGCGCGACCGCCAGCGACGCGAGCACCGCGACGATGAACGACCAGAACAAGGGCTTGAAGAAGGGCGCCGACAGCCCGTGCATGAACAGCACCGGCAACGCGGCCAGCACGATGATCGCCGTGGCATAGAGCATCGGGCCGCGCACCTCGATCACGGCACGCGTGATGATGGTCAGCGACGACTGGCCTTTGCCCCCGTCGCGGGCCTGGCGCAGCCTGCGCATGATGTTGTCGACGCTGAGGATCGCGTCGTCGACGATCACGGCCACCGCAAGCATCAGCCCGGCGATGATCATCATGTCGATGTTGCCACCGCGCGCTGTGAAGACCCAGGCCGCGGCCAGCAACGAACACGGGATGACCACGGCCGCAACCAGCGCGGCCCGCCAGCTGCCGAGCAGCGCCCCGAGCCCCAGCACCACCAGCACCAATGCGGCGACGACCCCGGTCTTGAGATTGCCGGTGGCGCGCTCGATGAAACTTGCAGGCCGATAGATCTTGGTGTCGACCTCGATGCCCTTCATGCCCGGGCTCAGCTCGCGCAACGCCTTCTCGACACCTTCGGTCACTTGGGTGGTGTTGGCGCCGGGAAACTTTTCGACCACCAGCATCAGGCCGGTGCCTTCTTTCAGCAGCGCATCACCGATCAGCGGCTGGTTGGCTTCGACGACCGTTGCCACCTCGTTCAGCGCCAATGACGTGCCGAAGACCGGCACCTTGGCGAAAGTTTCAGGCGTCGTCGTAGGGGAGATGTGGCGCACGCCGAGGCGCTGGTTCGGCGTGTCGATAAAGCCACCGGCACCCGGTGTCGAGGAGTTCAGGTAGGTCAGCGGGGAGGCCCAGACGGACTCGCCGACGGTCTTGATGATCTGATCGAGCTTGACGCCCCTGGCCTGCATCCTGGCTGGGTCGACCTGCACCTGCACCTGTCGATCACGATGGCCCTAGACGGACACGTTGGCCACGCCGGGGACGCCGACCAGGCGCGGAACGATGTTCCAGCGGGCCTGCACCGACATCTCGATCAGCGACACCGTCTTCGAACTCAGGCCGATGTTCATAGCGCCGCGCCAGCTGCGGAAGGCCGGAACTGCCATTGGTGAGCGTCGGCTACAGGGCAATTGATCGCGGCCGTCCATCCACCGTCGACCGGCTGCGAGTGGATCGCGACCGCCCTTTGGTCGGGCAAACCTCCATTCGCGTAGAAAACGGTGATGGTTCCGTGAGGACACGACGAAGGCGTGACCCAAGACTCCATCGCGCGTTGCAGTCGCAGCGCGTCACCTGCCTAAATCGCCCAATGGAGCATCACGATGAAACACACCCGACGCAATGCATTCAAGATTCTCGGCCTGGCCTTGGCCCTCGGTGGCCTGAGCCTGCCGGCGGCGCATGGCCATGACGATGACGACGACGACCGTGCCGGCCGCGTCTTCACCAGCACCAACGCGGTGGCCGGCAACGAACTGCTGGTCTATGCGGCACCGCGCGACGGCGCGCTCACCCTGCAGGCCCGGTTGGCGACCCAGGGCCAGGGCACGGGTACCGGCCTGGGCAACCAGGGGGCCGTGACCTTGAGCGGCAACGGCCGCTTCCTGTTTGTCGTCAACGCGCTGAGCAACAGCGTCTCCACCTTCGCGATCCGTCGCAATGGCCTGGAGCTGCGCTCCACCGTGGATTCCGGTGGCCAGCGGCCGATCAGCGTGACCGAACACGAGGGCATCGTCTATGTGCTCAACGCCGAGGGTGCGGGCAACGTCACGGGCTTCCGCAATGCCGGCGGCACGCTGCAGCCCTTGTCGGGCAGCACGCAGCCGTTGTCCGCGGCGAGCGGCACCGGGTCGGCCCAGGTCGGCTTCAGCCCCGATGGCGACGTGCTGCTCGTCACCGAGAAGGCCACCAACAAGCTCGCCAGCTACCGCGTGCGCGGCGACGGCCGCATCGATGCGCCGGTGGTGACGGCCTCGGCCGGGGCCACGCCGTTCGGTTTCGCCTTCGACCGGCGCGGCCATGCGCTGGTGTCCGAAGCCTTCGGCGGGGCGGCCAACGCCAGTGCCGTGTCGTCCTATGGGTTCGAGGACTGGGCGCCGGCCAAGCCGATGCTGATCAGCCCGACCGTCGGCACGACGCAGACGGCGGCGTGCTGGGTGGTGGTGACACCCAACGGCCGCCATGCCTACGTGACGAACACGGGCAGCGGCACGATCAGCAGCTACAGCGTGCAGAAGTCCGGCAAGCTCACGTTGGCGCAGGGCATCGCGGCAACGTCCGGCGCCGGCCCGGTCGATGCGGCCATTTCAGCCGATGGGCGCGGCCTGTTCGTGCTGAATGCGGGCAGCAACAGCATCACGTCGTTCAGCATCTCGCATGACGGAGCGCTCACGGCGACAGGCAGCGTGACGGGCTTGCCCGCGGGCTCCAACGGCCTGGCAGCGAACTGACCGCAAGGTGAGTGACCGGCCCGGCGCCCCTACCCGAAAGCGTGGGGATGGCCGGGCCGTTTTTCGGCCTGCAGGCCACGCCGTGCGGCTCAGGCCGCTTGAGGCAGCAGGAACTCGAAGCGCGTGCCACGCATGAACTCCGAATGCACACGCACCACGCTGCCATGCAGGTCCAGGATGCGCTTGACGATGGCCAGGCCCAGCCCCGAACTCGTGGATGCGCCCGACTCCTCGGCGTCGGTGGTGCGCCAGTAGCGTTCGAAGATGTGGGGCAGGTGCTCGGTTTGAATGCCACAGCCGGTGTCGCTCACGCTGATCTGCATGAAGGCACCGCGGTTCTCGATGGCCAGCGCCACGGTGCCGCCCGATGCGGTGTAGCGCAGCGCGTTGTCGATCAGGTTCTGCAGCACGCGCTCGATCATCGCAATGTCGGCAAGCACCTTGGCCTGAATGTGGCTGCCGGCGGCAAGGCTCAGCGACACGCCGCGCTGCTGGGCAGCGAGACGGTAGTTCTGCACCACGTCCTGCAGCAGCTCGGCCAGGCAGAAGACTTCCTGCTTCGGCTCGACCCGGCCGGCATCGAGCTTCGACAACTCGAACAGATCGGCGATCCGCTTGCCCAGCAGCTCGACATGGCGCAGCGCCGTGCGCAGGTGCGTGGCGCGCGCCTGCGCGTCGATGGCCTCGCCGCGAACCAGCACCGTCTCGACATACCCCTGGATGCTGGACAGGGGCGTGCGCAGGTCGTGCGAGATGTTGCTCACCAGTTCACGGCGCTGCCGGTCAGCGTCTTCGAGCCGCTGGAACTGTTGCGCGATGCGCTGTTGCATCGCATGAACGGCACGACGCAGCACGCCGATCTCGTCGCCGGAATCGCTGCGCAGGTGCGCATCACCATCGTCGCGGAACGACTTCAGCTCGTCAGTGAGCTGCCGCAGCGGCCGGGTCAACTGCTGCCACGCCAGCCACAGCACGACTGCCGCCAGCAGTGCAGCCAGCGCCGCGCCGACTGCCATGGCACGCAAGGCATCGGAGTTCGCCAGACTGGCCGAGACGCCCTGCGCCATGCTGCCGTTGAGCACGATGTACAGGTAGCCCATGCCCCCACCGGGTTGGGCGACCGCCGCCACGGAGAACGTGTTCGCGCGCTGGGCGTTGCGCGGGTCGGTGCCCAGCACCGGCAACAGCACGGTGGCATCGTTGGTCGCGGACAGCAGCCGCCGCACCGGGGCCAGATCGACCTGTACGCCCACCGGGTCAGACCCCTGCAGGCCTTCCAGTGCATGAGCGAGGACGCGTCCGTTCGCGTCCAGCAGGTACACCTCCACCGCCGGGTTGACCATCATCACGTGCAGGGCCAGCTCCTTCATGCGGCTGCGGTCGGGTTGGCCGTCCGCGGCGATCAGGCCCGGGGGCTGATGGTCGACGACGTAGCGCGCCAGCCCAAGGTTCATGCGCTGGCCGGCCTCGAGCGCGGTCTGCGCGCTGTAGTGCTGCAGCAGGAAGTACATCGCCGCGCCCAGCCCCAGCAGCAGGGGCACGGCCACGAGCGCGGCGCGCACGTGCAGCCTGCGCCACAAGGATCCGGCCGCTTTCTCATGCGCTGCACTCATGCGGCCACTTCGAACCGATAGCCCACGCCCCACACGGTGTGGATGAAGGCGGCCTCTTCGCGTTCGTCGCCCAGCTTGCTGCGAAGGCGGTTGATGTGGCTGTTGACGGTGTGGTCGTAGCCGTCGTGGCCATGCCCCCAGACATCGGCCAGCAGCTCGGTGCGGGTGAACACGCGGCCCGGGTGCTGAACGAAGTGCCAAAGCAGATCGAACTCGCGCGGGGTCAGCACGATCTCGGCGCCGGCCAGCCAGGCGCGGCGCTGCACCCGGTCCACCTTCAGGCGGCCCTGCTCGATGTGCGAGAGCTTCTGCGCCGCGGCCTCGGCGGTGCGTGCGGCCGTCACGGCCGAGCGGCGCAACAAGGCCTTCACGCGCGCCTGCAGCTCCAGCACGCTGAACGGCTTGGTCAGGTAGTCGTCGGCGCCCAGTTCGAGGCCGAGCACGCGGTCGAGCTCTCCGCTGCGCGCCGTGAGCATCAGGATGGGCACGTGGGAGGCCTGCGCGCGCACTTCGCGGCACAAGTCCAGACCGTTCAGGCCGGGCAGGCGAATGTCGAGCACGATGGCATCCCAGGTTTGCTGCAGGGCGAGTTGCAGGCCACCCGGGCCGTCGTTGGCCAAGGTCACGCTGGCGGGCAGGTCCGCCAGATGCAATGCGATCAGTTCGGCGATGTCGCGCTCGTCCTCGATCACGAGAATTCTGCGCGTGGCATGGCCTATCGCTACTGCCATCGGGCGGGCTCCGGATCCGGGGTAGGTAGTGTCGGTCATGTCGCGGGCGCAAGGCCGCGGGACGTCAGTTCCCGCTCGATGTGGTTCAGGTCGGCGATCCAGTCCAGACGCGCCGAGCTGACGACTTCGATGCGTCGGTCGTTCAGCGCCCGTTCCTGGCTCGGTTGCGCCCCGAGGCGCCGATCACGCGCATGCAGCACGCGGGCGATCACCGGTTCGTAAAGACGCACGAAGGCCGTCAGCCAGGCACAAGAGTCGGTGTGGCCGGAGACTTCTTTCACTTCGAAGCGCCGAATCATCCCTAGCGTGGTCTCGGCGTCGAACCAGTGGCCATCGGTGACCCAATGGTTCACGCTGAAGAGGCTGACGGGCAGGCCGCGCGCATTGAGGCCGATGGCGATCAGATGGCTGGGCGCGCTGCGTTTCCACTCCTCGATGCCCGGCCCAGGCGGTGGCCCCAGACGACGCCGCCGGCCACCGCGTGTGGCGTGCCAGAACAAGTGCAGGTGGCCGTGCTCGGCGTCGCCGGCACGGTGGCTGTGATAGAAGAATTGCGAGCCACGGCGGCGGTCCACCACGCCGCCTTCGGGGTAGTGGTCGAGTGCGACGACGCTCGCGCCGGCCACCCAGCTCTGGATCAGCGAGCCATGCCGCTGCGTCGCGCGGCGGAAGCTGTCCAGGCTGGTCCGCGCGGCGTGGTACGTGCGCAGCAGTTTGGCGTCGCTCAGGCGGCGCAGCGGCAATCGCATCGCTCGGTGGCGTCGCGAACGGCCGGCGGCCTACTTCTTGGCGCCGCAGGCACCGCACTTCTTCGCGCTGCAGATGCCGCATTTCTTGGCCGCGCAGGCGCCGCATTTCTTGCCGCTGCAGGCACTGGCGGACGTGCTGCAGCGGGCGCGGCAGGCGCCACCGGCGCAGCCGGCCAGGGCGGCGGCGGTCACGACGGCGGTGGCCAGGGTGCGGGACAGGTCGAGGGCGAGTGAGTTCATCTGGGTCTCCGGTGGTGGCAAGGGTGGGTGGCGGGCAGTGGTGTCGGGACGCTTACCGTCACTGGCTTTTGAGGGAGGTCCAGTTCTGGTTCGCACGGGTGATGAAGCCGGGGATGTCCTCCTGCCAGCGCTTTTGCACGGCAGGGCTGAGGTTCAGGTACAGCTTGCCGCCGACGATCCGGAATGCCGTCGGGTCGATGTCGGGCTTGTAGCCCTGGGCCACGCCGTATGCGCAGTAGCCGCCGTACTGCGGCTCGTACTTCGACGGGTCGGCCTTGAACAGTTGCAGGTTCGCCTCGCTGGCAAACCAGTAGGTGGTCGCGCCCACCGTGGCGCGGTACTCGGGCCGGCCGGCGACCGGCCTGCCGTCGACGAAGTAAGCCACCGGGTCGTGGCCATGGATCGCAATGCCGCGCGCGTCCAGGTTTGTCGGTCCCGCGGCCTGTGCCCATGCGGGCAACAGCGTGGCTGCGAGGGCAACTAGAAGGCTTCGTCGAAGTGCGCGCATGGTCGTGGTCGGCTCCGTGAAAGCCGATCTTGGCGATGTCGCCTCCGCGAGTCGTCACCGAACCATCACGGACCTGTCAATAAATGCCCCGGGTGACATGCAAGGGCTGGTTTCGGGCACGCCTCTCCATCAGGCCGCTTGCGCTGGACACAATGATCAGCGCGCCTGACCGACGATCGAGACGCCCTCCAGGCCGCCCTTGGCGCCCCGGTGCACGATCGGGCAATTCAGCACCATGTCCGTGCTGTCGAGCCGAACCGAGCCCGCCTCGGCCGCGGCGAGGACCTGTTCTTCCGAGGTCAAGGTCCGCGGCTCGCATCCTGCGGCCCAGGTCACCGTGACCATGCGCCACAGCGGGCTGTAGGCCTTGTCCCGGTTCAGGTGGCCCATCGGCTGGGGCGCCGACGCGAAGACGCTGGCCTGCTTGAAATTGGTGACGGCATAGACCTTGTCCACGGACGATGGCTGGCCGGGGCGCTGCGGACCGCGCGGCAGGGCGTCCGCCAGACGCGGCGCGAAGTTGGCCTGCTTCTCCTGGGCGACCCGGGCGTCCGACACATCGGTGGTGACGTAGAAAACCACCTCGCCCTCGAACCAGCCCTGTTGCAGCTCTCGGCCATTTCCTGTTCGTCTACGTTCACCCGTATTTCGACGGTAACGGGCGCATGGGCCGCTTCCTGATGAACGCGATGCTGGCGTCGGGCGGCTACCCGTGGACGGTCGTCCCGCTCGCAATGCGCGACCGATACATGGCCGCCCTCGAATCGG
This sequence comes from Methylibium sp., assembly GCF_031393925.1. Lineage (GTDB taxonomy): Bacteria > Pseudomonadota > Gammaproteobacteria > Burkholderiales > Burkholderiaceae_C > Methylibium. Next base: position 6,424 of record NZ_JANMWL010000036.1, on the reverse strand, counting down.
CCAGCGTCAACCAGGACGTCGGGCCGTTCGCAGACCTGCTGGCGGAACTGGTCAAGCAGCGATAGCGCCTCGAGGCCCGATCCGGCGACGGGGCAACCAGGCAGCCAGCCGCTCTCGAGGGCAGCTCATCGGGCTCAACCGACTCTCCGGCGCAGGCGAACGCCGCGGACAAATCGGTGAACCGGCGATTGCCGGCGCTCGCCGGGCGCGCGTGCGCTGCACGCGCCGGGGCACGGCGAGCGTGGCTACAATCGCGGCTTCCGAGGAGCGTTGCAACCGTCCGCCGTGTCCCCCACGCCGACGGCCAGGCTCGGAAACCTTCCCCAAGGTAACGGCGCTCACCCGCAGGTTCTTCGGCGCGCGGTGAGTGAAAAACCCCTCTGCTCTGCGCCTTGCCCTGCGGTTCACGTCGTTGAACCGGAGACATTCATGAGCGCCGTTCTCAAACCGCAAACGCAGCCTGCCGCCGTGCAAGCCGCCGACCACGCCATCGCCGACCCCTCGCTCGCCGCCTGGGGCCGCAAGGAAATCAGAATCGCCGAGACCGAGATGCCCGGCCTGATGGCCATCCGCCACGAGTTCGCCAAGAGCCAGCCGCTGAAGGGCGCGCGCGTCACCGGCTCGCTGCACATGACGATCCAGACCGCCGTGCTGGTGGAGACGCTGCAGGCGCTCGGCGCCCAGGTGCGCTGGGCCTCGTGCAACATCTTCTCGACCCAGGACCATGCCGCAGCCGCACTGGTGGCTCAGGGCACGCCGGTGTTCGCCTACAAGGGCGAGAACCTCACCGACTACTGGGACTACACGCACCGCATCTTCGACTTCGGTGCCAAGGGCACGGACGCCGAAGGCCCGAACATGATCCTCGACGACGGTGGCGACGCCACCTTGCTGATGCACCTGGGCCAGCGGGCCGAGAAGGACGCCTCGCTGATCGCCAAGCCGAGCAGCGAGGAAGAGACCTGCCTCTTCGCCGCCATCAAGGCCAAGCTCGCCACGGACGCGACCTGGTACACGCGCAAGAGCGCGCAGATCATCGGCGTGACCGAAGAGACCACCACCGGCGTCCACCGCCTGAACGAGATGAGCGCCACGGGTTAGCTGCTGTTGCGCGCCATCAACGTCAACGACTCGGTCACCAAGAGCAAGTTCGACAACCTCTACGGCTGCCGCGAGTCGCTGGTCGACGCGATCAAGCGCGCCACCGACGTGATGATCGCCGGCAAGGTCGCCTGCGTGGCCGGCTACGGCGACGTCGGCAAGGGCTCGGCGCAGGCGCTGCGTGCCCTGAGCGCGCAGGTGTGGGTGACCGAGATCGACCCCATCAATGCCCTGCAGGCGGCGATGGAAGGCTACAAGGTCGTGACGATGGAGTACGCCGCCGACAAGGCCGACATCTTCGTCACCGCCACCGGCAACAAGAACGTGCTGACGTACGCGCACATGGCGGCGATGAAAGACCAGGCCATCGTCTGCAACATCGGCCACTTCGACAACGAGATCGACGTCGCCGCGCTCGAGAAATGCCAGTGGGAAGAGATCAAGCCGCAGGTCGACCACGTGATCTTCCCCGACGGCAAACGCATCATCCTGCTCGCCAAGGGGCGTTTGGTGAACCTGGGCTGCGGCACCGGCCACCCGAGCTTCGTGATGAGTTCGAGCTTCGCCAACCAGACCATCGCGCAGATCGAGCTGTTCACCAAGAGCGGCGAGTACCAGTCCGGCAAGGTCTATGTGCTGCCCAAGCACCTGGACGAAAAAGTGGCGCGGCTGCACCTGCAGAAAGTGGGCGCGATGCTCACCGAGTTGAGCGACGAGCAGGCCGCCTACATCGGTGTGCCCAAGGCCGGGCCCTACAAGGCCGACAGCTACCGCTACTGAACCCGCTACCGAGCCGCAAAGTCGCAATGCGCTCACGGTCAAGTGGAAAGTGCCGTGGTTGACATGCAGCCATCGTGGCGCCAAAATGGATGTGCGAAACCATTTTGGAGTCAACCATGGGCATCAATCTTTCCATCAAGGGCGTGCCCGAAACCTGGGCCGAGCGACTGCGATTGCGTGCACAGCACAACCACCGATCCCTGCAGGGTGAGCTGATGGCCATCATCGAACAGGCGGCCAGCGAGCCGGTCGGCGCGACTCGAGCCGCGCCGGTGCCGGCCGCGGCAAGCGCCAGAGTGACGGGCGCCGACCGGCGCGGCCAGCCCATTCGCAAGCGCGCGGGCAAAAGCATTGAGCAGATCGCTGCCGAGTTGCGTGCGCTCTACCCCGAACCCGTGACCGACGCGCCGCGCTCGGTCGACATCGTGCGCGAACTGCGCGACGGCCGCTGATGGCCCGCGCCCGCCCTGCCAAGGCCACGCACGCCGGCACCGTCAAAGCGCTCGCGCCCGGCCCGACCCTGGTCGTCGCCGAAGTGCCTGCGGTCTACCGCGTCCACCCGCCCACCGTCGCCGACTGCAACCTGCTGGGTGCGCTCCTGTTCCAGGAGCCCGAGCGGGCGCTTGCCGAGCAGCACATCGTCGGGCGCACGCTGCACGCCCCGGACCTGCTCGACTACGAGATGGTGAGCGTGGCGGTCAAGAAGGCGCGCCAGGGCCGCGGCGACATCGCCGCCGACGGCATCGCGCGCTATCTGCAGGTGCCGATCGAGCTGCATGAGGTCGACCCGACCGAAGTGTTGGCGCTGGCGCAGCGCTACCAGCTCACCGCCTACGACGCCGCCTATCTGTGGTTGGCTGCCGAACTGAAGGCGCCGCTGGCCACCTTCGACAAGAAGCTCGGCGCGGCGGCGCAGCGCCACCTCGGCGCTCTCGAGTGAGGGCGCCCTGATGCCGCCCCGTAGACCATGACCCGCGCCGACGTCCTGCTCGCCGCGCGCGGACTGGCGCCCACGCGCTCGGCCGCACAGCGCCTCATCGAGCGTGGTGCCGTGCAGCGGCGCGGCGTCGCCGGTTGGGTGGCGCTGCGCAAGAGCGGCGAGGAACTCGCCAGCGACTGCGAGCTGTGCATCACCGACGACGCCGAGCTGCGCTGGGTCTCGCGCGCCGGGCTCAAGCTCGAGGCGGCGCTGGCGCGCACCGGCCTGAGCGTGCAGGGCGCCCACTGCCTCGACGTCGGCCAGGGCACCGGCGGCTTCACCGAAGTGCTGCTGGCAAGCGGCGCGGCGCACGTGGTGGGCGTGGACGTGGGGCACGGGCAACTGCACCCCTCGCTGCGCGCGCATGCGCAGGTCAGCGCGGTCGAGGGCGTCAACGCACGCAGCCTCACGCGCGAGGCGCTCGGCGCGCTGGCGCCGGTGCCCGCAGGCGGCTTTGATCTGCTCGTGGCCGACCTGAGCTTCATTCCCCTCACCACCGTGCTGCCGGCACTGGTGCCGCTGCTCGCCCAAGGCGGAGCCTTGCTCGCGCTCGTCAAGCCGCAGTTCGAGCTGCAGCCGCAAGACATCGGCAAGGGCGGGCTGGTCAAGCACGCCAGTGCCTACGCCGAGGTCGAGCGCAAGCTGCGCGAGGCCTGCCTTGGGCTTGGCCTTGGCGTCACCGCCTGGCTGGAAAGCGCCGTCACCGGGGGTGACGGTAACCGAGAATTCTTTATCTGGGCCGTGCATGAGCAGCGGCCCCTGGAGCCCAAAAAATGAGTTCGACCCCGTCCGCGAAACGCCTGCCATTGCCGGTGAGTTTTGAGTTCTATCCGCCCAACACCGAGGCCGGCGGCGACAAGCTCAAGGCCGTGGTGCAAGAGCTGGGCAAGGTCGCGCCCGAGTACTTCAGCGTCACCTACGGCGCGGGCGGCTCCACACGCGAGCGCACGCTCTCGATCGTGCAGGACATCGCCGCACTGGGTTTCGAGGCGGCGCCGCACCTGTCATGCGTGGGCTCGACGCGCGCCAACATCGCCGAGATCCTGGCCAGCTACCGCGAGCACAAGATCAAACGCATGGTGGCGCTGCGCGGCGACCTGCCGAGCGGCACCGCGACGGCGGGCGAGTTCCGCTACGCCAGCGAGCTGATCGCCTACGTGCGCGAGACCCGAGGGGCTGACCTGCACATCGAGGTCGCGGCCTACCCTGAATACCACCCGCAGCAGCGCTATGCCAAGCGCGACCTGCAGCACTTTGCCAACAAGGTGCGGGCCGGCGCCGACTCGGCGATCACGCAGTTTTTTTACAACCCCGACGCCTACTTTCACTTCGTGGACGAAGTGCGCGCGCTCGGTGTGGACGTGCCGATCGTGCCGGGCATCATGCCCTTCCACAACTACGCCCGCATCGCGCAGTTCGGGCAGCGCGACGGCATCGAAATACCGCGCTGGGTGGCGCTGAAGATGGAGGGCTACATGGACGACACGGCGTCGATCCGCGCGTTTGGCCTGGACGTGGTCACCCGGCTGTGCGAGCGGCTGGTTGCCGGCGGCGCGCCGGCTATCCACTTCTACACGCTCAACCAGTCGGCGCTGGCGCTGGAGATTTGTGCGCGGTTGAGGCGTTGATTTGTGACGCAGCAGTGCGCTGCACGCTGCCGTCTCGGCGCCCGGCCCTATCCGTTGATCACGGACGCTGCCGGGCGTGGTGTCGTAATCGGATCCGCGTGCCGATGAACGAGCTTCCAGGTGCCGAGCTCTAACCGAAATACGCTGGTGACCCGGACAGCTACCGAGACGAGTTCTGCGCCACCGCCGACCCTGGCTCGCCCGCGTTCTACTTCGACAATACACGCGAGATGGTCGGACGCATACCTCGCTATGAGTTCGACACCGGTGACCTCTCCATCGCGGTAATGCGAGGCGGCGCCGGCTAATGTTGCCGCAACCTTCTGCTGGCCGAGTGCATATGGGCCGAAGGGATTACCCAGAGTCACGTCCTCTGCATCAGAGTACAACGCTTGGTAAACACTGGGGTCGCCTTTCAAAATTGCGGCTAGAGCCGCGTGGCTCTGTTCGATCGCAGTGTCGATGTCATTCGTTGCCATGTAAGCATCTCCGTTCGTTGGTGTTGCTCCGGTTGCCCGGTGTCCCCTCGATGGAAGGGTTCGGCCCCATCGCCGCAGACGCGCTCGGCTTATGCGGCCTCGGCGTGTAGCTTTACCCCGAGCGCGCGTGCAACCTTGAGCACAGTAGCGAAGCTCGGATTCCCATCGGCGCTGAGTGCCCGATGGCCCGATGCCGCTTGACAGATGGGGACGCCCTTGTAGTTCGAGTTGGGCGTCACGTTGCCTTGTGCGGCACGAGCTTTACTTGAAGCTCGCACCCGACTGCACTTGCATAACGTTTGAGCGTTGCAAGCGACGGTGCGTGCTTGCCGGCGGATTCGAGCCGTGAAATGGCACTCTTTGTAGTGCCCATGCGTTCCGCGACGGCGTCTTGCGTTAGGCCAGCGCGGGCACGGGCCTTGAGCATTTGGCCGGCGACTTGATACTCGAGTTCCAAGGCGTCGTATGCCTGAGTGAAGCCCTTACGCGCGCCAGCCTTGGCAAGAAACGCCTTGTGGTCGTGGGGAACGGGTTTGTACTTCAGCTCAACCATCTTGCACTCCCAAATTGTTGGCTTTTCACCGGCTGCCGAAGGCGGTCCGCTGGAACGAAAGAGAGGCGTCTCTATTCGATTGCGGTGCGTGGAGAGCGGGATGTGCATTGCCTATTTGCTCGCTTGCGATGCCGCTTTAGCAGGGGTGCCTACCTTCTTTGCCACCGACTGTGCCGCGTTGTCAGTAGCCTGTGCTCCGCGTTCGATTCCACTCGCCGCAGCTTTGACGCCGCGCTCGACACCACTGGCAGCAACCTTCGCGCCGTGTTCGGCGGCCTTCACCCCACGTTCGACGCCGCTTGCGGCCGCCTTCGCCCCACGTACGACCGCCTTCTCCACCTTTTCCAAGACTCCCGGCTCCGCGGCCGCGGTCGAACGGGATGGAGTAGCTGTTTGGGCGGCTACGTTGCTCACAAGCACGAGCAAAAGCGATAGCAACGATGCGATCTGAGACTTGGGCATCCACGGAGTTAGAGATGGACCAGCGCAAATGATATCGCTCAAAGCAGCGCGGTCAGTTGCGGTGGACTGAGGCATCCGGTGCCGTGGTTGATTGAGGTGTTCGCTCGACAGTTCGGTGCCTGGATCGGCCTGGTGCCGCGCCAGCACTCCAGCGATGGCAAGAACAAGCTGGGCGGCATCACCAAACGCGGTGACACCTACCTGCGCAGCCTGCTGATCCAGGGCGCCAAGTCAGCGGTGATGACGGCGCACAAACGCAGCGACCCGATCTCGCTGTGGGTCACGGCCCTGCGCGAGCGCTCGGGTTGGCCGTGGCGCTGGCCAACAAAAACGCGCGCATCCGGTGGGCGGTGATGACCAAGGGCCAGGCGTTCGACGCGCGGCATGTGAGCGTCAAGCCGGGTGCGCCTTCAACACCGGCAGCCACTGCCGCATAGCGAGC
>NZ_JANMWL010000031.1:0-16768 GCF_031393925.1 Methylibium sp. | reverse complement strand
GCCGCGGCTGGCAGCCGGCGCCGCACCGCGGCGCGTGCCCGCCGGTGCGCCCGCGCCGCCGCGACCGCCTCCGCCCGAGCGCAGCCCGCCGTTGAGCGTCTGGCGGCCGGTCTGGATCGGCTGAGCGACCGCTTTGGGGTCCGGCGCGAAGCCGGGCACGACCTCGCGTGCCACGCTGCGCTTGATGAGTTTTTCAATCTCGCGCATGAAGCCTTCCTCGTCGACGCACACCAGCGAAATGGCTTCGCCCTGCGCGCCGGCACGGCCGGTGCGGCCGATGCGGTGGACGTAGTCTTCCGGGACGTTTGGCAGTTCGAAGTTGACCACATGCGGTAGCTGGTCAATGTCGATGCCGCGTGCCGCGATGTCGGTGGCCACGAGCACCTGCAGGTCGCCCTTCTTGAAATCGGCCAACGCCTTGGTGCGCGCGGTCTGACTCTTGTTGCCGTGAATCGCCATCGCGGTGATCTTCTGGTCGTTGAGAAAATCAGTGAGCCGGTTCGCGCCGTGCTTCATGCGGCAGAACACCAGCACCTGATGCCAATCTTGACTCTTGATGAGATGGGCCAGCAGTTCCTTCTTGCGATCACGGTCGACCGGATGGATCTTTTGCGAGATCGCCTCGACCGTGCTGTTGCGGCGCTCGACCTCGATGACCTGCGGCTTGTTCAGCAGCCGATCGGCCAATGCCTTGATCTCGTCGCTGAAGGTGGCCGAGAACAGCAGGCTCTGCTTGTTCTTGGGCACGATTGCCAGCACCTTCTTGATGTCGTGGATGAAGCCCATGTCGAGCATGCGGTCGGCTTCATCGAGCACGAAGATCTCGATGCGGCTGATGTCGAGCGTGCCCTGCTGGTGGTGATCGAGCAGGCGCCCGGGCGTGGCCACGAGGATGTCGACGCCGCGCCGCAGCTTGTCGATCTGCGGCTGCATGCCGACGCCGCCGAACATCACCATTGACGTCAGCTTCGCGTGCTTGCCATAGACGCGCACGCTTTCTTCGACTTGAGCCGCGAGTTCGCGGGTCGGCGTGAGGATCAGTGCGCGTACCGGTGAGCGGCCCTTGGCGTCGCGCACGGCGGGAGCGGCCATGAGCCGGTGCAGCATTGGCAGCACGAAGCCGGCAGTCTTGCCGGTGCCGGTCTGCGCACCGGCGAGCAGGTCGCCGCCGAGCATGACGGCGGGGATGGCTTGTTTCTGGATCGGCGTCGGTGTGTCGTAGCCGACATCGGAAATGGCTTTAAGCAGGGGCTCGGCGAGCCCCAGTTCTTGGAAGGACATGTGGAGGGGCGCCCGTTTCTCTCGGGCGTCGGGGTCTGCCTCCCGCGGCGTGCGAAGCACGCGCACCAGTCGGAGGCAAGAAGGCGAAGAAGGTCGGAATCGACTGCGGCGCAAGGACTGGAACTGCGCGCCGCGGCTATTATTGTACGGGACGGGCCCGACGGCCAGGCGTTTCTACCGGCTCGACACCGTTGCGCGCTGCATCGCCGGGCAGAACGGTTGCGTCAGGTCTTGGGCCTGACCGCGATCGAGCTTTCAAACGTAAGGTCGTTGGTGTCGACCACTTGGGCCTTCAACTCGCCCGCGCCATTGGGCATGAAATAAAACCGCAACGAAGGGTTCTCGCTGATGGTGAAGTCGACGTCCGCCGTGAGCACTGTCTTGCCGGCGTAGCTGACCGTGATGGAGCGTACGAAGTAGGCGGGCGGTGCCAGTCGCGTGAGCTGGTCGATCGCCAGGCCAGAGGTATTGGGGTGGCTGATCATGAGCTGTGCCAGCGCCGGCTGCCCGGGGGCGGTGTCCCCGTCGATGCGCAGCTTCATGCGTCCGACCGAGGCCATCGCCGCGGCGAGATCCTTGCCGGCCGGCGCCGAGCAACCGCCGGAGGCCTTGATGTAGTTGATCTTCATGTAGAGCTTGCCGTCGCTGGTTTCGGCCACGGCGCGCACGTGCGTGTACTCCTCCACGCGCACCCGGGTTTCGATATCTGCGCGACCGCTGTCGGGGGTGAAGGTGAACACCGCGCCGACCGGCGAGGGGTTACGGTCGATCACCAGCCACACCTTCTTGATGTAGCGCGAGGGCGTCTGCGCGAGCTGCGTGCGGATCGCAATCGGCACCACCGCAGCGTCGGCGGCGCGCACCGGCGTATCAAGCTCGATCACACCGGCGGTGTCTTCCGAGATCGTGCGGCCCGCGAACAGCGAGTCGCGCACGGCACGCCAGCGCTCGTTGTCGGCGCCGTCGCTGTTGGCGGCCAGTGCCGGTGCGACGGGCATGCCGCCGGTCACGGCAATGAGCAGCAGCATGCGAATCAGCTTGGACATCGATATCTCCTTTGAATCAGCGGGCGAGGCCGGATCGTTTGCAATCATGCCCCGAAGCACCTGGGCTGCCACCGCCTGCGCCCGTTCACCCGCGGTCCGCAGGGCTGCTCGGCGACAATACCTGGGTCGCGCGGCGCTCGCCGCGCCTTACAGCCTCGAGCTTATTTTCAGCGAATCTTCCATGGCCCAGTACGTGTACACGATGAACCGAGTCAGCAAGACGGTTCCCCCCAAACGACAGATTCTCAAGGACATCTCGCTGTCGTTCTTTCCCGGCGCCAAGATCGGCGTGCTGGGTTTGAACGGCTCGGGCAAGTCCACTTTGCTCAGGATCATGGCCGGCCTGGACAACGAGATCGACGGCGAAGCCACGCCCATGCCCGGCATCAAGATCGGCTACCTTCCCCAGGAACCGCAGCTCGACGCCAGCCAAACCGTGCGTGAAGCCGTTGAGGAGGGCATTGGCGGCGCCCTTGCGGCCAAGAAGCGGCTCGACGAGGTCTATGCCGAATACGCCGAGCCGGATGCCGATTTCGACAAGCTCGCCTCCGAGCAGGCCCACCTCGAGGCCGTGATCGCCGCCGGCGGCAGCGAGAACACCGACCTGCAGCTCGAGATTGCCGCCGACGCGCTGCGGCTGCCGGCTTGGGACGCGGTGATCGGCAATCTATCGGGCGGCGAGAAGCGCCGCGTCGCGCTGTGTCGATTGCTGCTCAGTCAGCCCGACATGCTGCTGCTCGACGAGCCGACCAACCACCTCGACGCCGAATCGGTCGACTGGCTCGAGCAGTTCTTGAAACGTTTTCCCGGCACCGTGGTCGGCATCACCCACGACCGCTACTTCCTAGACAACGCGGCCGAATGGATCCTCGAGCTCGACCGCGGCCGTGGCATTCCCTGGAAGGGCAACTACTCCGACTGGCTGGAGCAAAAACAAGCTCGCCTCGAGCAGGAGCAAAAGGCCGAGGACGCCCACAGCCGGGCGATGAAGCAGGAGCTCGAGTGGGTCCGCAAGAACACCAAGGGCCGCCAGGTCAAGAGCAAGGCGCGCCTGGCACGCTTCGAGGAGCTCTCCGACGTCGAATATCAAAAGCGCAATGAGACCAACGAAATCTTCATTCCGGTATCCGACCGGCTCGGCAATGAAGTCATCGAATTCGTGGGCGTCAGCAAGAGTTTCGGCGAGCGAGTGCTGATCGACGACCTGTCGTTCAAGGTGCCGGCCGGCGCCATCGTCGGCATCATCGGCCCCAACGGCGCGGGCAAGTCCACGCTGTTTCGCATGATTTCTGGCAAGGAGAAGCCCGACTCCGGCACGGTGAAGGTCGGCCCTACGGTGAAGATGGCTTTCGTCGAGCAAAGTCGCGAGTCGCTCGAGGGCGACAAGACGGTGTGGCAAGACGTCTCCGGCGGCCTGGACAACCTCGTGATCGGCAAGTTCGTGATGCCCTCACGCGCCTACATCGGGCGCTTTAATTTCAAGGGCAATGACCAGCAAAAACTGGTCAAGAATCTCTCGGGCGGCGAACGCGGTCGCTTGCACCTCGCCAAGACGCTGGCCACCGGCGGCAACGCGCTGATGCTCGATGAGCCGTCCAACGACCTCGACGTCGAAACCTTGCGCGCGCTTGAAGACGCGTTGCTTGAATTCGCCGGCTCGGTCATGGTCATCAGTCACGATCGCTGGTTCCTCGACCGCATCGCCACGCACATCCTGGCCTGCGAAGGCGACTCGAAATGGGTCTTCTTCGACGGGAACTACCAGGAGTACGAAGCGGACAAAAAGAAGCGCCTCGGTGAAGAGGGCGCCAAGCCGAAACGCATTCGGTTCAAGGCACTCAGCGCCTGAGCGTCTTTTGGCGTGTCATTGGCACGCCCTGCGGCTCCCCACTTTGGTTGAGCCGCCACCGTGGCGGGGTGCGGAGGGGGTGGGGCAATGAGGGCTTTGAAGCTGGGTTCGATCGCGCTGGCGTGCGGCGCATTCTGGGGGTGCGCGATGCTGGTGCCGGCCCCGATGGCGGCGGCGCCCGCCGCCCTGCCGCCGAGCAACGGCACGGCGGTATCGGCATTGCCCACGCGCGCTGCGCTGGTCCCGGCGGCGCCGGGCGCAGCAGCTTCCGCGCCGCCGGCCGCAACGCCGGCGCCCGGTGCGCCGCCGGCCTTCGCCACCGTGGTGAAGGACGCCAAGCCCTCCGAGGGCCTGTTCACGATCTGGCGCAAGGACGAAAAAATCTGGATCGAGCTGCGCCCGGAGCACTTGAACACGCCGTTCTTCCTGTCGCCCAAGTACGCCACCGGCCTGGGCGAGGCCGGCTTGTTCGGCGGGCTGATGGCGAGCAGCCCGCGCATCGTGGAGTTCCGACGCCTCAACAACCTGGTGCAGATGATTGCGCCTAACCAGGCCTTCACCGCCAGGGCGGGTACGCCCACGGCGCGCTCGGTGCAGGCAGCGTTCTCGCCCAGCCTGGTGGCGAGCGCGGCGGTGGCCAGCCTGCCGCAGCCCGAGAGCAAGGCAATCCTGGTGGAGGCCAATGCTTTGTTCGTGGCCGACCTGCTTGGCGTCGGCGCACGACTCGACCAGGCCTTTCGGCAGGGCTACGGCTTCGATGCGCGCAATTCGGCCATCACCAGCGCACGCACGCTGCCCGATATGCTGAGCATCGAGGTGCAGGGCCACTACGCCACCGCGCGCATCAGCCAGCCGCAGCCCGGCGCATCGACATCGCCGAGCACGCCAGCCACCGTGCCCGATCCTCGCAGCCTGTTCATCACCGTGCAGTACGGCATTGCCAAGCTGCCCGAGTCGCCGATGCGCGCACGGCCGGCTGATGCGCGGGTGGGGTATTTTCAGACCACGCGCAGCGACTTCAGCGACGACATCGCACGCTCGCCGCACCAGCGCTTTGTCAACCGCTGGCGTCTCGAAAAGAAAGACCCCGAGGCGGCGCTCTCCGAGCCCGTCAAGCCCATCACCTATTGGCTCGACCGCAGCATTCCCGAGAAGTACCGCGCCGTCATCACCGAGGGCATCCTCGAGTGGAACCATGCGTTCGAGCGCCTCGGCTTCAAGGACGCGGTGCAGGTGCAGGTGCAGCCCGAGGACGCTGACTTCGACACGCTCGACGTGAACCGCGCCTCGGTGCGCTGGATGACGAATGCCTCGCCCTCGTTTGGCGCGATCGGCCCGAGCCACGTCGATCCACGCAGTGGCGAGATCATCGACGCCGATATCGGCATCGAAAGCCTGTCCTCGCGTGCGCGCCGCGCCGAGCGTTCGCAGGTGCTCGCGGCGCCCGCCGCGCCGGCCGATGCGCACGACGAGCCAGGCGCTTGCAGTTACGCCGATGCTGCGACCGAACAACTCGGCTACGCGCTGGACGTGCTCGAGGCGCGCGGCGACATCGACCCGGCGAGCCCCGAGGCCGAGACCTATGTGCTGGCCTACCTCAAGGACGTGACCATGCACGAGGTCGGCCACACGCTGGGCCTGCGTCACAACTTCCGCGCCTCGCGCATCTACAGCGAACAGCAGCTCTCCGACGCGCGCTTCACCGCCAGCCATGCGTTGACTGGCTCGGTGATGGAGTACGTCTCGGTCAACCTGCCGGCGCCCGGCACCCGCGGTGGTGCGCCGTTCCAGTCCATGCTCGGCCCCTACGATTACTGGGCCATCGAGTACGGCTACAAACCGCTGGCGGCCGACGAAGAGGCGGGCGAGCTGGCGCGTATCGCGGCACGCAGCGCCGAGCCCGAGTTGGCCTACGGCACCGACGAAGACAACTCGCTCGGCATCGACCCCGAATCCTTGCAATTCGACCTGGGTGACGACCCGGTCGCGTTCGCCCGCAAGCGCGTGGCCATCGCGCGCGACCTGCTCGAGCGCCAGGAGTCGCGCGTGCTCAAGCCCGGCACCGATTACGCGGTGTTGCGCCGCTCGGTCGGCTACGCGCTGCGCGATCTCGGCCGCGCCGCCAGCGTGCTCACGCGCCAGATCGGTGGCGTGCGCACCCTGCGCGACGCCCCCGGCAGTGGCCGCGACCCGTTGCAGCCGGTGCCGGCAGCGCAGCAGCGCGAAGCGCTGGACGTGCTCTCGCGCGGCCTTCTGGCCGCGGACAGCGTGCGTCTGTCGCCCGCACTGCAGCGCCGCCTCGCGCCCGACTTCGCCGAGCGCACCGACGCCTACTTTGCCGGCGACGGACCGCTGGCCACCGACTACTCGCTGGGCAGCGCGGTCATCGACCTGCAGCGCAACGCCCTGGGGCAGCTGATGAGCGATAGCGTCGCCGCGCGCATGCTCGACAGCGAGGCCAAGGCCAGCCACAAGGCCGACGCGCTGGCGCTCTCCGAGCTGTACGAGCGCCTCACGCGCGACGTGTGGTCGGAGCTGGCCAGCGGTGCCGACATCACCGCGCCGCGTCGCGAGCTGCAGCGCGAGCACGTCAACCGGCTCAGCGCGCTGCTGCTGCGCCCGGGCGCGCTGAGCCGTGCCGACGCGCGCAGCCTGCTGCGGGCGCAGTCGCAGGCGCTGCTGGCGCGGCTCGACGCAGCGCAAAGGCGCCGCAAGCTCAGCGCCGAAACGCGGGCGCACCTGAGCGACAGCGCCGAGTCACTGTCGCAAGCCCTGTCCGCCCGCCTGCAACGCGCTGGCTCCTGAGGCGATGAGCGAGAAGGGCATCCCCGAGCTTGAATGCTCCCGCTTGGCGGGACAGCGCGCCGCGCGAACGGTGCAGGAATGAGTTCCGATCGGCTCGCGCCCGGGGCCGTCGGCGGCGCACCGGCGCCGGTGTCCTTCGGGCAGGCCCTGCGCTACTGGTTCAAGCTGGGCTGCATCAGCTTCGGCGGGCCGGCCGGACAGATCGCGCTGATGCATGCCGAACTGGTGGAGCGTCGCCGCTGGATTTCGGAGCGCCGCTTCCTGCACGCGCTCAACTACTGCATGCTGCTGCCCGGCCCCGAGGCGCAGCAACTCGCCACCTACATCGGCTGGCTGATGCACCGCACCGCGGGCGGCCTGGCGGCCGGCGCGCTGTTCGTGCTGCCCTCGCTGCTGCTGCTCATCGGTCTGTCATGGCTCTATGCCGCGCAAGGCAAGCATCCGCTGGTGCAGGCGGTGCTCTACGGCGTGCAGCCGGCGGTGGTGGCACTCGTCGCGCAGGCCGCCTGGCGGCTCGGCAGTCGCGCGCTGAAGACGCCGCTGCATTGGGCGCTTGCGGGGGGCTCGTTGCTGGCGATGCTGGCGGCGATCCCGTTTCCCTGGGTGCTCGGGGTTGCGGCCGGCATCGGCTGGGCGCAGGGCCGCTGGTGGCCGGGGCCGTCGGTTGCCGACGCGGCCCACGGGCCCCACAGCAAGGCCATCAGTGCGCCCGCCTGGATCGACGACGATACGCCCACGCCCGCACACGCAAGCTTTCGCGCGCGCCGGCTGCTCGCCACGTTGGCGCTCGGACTTGCGCTCGGCGCCGCCGGCTATTCAGTGTTGGTGGCCTGGGGTGGCGCGAACGGCCTGCTCGCGCAGATGGCGCGCTTCTTCACCCAGGCCGCGCTGCTCACCTTCGGCGGCGCCTACGCGGTGCTGCCCTATGTGGTGCAGGGGGCGGTGGAGCAGCACGGCTGGTTGAGCGCAACGCAGATGCTCGCCGGCCTGGCGCTCGGCGAATCGACGCCCGGCCCGCTGATCATGGTGGTGAGCTTCGTCGGCTTTCTCGGCGGCTGGCAGCAGCCCTTCGTCGACTCTGCCCTGCTGTCCGGCGTGGTGGCGGCCGCTGTCGTCACCTTCTTTACCTTCCTGCCTTCGTTCGTTTTCATCTTCGCCGGCGCACCGCTGGTCGAGGCGACGCGGGATGACCTGCGCTTCACCGCGCCGCTGGCGGCCATCAGCGCCGCGGTGGTCGGCGTGATTGCGCAACTCGGCCTTTACTTCGCCGAGCAGGTGCTTTGGCCGCAGCGCGCCGGCATCGATTGGCCGGCGCTCGTGATCGGCGCGGCAGCAGCGCTGGCGCTGCTGCGTTTTCGCATCGGTGTGCTGCCGGTGCTCGGCGCGGCAGCGCTTGCCGGCCTGGCGTGGCGCTTGGTCGGCGTCGGCTGAGGTACCGGCCACGCACCTGCGGTGCTACCCGCGAGGGGGTGCTCCGTGCGCCACGGCATCGACCCGGCCGAGCGGTGTGGGCACATCGCCGTCGGCGCGGCCCGCGATGCCCCGGCGCTGCGCGGGTGGGTCACCGACACCGGCGTGGGCATGGACGCCACCGCCACGGCGGGCGCGGGCCTGGCCGACCTGCGTCTGCGCCTGGCCGTCTTCTGCGGCCCGGGCGTGCGGCTCGATTTGCTGGTGGGCGAGGGCGGCCGCGGCCTGCGTGCGGAGATGGTGCTGCCGCTCGAGGGGCTGACGTGAGGTCGATGGCAACCGCAATCGCGCGGACCGGGCGCCGGACCGCTCCCGAGTTCTGCGTCGCCTCGGGCATGCGGCCGCCGTCTTCGGCTAACGCGGGGCTGACATGCACGAGCGGCCCACCGCGCTGATCGCCGATGATCCGCCGCTCGATCCGCATTTGGTCGAAGAGCTGGACGCGCAGCGCTTCGCCAAGATCCACCGCTCGACCATCGTCAACCTGCACCAGGTGGCACAGGTGCTGCGCGGGCCGAACGAAAACGCCGACGTCCAGCTCGAGGGCAGGCAAGAACTGTTGACGGTCAGCCGCAGCTACCTGGCACTTGTTCCGGCAGATGTAGCGGCGCAGCTTCCTGCGCCGGTTCCGGAAAATGTCGCGGCGCTGTGGCTACGCGAGGGCGCGGCCGAGCCAGGCGGCGCCGCGCACGCCCGACGAGTCACCATGCCGCGCGAGCGCGAGGCAGAGCCGCGGCGGATCGTTGCGCGCGCCGAAGATGTGCGCCGGCATGGCGGCGCTGGCGCGCTCGACCAGCCGGTGCAACCGCGAGACGCCCCCGGCCAACACGATCACGTCCGGGTCGAGCAGGTTCACGACCGTCGCAAGCGCGCGCGCCAGTCGCTCGGCGTGCCGCGCGAGGCTCGCGTCGCAGGCCACGTCGCCGGCCGCCGCGGCCCGCCCGATGTCGCTGGCAGCGAGCGCCGCGCCGCCGTGGCGCAGGTGGTCCGCGGCCAGCGCCGGGCCGGCGAGCCAGGTCTCGATGCAGCCGCGTGCGCCGCAGTAGCAAAGCGCGCCCGGCCGCTCGTCATCGCGCGACCACGGCAGTGGGTTGTGGCCCCATTCGCCGGCCAGCGCGTTCGGGCCCTGCAGTACGCGACCCTGCACCGCGATGCCGGCGCCGACGCCGGTGCCCAGGATCACCGCGAACACCACTGCCGCGCCTGCCCCGGCGCCGTCAGTCGCCTCGGACAGCGCCAGGCAGTTGGCGTCGTTGGCCAGCGCCACCGGCTGGCCGATCAACGCCTCGAGGTCTCGCTGTAGCGCCTGGCCGTTCAGGCAGGTCGAGTTGGCGTTCTTGACGAGCCCGCCCGAGCCCACCGAGCCCGGTGCGCCGACGCCGACGCTGCAGGCTGCACCGCTCGCCGCGGCGCGCCCGCGCACGACCAGCCGTGCCAGCGCCGCCAGCGTGGCGCGGTAGTCGCCCTGCGGCGTGGCCACGCGCTCGCGCCAACGTTCGACACCGCTGGCGTCGAGCAGCAGGGCTTCGATCTTGGTGCCGCCGAGGTCGATGCCGAGGGCGGGCGCGTGGTGGGCCGATGTCATGGTCGGGCCAGAGTGTGCATGGTGTCGTGGCACGGGCCGTGCGCTGGGCACGCGAAGCTGCGCTGGGTCCGCGCCCGAGCGCGGTGATTGCGCCCTTGGGTATGCTCGCGCGATGCCTTCAATGATCGATTCCTTCTGGCGCGCCGCCGCCTATTGTCTGCATCCTCGCGTCATCTGGTGGTCGGTCGTGCCGCTGCTGGTGACCGGCCTGCTGGCGGGCGTGCTGGGTTACTTTTTCTGGGAAAGCGCGCTCATGGCCGTGCGCGAGCGGCTCGATGCGTGGTCGCTGTCGGCCAGCGTGCTCGGCTGGCTCGCCTCGGTCGGTGGCGGTGGCCTGCGCGGCTTCATTGCGCCGCTGATCGTGGTGGCGCTGGCGGTGCCGGTGGTGGTGATCGTGTCGCTGCTGATGGTGGCGCTGATGATGATGCCGAGGCTCGTCGACCTGGTCGCGCAGCGGCGCTTTCCGCTGCTCGAGCGGCGCCATGGCGAGCCGGCGTGGCGCGGAGCGCTGGTGTCGCTCGGCGCCACCATCGTCGCGCTGCTGGTGCTGGTGGTTTCGACGCCGCTGTGGCTGATCCCGCCGCTGGTGTTGCTGCTGCCGCCGCTCATCTGGGGCTGGCTGAGTTACCGCGTCATGAGCTTCGACGCGCTTGCCGAACACGCCTCGCGCCAGGAGCGGCTCGCGCTCATGCGAGGGCATCGCCTGCCACTGTTGGGCATCGGCATCGTCACCGGCTACCTCGGTGCCGCGCCCGCCCTGGTGTGGGCGGTGAGCGTGGTCTCGCTGGTGTTCGCGCCGCTGCTCATCGTGGTGTCGGTGTGGCTCTACACGCTGGTGTTTGCGTTCTCGGCGCTGTGGTTCATTCATTACGCCCTGGCAGCGCTCGAGGCGCTGCGCGCCAGCCAGCCCGAGGCGGTGTCGCCCGTGGCTGCGCGAGGGGGGGCGTGATGGATTTCGGCCTGATCATCATCGGCGATGAAATCCTCTCCGGCAAACGCGAGGACAAGCACTTCACCAAGGTGGTGGCGCTGCTCGCCGAGCGCGGCCTTCAACTGGCGTGGGCGCGCTACGTGGGCGACGACCGCCAGCTCATCACCCAAGCGCTGCGCGATGCCTTCGCCAGCGGCGCGGCCGTGTTGTCCTGCGGCGGTATCGGCGCAACGCCCGACGACCACACCCGCCAGTGCGCCGCCGCCGCGCTCGGCGTGCCGCTGGCGCTGCACCCCGAGGCGCGCGAGCTGATCACCCAGCGCATGCAGGAGATCGCCGCCGAACAAGGCCTGCCCTACGAGCCGGAGCGCGACGACAACCGGCACCGCCTCGACATGGGCTGCTTTCCGCAGGGCGCTCGCATCATTCCCAACCCTTACAACAAGATCGCCGGCTTCAGCTGCGACGGCCAGGCCGGGGGTGCGGTGCATTTCGTGCCGGGGTTTCCGGTCATGGCCTGGCCGATGATCGCGTGGGTGCTCGACACGCAGTACGCCGCGCTGCACGGGCGCCATGTGCAGGGCGAGCGCTCGGTCGTCGTCTATGGCGCGATGGAGGCGACGCTCACGCCGCTGATGGAGGACATCGAGGCGCGCTGTGCCGGCATTCGCGTGTTCAGTCTGCCCAGCGTGGACCACCCCGTTCACGGCCGCCACATCGAGCTTGGCGTCAAGGGCGACCCCGACCAGCTCGAAGCCGCCTACCGTGTGCTGCTCGACGGTCTGGCCGCGCACGGTGCACGGCTTGGCCCGGAAGTGGTGCGTTGAAGCGGTCGGTTTCGCACCAAACAACGGCAGGTCTGGCGTTGACATGGTGCAAGGCGGATTCGCGCACGAGGCATCGGCGCGGATTTCGTTTTGAATGCGGACCAAATATGGGCATGCTTTCTGCTAAATTGCCGCGGGCCTTTCGGGGCCAATACCGGGACCGGGCGAAGGCCCGCTCGCCCCACCCTTCGAACACATACCAACGTCCCGCTAGGAGATTCTGATGGCCAAGACCGTCGCTGACGTGATGAAGATGGTGAAGGAAAACGAAGTCAAGTTCGTCGACTTCCGTTTCACCGACACCCGCGGCAAGGAACAGCACGTCACCGTGCCCGTGTCCCACTTCGATGAAGAGAAGTTCACTGCGGGCCATGCTTTCGACGGCTCGTCGATCGCCGGCTGGAAGGGCATTGAAGCCTCCGACATGCTGCTGATGCCGGACCCCAACACCGCCAACGTCGATCCGTTCTTTGAAGAGCCGACGATCATCCTGACCTGCGACGTCATCGAGCCGGGCGACGGCAAGCCCTATGAGCGCGACCCGCGGTCGCTGGCCAAGCGCGCCGAGGCCTACATGAAGGCCTCGGGTCTGGGCGACGCGGCCTACTTCGGCCCCGAGCCCGAGTTCTTCGTGTTCGACAGCGTGCGCTGGAATTCCGACATGTCGGGCTGTTTCGTGAAGATCGAATCCGAAGAAGCCGCGTGGAACACCGGCAAGGACTATGAGCACGGCAACACCGGCTACCGCCCGGGCGTCAAGGGCGGCTACTTTCCGGTGCCACCGGTCGACAGCTTTCAGGACCTGCGCTCTGAGATGTGCCTGATCCTCGAGTCGCTGGGCATCCCGGTCGAGGTCCATCACCACGAGGTCGCGACCGCCGGCCAGATGGAAATCGGCACCAAGTTCAGCACCTTGGTGCAGCGCGCCGACTGGCTGCAGTTGCAAAAGTACGTGATCCAGAACGTCGCGCATGCCTACGGCAAAACCGCGACCTTCATGCCCAAGCCCATCGTCGGCGACAACGGCTCGGGCATGCACGTACACCAGTCGGTGTGGAAGGACGGCAAGAACCTGTTTGCCGGCGACGGCTACGCGGGCCTGTCGGAGTTTGCCCTCCATTACATCGGCGGCATCATCAAGCACGCGCGCTCGCTCAATGCCATCACCAACCCAGGCACCAACAGCTACAAGCGTCTGGTGCCGGGCTTCGAGGCGCCGGTGAAGCTGGCCTACTCGGCCAAGAACCGCTCGGCCGCGATCCGCATCCCCTACGTGGCCAACCCCAAGGGCCGCCGCATCGAAGCGCGTTTCCCGGACCCGACCGCCAACCCCTACCTCGCCTTCAGCGCGTTGCTGATGGCCGGTCTGGACGGCGTGGAAAACAAGATCCATCCGGGCGAGGCTGCCACCAAGGACCTTTACCACCTGCCGCCAGACGAGGACGCGAAGATCCCGACCGTCTGCCACAGCCTCGACCAGGCGCTCGAGTACCTGGACAAGGACCGCGCTTTCCTCACCAAGGGCGGCGTGTTCACCGACGCCTACCTCGACGCCTACATCGAACTCAAGATGCAGGAGGTCACGCGATTCCGCATGACCACCCACCCGATCGAGTTCGACATGTACTACGCGCTTTGATCGAGCGGTGCGCGGCCTTTCGGGCCGACGGATCGTGACAGAGGGACGGCTTGTGCCGTCCCTTTTTCTTGGTGTCGTCCTCGTGGCGGTCCGCACGAGCGTTGAACCCGCAGTGATACCGGATACTCCTTAGAGAATTGACAGGAGTCGCCGCACCGGCTGCGTGCGGTGCGCAATGCGCGAGGGGCAACGAATGTTTGGACGTCAGGTTTGGATCGGTGTGGGATTGATGGGTTTGCTGGCCGGCGTGAGCACTGCACAGGAGCGAGTCGTCTACAAGTGCCCCGGCAACCTCTACACCGACACGATCACGCCCAAGGAGGCCACCACCAAAGGCTGCAAGCCGCTCGAGGGCGCACCGATCACGGTGATCCAGGGTCCGGCCAAGCGCGTTCCTGCCACCAGCGCGAGCAATGGCGCGGGCGGTGTCAATGGTGCGTCATCGCCCCGGCCGTCCGACTCCCGCGTTGACCCGTCCGACCAGCGTGTACGCGACGCCGACAAGCGCCGCATCCTCGAGAGTGAACTGCGACGTGAGGAGGAGCGCCTGGCCGGGCTCAAGCAAGAATTCAACAACGGTCAGCCCGAGCGTCGCGGTGACGAGCGCAACTACCAGAAGTACCTTGATCGCACCGCCGAGCTCAAGGCGAACATCGATCGTTCGGAGAGCGACATCGCGGCGCTCAAGCGCGAGATCGCCAAGCTCGGCGCGGTCAACTGAGCCGCACTGCGCCCAGGCCATTGCCCGCTCAGCGTGACGCGATGAACGCCTCCCCGGCCGCCGCGCCACCCGTTGCCACGGCGGACTGGCGCGAAGCCTTCGACCTGCTCGCCACCATGGTCGCCGTGGTGCAGCCCGATGGTGGCTGCCGCTTCGCCAACGCCGCGTTCGAGAACGTGCTGGGGCTGTCGCGCCGCAACGTGCTCAAGCGCGACTGGTTCGAGTGGTTCGCCGAGCCCGAGCTGCTGCGCGACACGGTGGCGGCGGTGGCGCGCAACGAGTTCTCCACCAGCCGCCTGGATGCCCAGTTGCGGCGCCCGCACGGCGCGAGCGGTGAGCCGCTGCTGGTGCATGTGATCGTCAACCAGATGGAGGCGTCGGACGCCACGCTGGTGGAGCTGATCGAAATCGAGCAACAGACGCGCCAGGACCGTGAGGAGCGCGCGCACGACCAGGTGCAGGCCACCAAGGAGCTGATCCGCAACCTGGCGCACGAGATCAAGAACCCGCTGGGCGGCATCCGCGGCGCTGCGCAGTTGCTGCAGATGGAGGTCGAGTCCAAGGCGCTCGGCGAATACGCGCAGGTCATCATCCACGAGGCCGACCGCCTGCAGGCGCTGGTCGACCGCCTGCTCGCGCCGCACCGTCGCCCGCACGTGGTGAGCGATGTGAACATCCACGAGGTTTGCGAGCGCGTGCGCGCGCTGATCCTGGCCGAATTCCCGAAGGGCCTGGCGCTCGTGCGCGACTACGACACCTCGATCCCCGATTTTCGCGGCGACCGCGAACAGCTCATCCAGGCGGTGCTCAACATCGCGCACAACGCCGCGCACGCCCTGGCCGACCGCGTGGCCGCTGGCGACGCGCGCATCGTGTTTCGCACCCGCGTGGCGCGCCAGGTGACGCTGGGCAAGCAGCGTTTTCGTTTGGCACTGGAATTGCATGTCGAGGACAACGGGCCGGGCGTGCCCGAGAACATCCGTGATCGCATCTTCTATCCGCTGGTTTCGGGGCGCGAAGGCGGTTCGGGTCTCGGACTCACGCTCGCGCAGACCTTCGTGACCCAACACCAGGGCACGATCGATTGCGAGAGCGAGCCGGGCCGCACGCTGTTCAAGATTACGATGCCCTTGCCCTGACCTTCCATCGGGGGCGGGGCGCACCCCGGCGCAGAGGAACCGCAGACCCGCATGAAACCCATCTGGATCGTTGACGACGACCAATCCATCCGCTTCGTGCTTCAGAAGGCGCTGGAGCGCGAGGAACTTGCCGTGCGCAGCTTCAGCAACGTGCGCGACGTGCTCGCCGCGCTCGACGCCGGAGACCAGCCGCAGGTGCTGGTGAGCGATATCCGCATGCCCGGCGCTTCGGGCATCGAGCTGCTGGCGGCGGTGAAGGAGCGGCTGCCGGGGCTGCCGGTCATCATCATGACCGCCTACTCCGATCTCGACAGCGCCGTCTCGGCCTTCCAGGGCGGCGCCTTCGAATACCTGCCCAAGCCCTTCGACCTGACCAAGGCGGTCGAGCTCATCCGCCGCGCGCTCGACGAGAGCGTGCGCGAGGAGGTCAGTGACGAGCGCGCCACGGTGCTGCCCGAAATGCTCGGCCAGGCGCCGGCCATGCAGGACGTGTTCCGCGCCATCGGCCGGCTGAGCCAGAGCAACGTCACCGTGCTCATCACCGGCGAGAGCGGCTCCGGCAAGGAGCTGGTGGCGCGCGCGCTGCACAAGCACAGCCCGCGCGGCGAAGCCGGTAGCAAGGGCCCGTTCGTGGCGATCAACACGGCGGCAATACCGAAGGATTTGCTCGAGAGCGAGCTGTTCGGCCACGAGCGCGGCGCCTTCACCGGCGCGCAGACGACGCGGCGCGGGCGCTTCGAGCAGGCCGACGGCGGCACGCTGTTCCTCGACGAGATCGGCGACATGCCCTTTGACCTGCAGACGCGGCTGCTGCGCGTGCTCAGCGACGGGCAGTTCTACCGCGTGGGCGGCCACAACCCGCTCAAGAGCAACGTGCGCGTCATCGCCGCGACCCACCAGGACCTGGAGCAACGCGTCAAGCAAGGCGCCTTCCGAGAAGACCTGTTTCACCGTCTCAACGTGATCCGCCTGCGCCTGCCGGCGCTGCGCGAGCGGCGCGAAGACATCCCGGCGCTGGCGCGATCCTTCATGGGAAAAAGCGCGCGCGAGCTTGGCGTGGAGGCCAAGCGCCTGAGCGAGCCGGCGCTTGCGCGACTCGTCGCCTTCGACTACCCGGGCAACGTGCGCCAGCTGGAGAACATCTGCCACTGGCTCACCGTCATGGCACCGGCGCAGACGATCGATGCGAAGGACTTGCCGCCGGAGCTGTCGATGCCCTCTGCAGGGGCCGTGGCCGGCAATGGCAACGCTGCACTCACCGCGCCTGCGGCCGGCGAAAGCGAAGCGGGCGCATCGATGCGAGCGCCGGGCGCCGCACCGCAGGTCGGCGCGCTGGCGGGACCGTGGTTGCTCGACCTCGAGCGCGAGGCCCGCGCCATGCTCGAGGCCGGCGTGCCTGATGTGTGGGACGCGCTCACGCACAAGTTCGAAGCCCAGCTGATCCACACCGCGCTCGACGTCACCCGCGGACGCCG
>NZ_JANMWL010000005.1:0-8237 GCF_031393925.1 Methylibium sp. | reverse complement strand
CCCCATTCCAATGCGCCGGCCGTGCCGACCGCCAACACACCGGCGGCCACCATGGCGGCGCTGAGTGACTTCATTCGCATGCTCTGACTCCTGGTTCGGGTGGATGCGGAGCCCAGCGTCCGCATGACCGACAAGGTAGGCCAGCGCGGTTAAGCCACGGTTAGACGAGCGTGAAGCGAAAGTTAAGAGGGGCGGACTCGGGCGGGCGGACGGGCGGACCGGCGCTCGTCGGCTGCGGTGCGCGCGGTGGGTGTCGCCCAAGCTACTGCGCCGGTTCCTTGCCCAGCCGCTGCCCGGCGGGCACGGCAGTCACACCGGCCCAGCGCACGCTCACCCGCAGCCCGCCCATCGGTGAATCGCCGAGCTCCACGCTCGCGCCGTGTGCGGTGGCGACGTTGCGCACGATCGCCAGGCCCAGGCCGGTGCCTGCGCCCTCGCCGCCGCCGTGGCGATAGAAGCGATCGAACACGCGCTCGCGCTGTTCGGGCACGATGCCCGGCCCGGCGTCGTCGACCTGCAGCGTGGCCAGGCCGGCGTCGCTGAACACGCGCATCTGCACGGTGCTTGCGACTGGCGCGTGGCGCACCGCGTTGTCGGCGAGGTTGCGCGCCAGTGCCGCCAGCGCGGCGGCATCGCCGTTCACCGCCACCGGCTCGCTGGCCAGCAACTCCAGCTCGACGCCGCGCGAGACGGCGTAGGGCACGGTGTCGGCGAGCGCCTGGCGCACGACCTCACCCAGGTCAAGCGGCTCGCTCACCAGTGCCCCCGAGCCGGGCTCGCTGCGCGCCAGGGTGAGCAACTGCTCGACCAGGCGCGCGGCGCGATCGATGCCGGCGGCGAGCGCATCGATGGCGACGCCACGCGCCGCGTCGCGCGGCGAGCGACGCAGCAACTGCAACTGCAGCTTGAGCGCGGTGAGCGGCGAGCGCAGCTCGTGCGCGGCGTCGGCCACGAAGGCGCGCTGGGTGGTGAGGCTCTGGCCCAGGCGCTGCAGCAGGCCGTTGAGCGCTTCGACCAGCGGCGCGATCTCGTCGGGCAGGCCGCGCGTGGGCAAGGGCTCGAGCGAAGCTTCGCTGCGCTGGCGCACGTCGAGAGCGACCTGCCCCAAGGGCCTCAGGGTGAGCAGCGCGATCCACCAGATCGCCAACGCCAGCAGCGGTGAGACCCACAGCAGCGGGCGCACGCTGTGCAGCGCCGCGTCGGCCGCCAGTTGCTGGCGGATGCGCAGCGGCTGCGCGACCTGGATCACGCGCTCGCGCGTGGCCACACTGAAGGTGCGCCAGGTCTCGCCGGCCACCGACGCGTGCGCGAGACCCAGGTAGGCGCGCGTGGGCAGCGCGCTGTGCGCGCGCGAGGCATAGATGCTGCGGCCGTCGGCGGTCCAGATCTGCACCACGAAATCGAGTTGCTCGTCGGCCAGCGCGCGCGCCTGGTCGGGCGCGATCTCACCCTGGTCGCGCAGTGAAAGCGCCATCTGACGCAACTGGTAGTCGAACAGCGCCTCGGTCTCGGCCAGCACGGTGCGGTAGGTCACGCCGCCCATCACCACCGCCGCGAGCGTGAGCAAGGCGCCCAGCAACAGCAGCAGGCGAGCACGCAGCGAGTTCATGCAGACCAGGGCCTTTTCACACTACGGCGCCGCCGACGAAATAGCCGACGCCACGCACGTTGCGAATGAAATCGGCACCGAGCTTGCGGCGCAGTTGGTGGATGTAGACCGACACGGCGTTGCTTTCCACCGCGTCGCCCCAGCCGTAGAGACGGTCTTCGAGCTGCGCGCGCGAGAGCAAGGCGCCGGGGCGTGTCATCAGCGCTTCGAGGACGGCGAACTCGCGCGCCGAGAGCGTGACCGGCCGGCCGCCCTGGCTAACCTGGCGCGTGGCCGGATCGAGTGTCACGTCGCCGTGCGCGAGCAGCGGTTGCGCGCGCCCGGCATGGCGGCGCGAGACGGCGCGGATGCGCGCCTGCAGTTCGTCGAACTCGAACGGCTTGACGAGATAGTCGTCGGCGCCCGCGTCCAGGCCGGCCACGCGCTGGCCGAGCGCCTCACGCGCGCTGATCACGATCACCGGGGTGGTGTCGCCGCGCGCACGCAGACCGCGCAGCACGGCCAGGCCCTCGCTGCCGGCGGGCACGTCGACCGCGGGCCCGGCCGATGCACGCTCGGGCGGCAGGCCGAGGTCGAGCAGCACCAGGTCGAAGCGCTCGGTCGCCAGCGCCGCCTGGGCCGCCGCCACGTCGCGCACCCAGTCCAGCGCATGCCCTTCGAGCTTGAGCGCAGCGCGCAGGCTCTCGCCGATCATTCGGTCGTCCTCGACCAGCAGCAAACGCATTTCGCCCGCACCTCCGGCCTCGACCAGGCGCCCCTCGTGCGGGGGCGCTGCCCGAGAGGCTAGCGCAGATGCGGATCGACTATCGCGCCGCCGTGCGGCAGCGCAAGCATCATGGTTTACCCGTTGCCGCCGACCCATTCCGGCGCCGGCTTCGATCCGCTGCGGTGTCGGCCGCGGCGGCAGCGCCGGCCTGTCGAGCCACGCGCCGCGCGCCGCGCGATACCGAGGCGGTTTTTCGCCGGGATAACAAAAGTACTGGACTGCTCCCGAGGTCGGCTTTATCTTCGCCGAACTTTTATCGGGTCCCGGCTCGACGGCACTCTCAAGAGTGCAACCATTGGGTCCAGGAGGCCATCATGTTTGTCAAGAACGCTTGGTACTGCGCGGGTTGGGACCATGAGCTGAGCCAGGGCAAGACCGCCGTGCTTTCGCGGCGAATCGCCGGCGAATCGGTCGTCCTGTATCGCAAGCTCGATGGCGCGGTCGTGGCGCTCGAGGACCGGTGCCCGCACCGGCAGGCCGCCCTCTCGCTGGGCCGCAAGGAAGGCGACTCGCTGCGCTGCATGTACCACGGCATGAAGTTCGGCCCGGACGGCCAGTGCAACGAAATTCCCGGCCAGACGACGATCCCCGAGCGGGCATGCGTGCGCGCCTTTCCGGTCGTCGAAAAAGACAACTGGATCTGGGTCTGGATGGGTGACGCGGTCAAGGCCGACCCCGCGCTGATCTGCTTTTCGGTCGGACCCGGCGACGCGGGCTGGAACATCAAGACGTCCCAGGTGCACGTCAAGACCAATTACCGCCTCGAGATCGCCAACCTAATGGATCTCACGCACATTGCGTGGGTTCACGATGCGACCTTTGGCGGCACACGCGAATACGAACTCGTGCGGCCCCGCATGACCATGCGTCCGCGCGGTATCGACAGCGACATCTGGCTTCGCAACGTGCCGGTGACGCGCTTCGCGCAGCACCTGTTTCCGCCGGACATGCGCTTCGACCTGCACTTCGACGTGCAGTTTTCCGTGCCGTGCAACTTTGTCCTGCACTTCAAGGTGTACGTTGCCGGCACGGCCACCGAGGGGCCGTCCGATGGGCAGTTGGTGCTGGACTCCTACTCTTGCCAGGCGGTCACGCCGTGCGACGCCGACTCGGTGCAGTACTACTACTCATGGGGCGCCAGCAGGGCGACCGACTCCCCGGGCTTGAGCGACCTGCTCAAGGAAGCGATCGACGCGGCCTTTCTCGAAGACAAGCTCACGCTCGAGGCGCAGCACCGCAACATCTCGGAAAAGCCCGACTTCAAGACCATCGACATCGTGCATGACGCGGGGCCCGGCAAGATGTTGTGGCTGCTCGACAAGATGTTGAAGGAAGAAGCCGCCGCGGAGAAGCGCGCGATTCCCATCGCCGCGACGGTGTGATTCGTCGCTTTCAATGACGCGACGGCGCGGCTTGGCCCCGCATCATTGCCGACGAGATGCCGCAGGTATCGGGCGGACGGACAAAAGGTATTGGACCGCCGCGGCGGCTGGTTTCTAAACTGACCGGCCCCGCCTGCTCGCCTGTGACGGCGCGGGCTCGAGGAGACCCAGCTTGCAGACCATCCAGCATTTCATCAACGGCGAATACACGCCGTCCGCCAGCGGCCAAACTTTCGAGAAGCGTTCCCCGCTGGACAACCGCCTGATCGCGCGCGTGGCCGAAGGCGGCCAGGCCGAGGTGGACGCGGCGGTGGCCGCGGCGCGCGCAGCACTGCGCGGCGACTGGTCGCGCATGAGCACCGAAAAGCGCGTCGCCATGCTGCACTCGGTGGCCGACGAGATCACGCGCCGCTTCGATGACTTCGTGGCCGCCGAGGAGGCCGACACCGGCCAGCCTCACCATGTGATCGCGCATGCCTTCGTGCCGCGCGGTGCGGCCAACTTCAAGATCTTCGCGGATGTCATCAAGAACGTTGCGACCGAGGCGTTTCAGATGGACACGCCCGACGGCCGCGGCGCCCTCAACTACGCCATTCGCAAGCCCAAGGGCGTGATCGGCGTCATCAGCCCCTGGAACGCGCCCTTCCTGCTGATGACCTGGAAGGTCGGGCCGGCGCTCGCCTGTGGCAACACCGTGGTCGTCAAACCTTCCGAAGAAACCCCCGCCACCGCCGCCTTGCTGGGTGAAGTGATGAACGCGGTGGGCGTGCCCAAGGGCGTCTACAACGTCGTCCACGGTTTCGGCCCCGCCGCGGCCGGCGAATTCATCACCCGCCACGACGGCGTCGACGCCATCACCTTCACCGGTGAAACCCGCACCGGTGCGGCCATCATGAAGGCGGCCGCCGACGGCATACGCGACGTGTCGTTCGAGCTCGGCGGCAAGAACGCGGGCATCGTGTTCGCCGACTGCGACTTCGATGCCGCGGTCGACGGCATTTTCCGCTCGGCCTTCCTCAACACCGGCCAGGTCTGCCTCGGTACCGAGCGCGTGTACGTCGAGCGGCCGCTCTTCGACCGCTTCGTGCAGGCGCTCAAGCTGCGCTGCGAGAGCGTGAAATACGGTCGCCCCAAAGATGCGGGCGCGAACTACGGCCCGCTCATCAGCCAGGAACACAAGCGCAAGGTGCTGTCGTACTACGAGCGCGCCGTGGCCGAAGGCGCCACCGTGGTCACGGGCGGCGGCGTTCCCCCGCTCCCGGCCGAACTGGCCGAAGGCGCCTGGGTGCAGCCGACCATGTGGACCGGCCTGCCCGAGACCGCCACCGTCGTGCGCGAGGAGATCTTTGGCCCCTGCTGCCACCTGCGCCCCTTCGACAGCGAAGAGGAGGTGCTGGACCTGGCCAACGACAACCGCTATGGCCTCTCAACCACGATCTGGACGCGCGATCTCGGGCGCGCTCACCGCATGGCCGACGGCGTGGAGGTCGGTATCACCTGGATCAACAGCTGGTTCCTGCGCGACCTGCGCACCCCGTTCGGCGGCTCCAAGCAATCGGGCATCGGCCGTGAAGGCGGCGTGCATTCGCTCGAGTTCTACACCGACCTGCGCAACGTCTGCATTAAATACTGAGGCACGCACGGCATGGACCAGCAAACGATAGACCGCTATGGCGACGAGCTCTACGAGGCGCTCGTGGCCCGCAAGGTGGTGGCACCGCTGCTCGAGCGCGAGCCCGGCATCACGGTGGTGCAGGCTTACGGCATTCAGCAGCGCATGGTGGCGCGCCGCATCGAGGCCGGCGAGAGGGTCGTCGGCAAGAAGATCGGCGTCACCAGCAAGCCGATCCAGGATTTTCTCGGCGTCTACGAGCCCGACTTCGGCCAACTCACGTCGGCGATGTCCAGAACGCAGGCCCAGGGCGTCGACCTCGCAGCGCTGATCCAGCCCAAGGCCGAGGCCGAACTCGCCTTCGTGCTGGAGCGCGACCTGGTCGGGCCCGGCGTGACCGTGATGGACGTGATCCGCGCCACCGCTTACGTCACGCCCTGCTTCGAGATCGTCGACTCGCGCATCCGCGACTGGAAGATCAAGATCCAGGACACGGTGGCCGACAACGCCTCGTGCGGCGTGTTCCTGCTCGGCGACGTGAAGGGCGATCCCCGCAAGATTGACCTCACCCTGGCCGGCATGGTGCTCGAGAAAAACGGCGAGCTGTTTTCCACCAGCGTGGGGGCGGCCGTGCAAGGCTCGCCGGTCAACGCGGTGGTCTGGCTCGCCAACACCCTGGGGCGCCTGGGCATGCCCTTCAAGGCCGGCGAGGTCATTCTCTCGGGCTCACAGTCGTCGCTGGTGGCGGTGAGCGACGGCGATGAACTGGTCTGCCATATCGGCGGCCTGGGCAGTTGCCGTGCCAACTTCTTCGGCAGGAGCGCGCTGTGAAGCCCACCTTGAATCGCGACGACATCGCAAGGCTCGCCGACCGCGTCGAGGCCGCGCAATTGAGCGCAAAGCCGATCCAGAAACTCACCGATGACTACCCGCAGATGGGCCTGGCCGACGGCTACGCCGTGCAGTCCGAGCTACGCCGACGCTGGATCGCGCGCGGGCATCGGCTGGTGGGCTGGAAGGCCGGGCTCACCTCCAAGGCCAAGATGGTGCAAATGGGTGTGGACGTGCCGTCGATCGGCTTTTTGATGTCCGACATGGCGCGCGCCGAGAACTCCGCAGTGCGCACCGACGACCTCGTTCACCCTCGCGTGGAGTGCGAGGTGGCGTTCGTGACCAAGGCGAGCTTGTCCGGCCCCCACTGCACGCGCGAGCAGGTGTTGGCGGCCACCGATTTCGTGCTGCCGGCCATCGAGATCATCGATTCGCGCTTCTCGGGCTTCAAGTTCGACCTGGCCAGCGTGGTGGCCGACAACGGCTCGTCGGCGCGTTTCGTTGCGGGCGGCAGGCCGCGCGCCGTCGGTGATATCGATCTGCGCACCCTGGGCATGGTGATGGAGAAAAACGGCGAAATCGTCGGGCTCGGCGCCTCGGGCGCCGTGCTCGGCCATCCGGCCGACGCCGTGGCGATGCTGGTCAAGGTGCTGTCCGAACTCGACGAAGAGCTGCCCGCGGGCAGCTTCGTGATGAGCGGTGGCATCACCGAAGCCGTCGCCGTCAAACCCGGCGACAGCATCGTGGCGCGCTACCAGGAACTTGGCAGCGTGTCGGTGCGGTTTATCTAGCCGCGGCGCGACCCGGGTTCCCGATTTCCACGCGTGGCGCCGAGCCCCTTGCCCTGGGCGCGGTGACCGCAGGCGAGCGCATCAGTCCAACCATGATTCCTGAAACGAGGTTCACGACATGACCGTCATCGAAACCGCCGTCGTCGTCGGCGCCACCGGCTCCATGGGCCAAGCCATCGTCCGGCGGCTCGCCGCCAGCGGCTTGCGGGTGGTGGCCGTGGCGCGCAGCGCCGAGTCCGTGCGGTCGCTGGCGGGCGAGGTCTCCGGTGTGGTGGCCTGCGCCTGCGACATGGCGCACGACGACGCCATCGACACCCTTCGGGCCGTCACCGAAGGTCCGGTGCGCATGGTCGTCCATGGGCCCGGCGTGCCCACGGCCGGCGGCGTGCTCGTCGCCCCGACCCAGGCCGTGGTCGACGCCGTCAACATCAAGGTCGGCGGCATGATGCGCTTGGTGCGCGCCGTCGATCATGGCCTGGTGCGGGGCTCGCGGTTGGTGGCCATCGGCGGGCACTACGGCTTCGAGCCCACCGCCTATGCGGCCACGGCCGGCGTGGCCAATGCAGCCCTGGCCAACCTGATGCGCCAGCTCTCGTGGGCCTACGGCGAGCGCGGCGTGACGGCGCACCTGCTGGCCCCCGGCCCGGCCGACACCGACCGCCTGCGGCGCATCGCCGCGGACCGTGCCGCGCGCGAGGGCATCAGCGAAGAAGCGGTTCTGGCCGGCATGAAAAAAGAGTCGGCCATCGGCGCCTTTACGACCGTCGATCAGGTCGCCTGGGCGATTGCCACTCTGCTGGCGCCCGAGGCCGACGCGCTGGCCGGCAGCACGCTTTTCATGGACGCAGGGCGCCGACGCGGCTTGCCTTGATACGACAGATCCCAGCATGCCCATCGTTGAGTTTCATTTGGCGGACAAGGCCTACGAGGACCATCAGCTAGAGCGCTTGCTGATCGAGTCGAGTCGCCTCTACGCCGAGGTGCTTGCCTGCCCGATCGACAGGGTGCGGGTGTTCATCAACCTGCACCCGCCGGGCCTGGCGGCGGTGGCCGGCGTGCGGGTCAGCCAGAGCGGCGCGCGCGCGCCCTACTTTCACTTTCTCGTGCTGCAGGGGAGGTCGCTGGAAGAGCGACATCGCTTGCTCAGCGGCTTTACCGACATCGTCGTGCGCGAGTTGAACGCCGATCGGGACACGGTGCGCGGCGGCTGCTGGCCGATCGCCCCCGAGAACTGGGCGATCGGCGG
>NZ_JANMWL010000004.1:0-13594 GCF_031393925.1 Methylibium sp. | reverse complement strand
GCCGCGGGCATCGAGGTCACCGTACTCGCTCCCGACGACCCCGCTGCCATCGCCTCGCGTGAACTCAACATCGGTTTCTTCTCGCGCATGATCCGCAAGCGCCCGTGGCTGCGGATGAAGATCGCGGCGTCGCTCGACGGCCGTACGGCACTGGAGAACGGGGCCAGCCAGTGGATCACCGGCGAGGCGGCGCGCTTGGACGGGCATGCCTTTCGCAAGCGCGCCGGTGCGGTGCTCACCGGCATCGGCACCGTGCAGGGTGACGATCCACGGCTCGATGTGCGACTGGTTGCGACCGGGGTGCAGCCCAAGCGCGTGGTGGTCGACTCGCGGCTCGAGATCTCTTTGGCCGCGCGCATCCTGCAGCCGCCGGGCGAGGTGCTCGTCTACACCGCGGCGGCCCCGGCCGGCGCGGCGGCCGACAAGGCGCAGCAGCTCGCCGCGCTCGGCGTCACGGTCGTGCCCTGCCCGGGCGTTGGCGGCAAGGTGGATCTCGCCGCCATGCTCGACGATCTGGCGCGGCGCGAAGTCAACGAGTTGCATGTCGAGGCCGGCCACAAGCTCAATGGCTCGTTCGTGAAGGCCGGTCTGGTCGACGAGTTCCTGCTGTACCTGGCGCCTACATTGCTGGGGCTGGGTCGTGAGATGGCGCACTTCGGGCCGCTGACCGACCTGGCCGGCGGCGTGTCACTGGCTTATCAGAGCGTGGAGCGGGTCGGCGACGACCTGCGCGTCATCGCCCGCCCGCCGGGCCGCGCCGACTTCTGAGCACGGGCAGCGCGGTACAGACCGTGCGGGTCAGCCATGCCCTCGGGCGCTGAGACAATGCCGCCATGTTCACCGGCATCATCAGCGGCCTCGGCCACATCACCGCCCTGGCGAACCTCGGCGCCGACGCCGCCCACGGCAAGCGCCTGACGATCGCGGCGCCCGCCGGCTATTTGGACGACGTACAGCCCGGCGACAGCATCGCGCTGAACGGCGCCTGCATGACGGCCACGCGTCTCGAGGCAGGCGCCGGCTGGTTCAACGTCGACGTGTCGGCTGAGAGTCTTGACAAGACCACCGGCCTCGATGCGCCCGGCCCCGTCAATCTCGAGAAAGCCTTGCGTGCGAGCGACCGCCTCGGCGGCCACCTGGTCGCCGGCCATGTCGACGGGATCGGCGTCGTCACCCATTTCGCGGCGGTGGGTGAATCGTGGGAATTGCGTGTGGCCGCCCCACTGGCGTTGGGCCGTATGCTGGCCTACAAGGGCTCGGTCGCGATCAGCGGCGTGAGCCTCACGATCAACCGCGTTGCCGACGGCGCCGACACGACCGAGTTCAGCGTCAACATCATTCCGCACACCTTGCAGAACACCACGCTCGGCGCGCTCTCGGCCGGTGCGCGCGTCAATCTGGAAATCGACCTGATCGCGCGCTATGTGGAGCGCGCGCTGGCGAGCGGCGCGATACCGGGCGGCTAGGGCCGGGCCTACTCAGCTTGCCTGCCTCGCGCGCCGCTTCGCGTGCAGGAGCGCCACCTACAATCGCGCCATGCCTTTGTCACCCGTTCCCACGCTGATTGCCGAGCTGGCGGCCGGCCGCATGGTGATCCTCGTGGACGAAGAAGACCGCGAAAACGAGGGCGATCTCGTGCTCGCCGCTGACCACGTGAGCGCTCAGGCCATCAACTTCATGGCCAAGCATGGGCGCGGACTCATCTGCCTGACGCTCACGCGCGAGCGCTGCGAGCGACTGCGACTGCCGCCCATGACCGTGCGCAACGGCACCCAGCACGGCACGGCGTTCACCGTCTCGATCGAAGCCGCCAGCGGCGTGACCACCGGCATCTCGGCCGCCGACCGCGCGCGCACCGTGCAAGCAGCGGTGGCACGCGAAGCCGAGGCGAGCGACCTGGTGCAGCCCGGCCATGTCTTTCCGCTGCAAGCGCAAGACGGCGGTGTGCTCATGCGCGCCGGCCACACCGAGGCCGGCTGTGACCTCGCGCTGATGGCCGGCCTCACGCCCGCGGCCGTCATCTGCGAAATCATGAAGGACGACGGCACCATGGCGCGGCTGCCCGACCTCGAGGTGTTTGGGCGCGAACACGGCCTGGTGATCGGCAGCATTGCCGCGCTCATTGAATACCGCAGCCGCAATGAATCGCTCATCACGCGCGTGGCCGACCGCACGCTGGTCACGCCGCAAGGCCCGTTCGACTGCCACGCCTTTCGCGACCGCTCCGGCGGCCTGCATCTGGCGCTGACCATCGGTCGGTGGAGCGCCGACGACGACGTGCTGGTGCGCGTGCACGAGCCGCTGTCGGTGATGGACCTGCTCGACGCCGGCCGTTGCGAACATTCGTGGCCGCTGCCCAAGGCGCTGGCGGCGCTGCGCACCGCCGAGCGCGGCGTGATGGTGCTGCTCAACTGCGGCGAGACCGGCGAGAGCCTGCTGCGCCAGCTCACGCAGGACCCGGCGGCGCCGCCCGCCCCGCGCGGGCAGATGGACCTTCGCACCTATGGCGTGGGCGCGCAGATCCTGCGCGAACTCGGCGTGCACCGCATGAAGCTGCTGGGCAGCCCGCGCCGCATGCCGAGCATGGCCGGCTACGGGCTCGAGGTGAGCAGCTTCGTTAGCGCCGAATGACGCAGCGTTCCGACACTTTTTTCTTGCGAGGCCTTGATGCAAGCCGCTGACACGGGCACCACCATTTTCGGCAACACCGTGGCCGAACTGGAAGGCCAAAACCTGCGCATCGGCATTGTGCAGGCGCGCTTCAATGCCGCCGTCACCGACCGGCTCGCCCAAGCCTGCCTGGCCGAACTCGAGCAGCTGGGCGTGTCAGTCAAGCACATCGACCACGTCTCGGTGCCCGGCGCGCTGGAGATTCCGATCGCGCTGCAGGCGCTGGCGCGTCGGCGCGACTTCGACGCACTCATTGCGCTGGGCTGCATCATCCGCGGCGAGACCTACCACTTCGAGCTGATCAGCAACGAAAGCGGCGCGGGTATCACGCGCGTTTCGCTCGACCACGAAACCCCGATCGCCAACGCCATCCTCACCGTCGAAAACGAAGCCCAGGCCTGGGCGCGGGCCGACGCGAAGGGACGCGACGCGGCGCGCGTGGCCATCGAGATGGCCAATTTGCTGGAAGAACTGTCTTGACCGATCCCGATCCGAGCGCATCCGCCAAGCCGGCCTCGCGGCCCGGCACCAAACCGGCCGACAAGTCCGCCACCAACAAGCGCCCGGCGCAGAAGTCTTCGCGGCGTCGCTCGCGCGAGTTCGCGCTGCAGGGGCTGTACGAGTGGCTGCTTTCGGGCAGCGAGGCCAGCGTCATCGAAGCCCACATGCGCGAGCAAGACGACTTCAAGAAAGCCGACGCCGCGCACTTCGATGCCTTGCTCCACGGCTGCGTGGTCGAGGCCGCCGACCTCGACGCGGTGCTCGCCCGGCACGTGGACCGCAAGACGAGCGAACTCTCGCCCATCGAGCACGGCGTGTTGCTGATCGGCACCTACGAGCTCAAGCACTGCGTCGACATTCCCTACCGCGTGGCCATCAACGAGGCGGTCGAGCTGGCCAAGAGCTTTGGCGGCACCGACGGCCACAAATACGTCAACGGCGTGCTCGACAAGGCGGCCTCGGAGTTGCGGCCCGTCGAGGTGCAGGCGCGGCGCGACGCGCGCGGCTGAGGCGTTGGGCTGCCGGCTCGCACGCATGAAGCTCGTGCCCAGGGACTCGCTCGCATGAAGCTCGTGCCTACGGACTCGCTCGCATGAAGCTCGCTCGGCGCCTCGATCACATCGAGCCCTTCTACGTGATGGAGTGCGCCAAGGCGGCGGCGCGCATCGCCGCCAGCCGGGCCTGCGACCCGCTGCAGGGCGGCGAGCCGATGATCTTTCTCAACATCGGCGAGCCCGATTTCACCGCGCCGCCGCTGGTGCGCGAGGCCGCCGAACGCTGCCTGGCCGAAGGGCGCACGCAGTACACGCCGGCCACCGGCCTCGAGGCGCTGCGCGAGGCGTTGAGCGGCTGGTATGCCGAGCGTTTCGGCCTGGACATCGCGCCCGGGCGCATCGTCATCACGGCGGGCGCTTCGGCAGCGCTGCAGCTCGCCTGTCTGGCCTTGTTCGAGGCCGGCGACGAGGTGTTGATGCCCGACCCGAGCTACCCCTGCAACCGCCACTTCGTGGCCGCCGTCGACGCGCGCGCGGTGTTGCTGCCGTGCGGGCCGGCAGAGCGCTACCAACTCAGCGCCCGGGCCGTGGAGCAGGCGTGGCGTTCGCAAACGCGCGGCGTGCTGCTCGCGTCGCCTTCCAATCCGACCGGCACCTCGATCGCCGCCGACGAGATGCGGCGCATCGCAGAGGCCGTGCGCACGCGCGGCGGCGTCACGCTGGTCGACGAGATCTACCTCGGCCTGAGCCATGAAGCCGCCTACGGCCACAGCGCGCTTGCGCACGGCGAGGACGTGATCTCGATCAACAGCTTCTCCAAGTACTTCAGCATGACCGGCTGGCGCCTGGGCTGGCTGGTGCTGCCGCCGGCGCTGGTGCCCGCGGTCGAGAAGCTCGCGCAGAACCTTTTTATCTGCGCTTCGAGCGTGGCGCAGCACGCGGCGCTCGCTTGCTTCGCGCCGGCATCAATCGCCGAATACGAGCGTCGCCGCGCCGCTTTCAAGGCCCGTCGCGACCTGGTCGTGCCGGGCTTGCGAGCGCTCGGCCTGGACGTGCCGGTCATGCCCGACGGCGCGTTCTATGCCTGGGCAGACAGCTCGCGGTTCGGCTCGAGCAGCTGGGACCTGGTTTTCGAGCTGATGGACCGTGCCCACGTCGCGCTCACGCCGGGCCGCGATTTCGGCCGCAACGGCACCGAGACCATGCTGCGTCTGTCGTATGCCAACAGCCTGTCGCAACTCGAGGAGGCGCTGCACCGCCTGCGACGCGTGCTCGCATGACGCTCGATCGGCCTCGTTCGTGACAGCCGGTTACCACGCGCACGCGGCGTGCGTGAAGGGCTGCGCTTAGGCGTCGCTTGCCTTCGTCTAAGCTCGCAGCCGTGAAAGCCGCTCCCTCCCTGCCCCCGCCCATTGGCTCGCTGCAACAGGCCGTCGACGACGCCGAGATCGAAGACACGGTGATGATGTCCGACCTGGGCGAATTGCCGCCCGAGGAGAGCACTGACGCGCTGCCCACCGTCGGCCAGATCGGCCGCTACACGCTCAAGTACCGCATCGGTGACGGCGGCCTGGGCACCGTCTACGCCGCCGACGACCCGCTGCTGTCGCGCCGCGTGGCGATCAAGACGCTCAACCTGATGCCCAACGGCGCGCGCACGCCGCTCGAAACCGACGCGCGCGAGCCCTTCAATGCGATGTTCCTGCATGAGGCGCGGGCCGCGGCTCATTTGAGCCATCCGCACATCGTGACGGTGTTCGACGCGGGCCTGAGCCCGCAGGGCGCCTACATCACGATGGAGTTGCTCAAGGGCAAGGATCTGCGCCAGCTGATCGGCGACGGCTGGCGGCCCACGCCCGGGCAGGCAGCGCTGATCGTACGGCGCGTCGCCGATGCGCTGGCCTATGCGCACAGCAAGGGCGTGGTCCACCGCGACATCAAGCCGGCCAACATCTTCATGGTCGGGCGCACGCAGCCCAAGGTGCTGGACTTCGGCATCGCCAGCGTTGCGCACTCACGCGACAGCGGTGGCGCCGCGGGCGGCTCGCCGCACTACATGGCACCCGAGCAAGTGCGCTCCGAGTCGACCGACCGCCGCACCGACGTGTTCTCGCTGGGCGCGGTGCTCTACGAACTGCTCACCGGGGTGCGCGCTTTCGACGGTAGCTCGCTCGAGGCCATCACCACCGCCGTGCTCGAGCACCAACCGCCGGGCGCCGATCTGGTCTCGGCGCAGGTGCCGGCCTCGCTGGCGGAGATCGCGTCGCGGGCGATGGCCAAGCGGCCCGAAGACCGTCCTCGTTCGGCGCGCGCCTTGTCGCGCGACCTGCAGCAATGGCTGCAAGATCACCCCGAAGCTTTGCAATCGGGCGAGGACGATGCCCCGCTGCCCGGCGCCGCGAACCCGGCGCGCTGGCGCCCGTCGGCGTTGACCGGCGCGGTGCTGTTCGGCGCGGCACTCATCGCCCTGGGCGCCTGGCAAGGCCTGCGGCGCCCGTCGCCGCCAGCGGCGCTGGCCGTCCAACCCGCCCCGCCGACGACGGCTTCGACGAGCGCCGGCGTGGCGGCGCCCGCTTCGCTCACCCCGCTCGCCGCGCCCACCGCGAACGACCACGCCGCAGCCAACGCCCCCAGCAGCGCCACCCCAGTCGCCTCGAACGGCGAAGCCGCCACCGCGAGCGCCACCGCAATCCCGACCCGGGTTGCCGAGCGTGCAGCCGCCGGGCCCGCGATCGGCATGCTGCAACTGGCCGTGAGCCCCTGGGCCGAGATCGAGGTCGATGGCAAGTCCTACGGCACCGCGCCACCGCTGCACCAGCTCAGGCTGCCAGCCGGCTCGCATGCGGTGACCTTGCGCAACAGCGGCCACGCGCCGCGCACCTTCAGCATCGTGGTCGAGGCCGACGACAGCGTGGTGCTCAAACACCGCTTCGGGCCATGAGCCCGCAGCGCCGCCACGACCACGAAGGGGCCGCTCCCCCGGCCCTGGGCGAATTGGCGCTCGCAGCGACGGCTCGCAGCGCCAAGGTTTCGTCCTCGAGCACGGCTTTCGCTTCAGGCTGCCTCGCCCTTGCCGCGCTGCTGCTCATGGCAGGCTGCGCGCAGCAGCCACACGCACCCCAGCCGGTCGAGGCGCCACCGGCCGCCCCTGCATCACCGCCAGCCCCGCTGCCCGCAGCGCCCGAGCCGACCACGGCGCCGCAGAGCGTGGTCGAGCTGTCGTCGCGGCCGGGCGAACAGGCGCTGCTTGCCGGCCTGCGCGCCTATGACGATGGCCAGTATCAAGTCGCCGAGCAAAAGCTGGGCACCGCCTTGACGGCCGGCCTGGCCGCGCCGAAGGACCGCGCGGCCGCGCACAAGACGCTGGCCTTCCTGTACTGCACGAGCAAGCGCCTCAAACCCTGCGAGGCGGAATTTCGCGCCGCCCAAGTCGCCGACCCGCGCTTTGCGCTGAGCAAGGCCGAGGCGGGCCATCCACTGTGGGGCCCGGTGTACCGGCGCACGCTGGGCGCGCGTTGACTGCCTTGCCCCTCTTTAGTTTTGCGCTGCGCGTCTACTGGGAAGATACCGACGCTGGCGGCGTGGTGTTCTACGCCAATCACCTCAAATTTTTCGAGCGTGCGCGCACCGAATGGCTGCGCACGCTCGGCGTCGGGCAAGAGCGGCTGCGGCACGAAGAAGGCGCGATCTTCATCGTGAGCGAAACTACCACGCGCTACCTGTTGCCCGCACGCCTGGACGACCTGCTCGACGTGAGTGTCGAATTGCAGCAGCTGGGCCAGGCCAGCCTGGTCGTGGCGCAACAATGCCGGCGCGCCGGGCAGGTGCTTGCAAAGGGGACGATTCGCATCGGCTGCGTCGACGCGGGAACCTTCCGGCCGCGGCGCATTCCGAAAACGATCCTCGAACGGCTCGCATGAACACACAAGACCTTTCCATCATCCAGCTGGTGTTGCACGCCAGCCTCGTCGTGCAGCTCGTGGTCGTCGCCTTGCTCGCCGTGTCGCTGGCCAGCTGGAGCGTGATCTTCGGCAAGCTGTTTGGCTTGAAGCGCGTGCGCACGCTCAACGAAGGCTTCGAGCGCGAGTTCTGGTCGGGCCAGAACCTGCAGGACCTGTACGCCGACGCCACCAAGAAGGCCGACAGCGCCGGCCCCATGACACGCATCTTCGCCTCCGGCATGCGCGAGTTCATGAAGCTGCGCGAGCGCCGGGTGAGCGATTCCGGCGCCCTGCTCGACGGCGCACGCCGCGCCATGCGCGCGAGCTTTCATCGAGAACTCGACACGGTGGAGTCGCACCTGTCTTTCCTTGCGTCGGTCGGCTCGGTGTCGCCCTATGTCGGCCTGTTCGGCACGGTGTGGGGAATCATGCATGCCTTTACGGGCCTGGCGAACCTGCAGCAGGTGACCTTGGCCACCGTGGCGCCGGGCATCGCCGAGGCGCTGGTGGCCACCGCGATCGGGCTCTTTGCGGCGATCCCGGCGGTGCTCGCCTACAACCGTTTCGCGCGCGACATCGACCGCATCGCCATCACGCTCGAGACCTTCATCGAGGAGTTCTCGAACATCCTGCAGCGCAATATCGGCAACACGCCGGCCGCCTGAGGGGCAAGGACATGGCCTCCGTCAGCGCCCGGCACGGCTCACGCCGACGCACCATCAACGAGATCAACATGGTGCCGTTCATCGACGTGATGCTGGTGCTGCTGATCATCTTCATGGTGTCGGCCCCGCTCATCACCACCGGTGTGGTCGACCTGCCCTCGGTGGGCCAGGCCAAGCGCCAGCCCGACAAGGTGATCGAGGTGGTGGTCGCCAACGACGAAAGCCTCAAGCTGCGCGTGAATGGCAAGGAGGTGGCACGCTCGTCGCTCAAGGAACTGGCGTCGCGCGTGAATGCACTGCAGGGCGGCAGCACCAACGCGCCGGTCATCATCGCGGCCGACCGCAACGTGAAGTACGAGCAGGTGGTGAAGGTGATGGACGTGCTGCAAAGGGCCGGCGTGCAGCGTGTCGGCCTGGCGGTCAAGACCACGGGCACTTGAGCGCGCTATGAACGCCGCCACGCTCGACGACCTGCGCCCGCGCCGCCGTGACCGCATTTCACGCGGCGTGGCCCTGGCACTGGTGGTGCATGCGGTGCTGCTGGTCGGGCTCAGCCTGAACGTGAGTTGGCGCAGCTCGGAGCCGGTCGGCGGGGAGGCCGAGTTGTGGGCGGCGGTGCCGCAGGTGGCCGCGCCGCGCGCCGTCGAGCCCGATCCGCCCAAACCCATGCCGGTGCCGCCGCCCGAGCCGCCCAAGCCGGCACCGCGCGTGGAGACGCCGCCACCGCCCAGCCGCGACGCCGACATCGCGCGCGAGAAACGCGAAGAGAAGGAAAAGCTGCTCGACAAGCAGCGCCTGGACGACGAACGCAAGGCGCGGGCGCAGCAGGAGCAGGAGCGCAAGGCCGCCGAACGCAAGCAGGAGCTGGCCAAGACCGAAGCCCTTCAACGCGAAGCCGACAAGCGCGAGGCCGAAAAGCAGAAGAGGCTCGATACCGAGCGCTCCGCGCGCATCGAGGCGCAGCGCGCCGAGAACTTGAAGCGCATCCAGGGCGAGGCCGGCGCGACCGGCGCGCCGGGCAGCACCGGCGCGGCGGCGCAAAGCGCCGGTCCGTCGGCCAGCTACGCCGGGCGCATCAAGGCGCGCATCAAGCCCAACGTGGTGTTCACCGACGAGGTGCCGGGCAACCCGCTGGCGACCGTGGAAGTGCGGCTGGCACCCGACGGCACCATCATTGGCCGCCGGCTCGTCAAGGGCAGCGGCGTGAAGGCGTGGGACGACGCGGTACTGCGCGCCATCGACAAGACCGAAGTGCTGCCGCGCGACACCGACGGGCGCGTGCCCGCGTCCTTCGAGATCGACTTCAGGCCACGCGACCTTTGACGCTCGGTGCCTTGAGTTTTTCGGCTTCACCGGTACCGGCCAAACGCGGCCACCACCACGCGTCGAGCGACCACTTGCCCGGCCCCCACAGCACGACGGCGGCCAGCAGGCTGCCCCAGAACACATGCTGCTGAAGCGCCGCCGGGGCGATCTCCTCGAGGCTCAGCACCGCCATCACGTTGACCACCGACAGGCCGAACGCGCCGAAGCGGCCGAACAGGCCAAGCACCAGCAACACCGGCAACACCAGCTCCCCGCCGGTGCCCATGACGGCGGCCCAGTGTGGTGGCAACAGTGGCACCTTGTATTCGTCCTGGAACAGCGCCAGCGTGGTCTCCCAGTCGGCGAGCTTGGTCAGGCCCGACTTGAAGAAGGCGCTGCCGACATAAATGCGCGCCGCCAGCAGCGCGGCCGGTTGCAACGCCTCGAGCGCGCGGGTGACGCGGCGGCACAGGGCCAGCGGAGATTGAAGCCAGGTGGAAGTCATGGGGTCATGCCTCGCGATCGATGGCTTCGGCTCGCCACAGCCAGGCTTGCTGGAGCGAGCGCATCAGCCACGCATTGAAATCGAAGGCGTCGCCGGCCGCAGCGAGCGCGTCGGCCAGGGGGTCGCCACGCTGCAGGGACTGCATCCAGGCGAAGTCGCAAGGATCGACCACGTGGACCACGGCGCGCCAGCCGCTGCGGGCCACTAGCACCGCTTCGCCGCGACCCGCATCGAGCGCCCTGCGTGCGGCGGCGAAGGCGACGGCGGCGGGAGCGGTGCGCTCATCGTCGCCCTGCGCGCCCTGTCGGTGCGCCGCATGCACGCTCGCCACCGGCCAGGCGCTCGACAGCAGTTGCACCGAGGGCAGGAGACAGAGGCGCAGCTCATCAGGAGCGCGCTCTGCAAGCAGCGCCAGCGAGTCGCGCTCCAGCACGGCGTCGGCCGCACTCTCGCAGCGCATCACCAAGGCGTCGAGCCGGGCGCAGTCGGCCAGGTAGGGCCAGGGGTCGAGATCGCGCTCGGCCTCGATGAACTCGGCCAGGTCACCGCCCCACTGCGCCAGATCGCCGCGGATCGGCGGCGAGTGCCGCCACAGCGCACGAGCAAGCGCTGCGAAGTCGTCTTCGCCCACCAGGGCGTGGAGGGTCGGGTAAGCGGCGACCAGCGAGCGAGCGGCGATGGTCGCGGCATTGGCGCGGTAGGCGGCGAGGCCGCGACCGAGCCGCTCGCCCTGCTCGGCCAGCCGCACAGCCGCGGACGGTTGGGCGCCGCGCAGCACGGCGAGCAGTTCGTCCTGGCGCCGGGTTTCGAGCGCGGCGCTCATGTCGACCCCCACGGCGCTTCGCGCCTGCCCCCCGAGGGGGCGCTCGCCGGCCTTCGGGCGGCCCGGCGGTGGCTCATCAGGCTAGCTTCGTGCTGCGCACTCCCGTATTCACCGAGGGTCACGAACGTGGCCCCTTCGCGGCCCTGGCGGCCATGCAGGCTCATCGGGGTAGCTTCGTGCTCCGCACTCCGGTACTCGCGCTTCGGGCGGCCGTGCGGGCTCATGCCGCGCGCTCCATTGCCAGCACCTCATGCTGGCAACGCGCGGCCGTCGCGGCTTCTTCGAGCAGCACGTCGAGCGGCGGCACCTCGGTGTCCCA
The DNA here is from genome assembly GCF_031393925.1 of Methylibium sp. Classification (GTDB taxonomy): domain Bacteria; phylum Pseudomonadota; class Gammaproteobacteria; order Burkholderiales; family Burkholderiaceae_C; genus Methylibium. The sequence goes on along the minus strand of NZ_JANMWL010000004.1, from coordinate 2,371 downwards.
TTCGATCAGCGAAGGCAGCACACCGAGCCGTGCGAGCGCATGGCGATAGACCTGCCACACCGGCGCATGCACGCGGCTGCCGTGATCGTCGATCACGAGGGTGCCGGTGTCACAGTAGCCGGCCAGGTGGATCTCGCCGATGGCCGCCGGTGGCAACGCGTCGATGAAAGTGCAGGCGGCGCCCACCGCGTCGTCGCTCGCCCCGGCCACGTCGCCGCGCCGCGGCGCGCGCTGCAGGTTGATCGCGTTGACCACGAGGTTGTTGACGTCGAGCAGCAGCTGGCAGCCGCTGCGTTGCACCAGCCGCGTGAAGAACTCCGGCTCGGGCATCTGCTCGGCGTCATCGAAGGACACGTAGGCGGACAGGTTTTCGACCAGGATCGATCGCTTGAGTCGCTGCTGCACGCGCTCGACGTTGGCGCACAGGATGTCGAGCGAGGCTTCGGTGAACGCGATCGGCAGCAGGTCGGCCGCATGCACGACGGGCCCGCCCGGCAACGCGGCGCGCGCGAAGCAGGCATGGTCGGACACGCGCACCGGCTCGATGCGCTCCACCAATCGCGCCAGGCGCTCGAGGTGCCACGCGTCGACGCCAGCCGCCGAGCCGAGCGCCAGTCCCACGCCATGCAGGCTGACCGCATGCGTTGAGCGCACGCCGTCCAGTACGGCGAGCGCGGCGCCGCCGTCGGCAAAGAAATTTTCGGAATGAACCTCGACGAAACCGAGCGCCGGCCGGCGCTCGGCCCAGTCGCGGTAGTGCGGTTGGCGAAGACCGATGCCGAGCTGCGCGAGGGCAGGCGGCGCGGGCTGCGAGGCGGTGGGCGACAGCGGCTGGGTCATGGTTTCACCTTCGAGCGCTGCTGCGCCGCCGTCGGGCGACCCTTACACCCGCCCTCTCCCGCACGCGGGATAGGGAGCGCAGCGCGCCGCTACAGGCCACCGCCGCGCTCACCCGCACGAAATCATGCTCCGCAGCGTGATCTACTCCCGCTCCCGCTCCCGCCTTCGGGAGAGGGTTGCAGAAATCATGCTCCGCAGCGTGGTCTGCTCCCTCTCCCGTCTTTGGGAGAGGATGGCGGTGAGGGTGAGCCATGGCGCTGATCAGTGGGCCGCAAATCGTGCGACTTCACTGCCATTCAACTCACTTCTTCATCATTTCCATGTTCTTCTTCGCGTCGGCCGCGCTCACGCCGCCCATGTCCGCACAGGTGCCCTTGGCGACGTACTTCCACTCATTGGCGCCTTTCGCGTCCTTCGATTGGCCCGCACAGGAATGCGTGCCGGACAGGTTGGCGCAGTCGTTCTTGCCGGCTTCGGCGACGCCATAACATTTTTCCTTGCCGGCTTCCTGGGCCGCCGCCGGGCCGATGAGGCCGAGAGCGAGGATCGAGGCGAGGGCCGACGAGGCGATGAGACGTTGGGTCATGAAGTGCTCTCCTTGAGGTGGGTTGGCTTGCCGCTGACGGTGCGACTCGAGTATGTCGGCGCGGCGGCGACATCCTTACACTGACGCCCGACCTTGCCTAGCCCGTGCTCGCGAAAAACGTAGCAAAAGAACCGGCGTACACCGATGTCAGACCTCGCGCTCCTACTCCAAACCGTGCGGCCCCAGCTGATGCGCTACGCACTGCTGCAATTGCGCAACGAGGCCTGGGCCGAGGACGCAGTGTCCGAAACCTTGCTGGTGGCGCTCGAGAAGCCCGAGAGCTTTGCCGGCCGCGCGCAGCCCAAGACCTGGCTCATCGGCATCCTCAAGCACAAGCTCGTCGACCAGTTGCGCAAGCACGCGCGCGAGTGTTCGCTCACGCGCGAAGATGACGAACGCGACGACGCGATGGAAGACCTGCTGTTCGACGGCACCGGTCACTTTCGTGACACGCCCGCCGAGTGGGGCGACCCGCAGGCCGTGGTCGGGCAGACGCAGTTCATCATGGTGCTCGACGCCTGCGTCGAGAAGCTGCCCAACCAGCTGGGCCGCGTGTTCCTGATGCGCGAATGGATGGAGCTCGAGACCGACGAGATTTGTAAGGAACTTTCCATCACGCCGACCAACCTTTGGGTCATGTTGCACCGAGCCCGGCTGCGCCTCAGGGAGTGCCTGCAGCTCAACTGGTTCGGTGCCAAGGCCGGCCCTTCGACCGCCCCACTCCCCCCTGCCTCCACCGCCCCCAGGGCCAAGCGCCGATGAAGATCACGCTCCTTCGCCGCAGCTGCAAAGAAAGCGCCCGGCTGATCACGGCGCGGTTCGACCGCCAACTGCCGCTGGCCGATCGCATTGCGCTGCGTTTGCATCTCTTTGCCTGCAAGGCCTGTCCCGGCTTCGAGCGGCAGGTCCGGCTGATGGACCAGGCGATGGGCCGCTGGCGCTCCT
>NZ_JANMWL010000003.1:0-33381 GCF_031393925.1 Methylibium sp. | reverse complement strand
GCGCCTTCCCCTTGCAGATTGACATAGCTTCCAGTGTTTAAGTCGTCGCGACCCAAGTAGTTACCGCGGTTGATAACCCAAGTGCCGTAGAGGCCCGTCCCTTGAACCGTGTTTGCGTGCATCTGCATGTTAATTCGGAATTGACCGTATGTGCCATACAGGGTCGGCGCAGTCTCCGCCTCATAAGTGTTAGGGCCGACTCCTTGAAAAGCAATGTGACGCTTCCAAGTCCCGCCGTCCGCAAAAAGTCCCGATGCGTACCAATCGATCGGTGCGACACCGCCTTGTCGCAGAACGATTGTCTCTGTCCCCCCGATCGAAGCCCGTGCAGCTTTGAGCCAAAGAGCAGCAGGTACTCCAATCGCCGCGAGTTTAAGCATTTCTCTCTTGTTCATGGGGCAGTCCTTTGAGGTAGGCAACCACAGCCGTTCATCGATGAAAGGCAGGACCGCCCGGGTGCGGCAAGATGGCCGTAGGTAACAGGGTATCTCGACGTGATTCACTTGCCAAGCCCTGCTCCCGGGGATCGGCTTTCGTGGGCAGCGAGGGCAGCGAGGGCAGCGAGGGCACCTTCGTGCTGCGCACTGCGGTATTCGCCCTTCGGGCGGCCGTGCGGGCTCATGCGTCCCCGGCTCGCACGGCCCGGCGCAGCTCGGCCAGCACGCCATCGGTGGGCGGGCGCACGCCGCGCCAGCCGGCGAAGGCCTCGGCCGCCTGCTCGACCAGCATGCCCAGGCCGTCGCGGCCGTGGCCGCCGTGCTCGCGGGCCCAGTCGAGAAAAGCCTGCGCGGGTGGGCCGTACATCATGTCCAGCGCCAGCGCGCCGCGGCGCAACACGCGCGCGGCCACCGGCACGGCAGCGCCAGTGAGGCTGGCCGCGCTGGCATTGATGACGACGTCGAAGTCGTTGCCGCAATCGGCCAGCCCGCTCGCGCGCAGCTCGCAGCCTTGACGGGCCGCCAGCGCCGCATGGCGCTGCACCAGTGCCTGGGCCTTGGCCGGTGAGCGATTGGCCAGCACCAGCAGCGCGGGCCCGGTGTCGAGCAGCGGGCCGAGAACGCCAGCGGCGGCGCCGCCAGCGCCGATCAGCAGCAGGTGGCGCCCCCGCAGGTCGATGCCCGCGTGATCTTCGATGTCGCGCACCAGGCCGGCACCGTCGGTGTTGTCGGCGTGCCAGCCGTGCGCATGCAAGTGCAGCGTGTTGGCTGCCTGCGCCAAGGCGGCGCGTGGCGTCAGGCTTGCGGCCAGCGCAGCCGCCTCGAACTTGAAAGGCACCGTGACGTTGCAGCCTCGCGCACCGCCCGCTGCAAAGGCGTCTACCGTCGCGGCAAAGCCGTCGAGCGGGCATGGCAGGCGGCCGTACTCGAGCCGCTGGCCGGTCAGCTCGGCAAAGCGTGCATGAATCCAGGGCGAACGGCTGTGTTCGACCGGGTGCCCGATCACCGCGTAGCGCTCGCTCGGCGCCGCGTCAGGCGAAGCCTTGTTCAACAACGCCGCTGCCTCATTGCGTGATCGACTGAAAGCGCGTCTCCAGCGCTTCGTCGCGCGTGAAGCGAAACCGCGACACGACCGCGATCTGGTCGGCCTGCTTGCGCATCGCCTCGGTGAACGGACCGAACGGCCCGGCGGCGCGCACGATCGCCTGTGCCCGCTGGTCGAGCGCGCGCTGGCCCGAGCCCTGCACGATCTCGGTTTCGAGCACGCGCCCGCGCGCGTCGACCCAGATCAGCATCACCAGCTCGCCATAGAGCTTCTTGCCCTTGTCCTCGGGAAAATTGCGCGTGCCCCGTTCTTCGATGCGGCGCTTGAGCACGTCGTAGTAGATCGCGTAGACCGCCTCGCTCGTCGAGGGGCTGACGTAGCGCTTGCGCGGCCTGGCGTTCTCGTCGTTGATGCGCTTTTCGATCTCGGCGAGCATTTGCAGCAACTGGCGCCGCTGCTCGTCTTGCGCGCGGGCTTGCGGTGTGCCCTCGTCGCGCTGCGGGTCGGGGGGCGGCAGCTTGGCCAGCTCGCGACGGATCTGCGCGAGCAACTGCGTCTGCTGCTCCTGCAGCGTCTGGATCTGCTTGCGCGCATCCTCCAGCGAGTCACCGACTTCGCTGGTGGCCGACGGCGGCAACGGCGACGTGGCGCGCCCGGCCTGCGCCTCGCCACCCCCGGCCAGCGCCGCCTGCGCGATCGCCTGCGCCTTCAGTGGGGGCTCGGTCGAGCGCGCGTTGACGAGGATCACCTCGAGCGGTGTGTCCTTGAACACGCGGTTGAAGCCCTCGGGGTCGACAAAGCGCACCGTGAGCAGCGCCGCATGCACACCGAACGAGAGCAGCAGCGCAATCTGCAGGGTGCTCAGTTGCCGCAGGCGCTGCCGCCAGGACGAGGTGGAGAATTTCATGCGGCCGCGGCCCTTCAGGTCGGTTCAGGCAGGAGCGTCGGCGGGCGCCGGCTCCGCTGGATTGTCCCCGTCCCGCAGGTCGATCGCTAGCGCCAGTGGTGCGCCGTCCTGCACGGCTTCGTCGGCCTCGTCCACGTCGACCGCAGCATCGTCAGCGGATGTCGCTGTGTCGTCCAGGCGCGTCAGCAGGCTGGCGTGCAGGTCGAGCGTGAGCAGGTCGATCCCGGTCACGCGCACGCGCACCCGTGCGCCGCGCGGCAGGGCTTCGCAACCGAGCGCGCGAAACACCAGCGGCAGCGTGTCGGCGCGCACCAGGCCGTCCTTCATGACCGCAGCGTCGAGTTCACTGACGCCCGCTTGCTGCAGGTGGCGGAGCGTCCAGTAGCGCTCCAACCCGTGCTGGAACTGGTTGTAGGCGGTGTACGCGGCCTCGAAGCCCGAAATCACCGAGAACAGCTCGGCGTCCTTGGGCTTGAACGGTGCCGCGAGCGCCGCGGTGCGGCCGTGGCGTGCGCACGCGACGATCTGCCACTGGTTGACCAGGTCGACGTAGCGGCGCAGCGGTGAGGTGGCCCAGGTGTATTGCTTCACGCCCATGCCGGCATGCGGCGCAGGCCGCACGCCCATGCGCACCTTGATGCCGGGCGAAAGGCTCGCCTGACTGCGGTAGATGCCGGGTACGCCGCACTCGGCGATCCAGCCGCCCCAGTGGCTGTTGGCGAGGATCATCGCTTCGGCCACGATCAGGTCCAGCGGCGAGCCGCGCTTGCGCTCGGTGATGACGACGGTCTCGCTGCCGTCGGGTTCGCCGTCCGCGCGGTTCGAGCCGTTGCCTTCGAGGCGGAAGTTGTAGTCGGGACGGTTGAAGTTTTCTGGCTTGCCGCGCACCACTTCGCGCTCGGCCTTCAGGTGCCGGGCGAGCCGAAACGCGAACGCCAACTCGGGCGCGAACGCGTAGTCGGCGCCGGCCTGGCCCGTCAGCGACGCCTCGGTGACCACCGCGTCGAGCTGATCGTGGCGCAGGTTGGCCGCAATCGGCACGCGTTCGAGCCGGGTCTCGGTGGCCTTCACTTGCAGCGTGGCGGCGTCGACGCTGACATACAGCGACACGGCGGGGCAATCGCGACCGGCCTCGAGCGTGTAGGCCTGCACTACCGCGTCGGGCAGCATGGTCAGCTTGTGGCCCGGCATGTAGACCGTCGACCAGCGGTTGCGGGCCAGCTGGTCGACCGGCGAGCCGGGCGCGAACGCGAGTGCGGGCGCAGCGATGTGCACGCCGAACACCACGGTGTCGCTGCCCAGCCCCTGGACCGAGATGGCGTCATCGATCTCGGTGGTGCTCGAGTCGTCGATCGAGAACGCGGGGCAGGGCGCCAGAGGCAGCTCGTCCTTGATGGCCGGCGCGGCGATCGCCACCACCGCGGTGCCCTTGGGGAAAAACTCGAACAGGAAGCGCCGCCAGTGAAACTGGTAGGGGCTGGTGATGGCCCCGGCCTCCTTGAGCAAGTCGAGCGGCGCCTTGTGCGAGCGCTTGGCGGCCTCGACCACGGCCTTGTATTCGGGGCCGTTCTTGTCGGGCTTGAACAGGATCTTGTAGAGCTGCTCGGCGATCGGTGCCGGGCAGCGGCCCGTCGCCAACTCGGTGGCCCAGCCATCGATCTGCGCGGCCTGCTGCGCCTTGCGCTCGATGGCCACGAGCGCCTGCTTGAGCACGTCTTCGGGCGCCTTGCGAAAGCGCCCCTTGCCGCGCCGGTGAAAGTAATGCGGCGCGTCGAACAGGCGCAGCAAGGTGGCCGCCTGTTGCGGCGCGTCGGCGTTGGCACCGTAATACTCGCGCGCGATCGTCTCGAAGCTGAACTCCTCGTCGGGCGCCACCTCCCAGATCAGGTCGCGGTCGATCTCGCCGGCAAGCGCCTGCGCCTGCGCGAGCAGTTCGGCCGGTGCCGGCTTGGCAAATCGCAGCAGCGCGTTGGCGCTCTTGACCTTCACGCGCTTGCCGGAATCGAGCTCGACCTGCAGCGAGCTTTCGGCCTCGGACATCACTCGGCCGGCGTGGAACTTGCCGGCGTCTTCGAACAGCGTATAGGTATCGGACATCGTGGCGGGGATTCTCCCATCCGCTGCTGCGCGATCCGGCGCGCGAAAGGTGTCGCTCTGTTCGGGTTTCGTCCGCTACGTTGGCGCGCAGCCACCACCCGCTCGAGACGCTGCGCCGATCCACACGCAAACCAGTGCTCGACGGCGCCGATCACCGACCATGGCGCTGCGTCGGTCATCTCGTCCAAACCCTCTCAAGCGAGGTCGAGGAAGCGCAGCACCTGCGGCAACTGCTGTTCGAAATCGCTGAGTGCGTGATCGCTGCCTTCAAGCAGAAGTCCCGGCGCTAGCGCATAGCGCGCCCGCATCTCGCGCCAGTCGAGCACTTCGTCGCCTTTGGCGATGAGCGCGAAATAGCGCTCAGGGGCGGTGATGGCCGTGGGTGTCATGGCGCGCAACTCGCCCACGTGCGCGGCAGTGAACACGAAGCGCTGCGCCGGGTCGTGCCAGGCCGCTTGTTCGCCGAGTTGACCGGCGAGGTCGCGGGCCGGGTCGACCGCCGGATTGAGCAGCACCGCGCGGCAGCCGCGGCGCTCGGCCAGCACGGTGGCGTAGAAGCCGCCGAGCGAGCTGCCGATGACGGCCATCGTCTCGCTGGGCCAGTTGGCGGCCAGGGCATCGATCAGTTCGCGTGCTTCGGCCGGCGAGGCCGGTAGCTGCGGGCAGCACCATTCAAGCGCATGGCCTTGCAGGCGCAAGCGTGCGATTTCGGCGGCCATGCGCCGCGCCTTGGTGGAGGCGGGCGACGAGCGAAAGCCGTGCAGGTAGAGCAGTTGATGCGGTGCCGTCATTCGCTTCAGCCGGCGAGTGCCGTCAGCAGCTTGGCGTGGACGTCGCCAAAGCCGCCGTTGCTCATGCACAGCACATGGTCGCCCGGGCGTGCAGCCTTCACGACGCGCCGCACCAGCGCGTCGATCGAGTCGCAGACGGCGGCGCGCTCGCCGAGCGGCGCGAGCGCTTCGCGCGCGTCCCAGCCCAGGCCGCCGCTGTGGCAAAACGACAAATCGGCCTCCTCCAGCGCCCAGGGCAACTGCGCCTTCATGGCGCCGAGCTTCATGGTGTTGGAGCGCGGCTCGAACACGGCCAGGATGCGCGGCCCGTCGCCCAGCGCGCCGAGCTTGCGGCGCAGCCCGTCGATGGTGGTGCGCATCGCGCTCGGATGATGGGCGAAGTCGTCGTAGACCTTCACACCAGCGGCTTCGCCACGCAGCTCCATGCGGCGTTTGACGTTCTCGAAACGCGCCAGCGCCCTGGCGGCCTCGGTGGGCGCGACGCCGGCATGCTCGGCCGCTGCGATCGCCGCCAGCGCATTGAGCTGGTTGTGTTCACCCAGCAGCGACCACTCGACGCGACCGACCTGTACGCCCGACTTGAGCACATCGAAGGCATGCGGCTCGCCACGCGCACGAAAGCCGGGCACGTCGCCGCGCACGCCAAAACGCGCCACGTCGCTCCAGCAGCCGCGCTCCAGCACATGTGCCAGGCTCGCCTCGCGCGCGTTGACGACCAGCCGCCCGCTGGCTGGCACGGTGCGCACCAGGTGGTGGAACTGGGTCTCGATCGCGGCGACGTCGGCAAAGATGTCGGCGTGGTCGAACTCCAGGTTGTTGAGCACCGCGGTGCGCGGGCGGTAATGCACGAACTTGCTGCGTTTGTCGAAGAAGGCCGTGTCGTACTCGTCGGCCTCGATCACGAACGGCGCGCTTTGGCCGCCGGGCCGCGCGGCGTGCAGGCGCCCCAGGCGCGCGCTCACGCCGAAGTTGCATGGCACGCCGCCCACCAGGAAGCCGGGTTGCTGCCCCGCGGCTTCAAGGATCCAGGCGAGCATCGCCGTCGTCGTGGTCTTGCCGTGCGTGCCGGCCACGGCCATCACGTGGCGGCCATGCAGCACGTGCTCGGCCAGCCACTGCGGCCCGCTGGTGTAGCGCGCCCCGGCGTCGAGGATCGCCTCCATCAGCGCGTTGCCACGCGAAACGACGTTGCCGACCACGAACAGGTCCGGCGCCAGCGTGAGTTGATCGCCCCCGTAGCCCTCGACGAGCTCGATGCCGAGGGCGCGCAATTGCTCGCTCATCGGCGGGTAGACGTTCGCATCGCAGCCGGTTACGCGGTGGCCGGCCTCACGCGCGAGAGCGGCCAGTCCACCCATGAAGGTGCCGCAAATACCCAGGATGTGCAGGTGCATGCACCGATTCTAGGAGCCGCCCCTTGACGTATCGCCTGCGTCGTGCCCCCTGGAATGGTCGGAACGCACGACGACGCAAGGCACGAGAAAACGACGATGGGCTCACTCATCAACCCCCTGCGCCTCGAGACCTGGACCGCGGCGCATGGCCTAAGCGACGAGTGTGGAGGCCGCTGCCGCTACCGGGCCTTTTGCGGTTGCGACGCGAGCGTCGAGCCGATGCTGGAAAAGCGCCGGCGCTTGCCCGAGCTGGCGCAGAGGCCCGGCCGCCGGCTCCACCATCGAGTGCGGCGCGTGGCCGCAGCCCCCACGGGCCTCACGCCTCCCGCGCGGCGCGCGCCGCGCCGAGGGTGGCTTCGAGGTCGGCGGGCGTGTGCGCGGCGCTCACGAAGCCGGCCTCATAGAGAGCCGGCGCGAGATAGATGCCGTGATCGAGCATCGCGTGGAAGAAGCGGTTGAAGCGCTGCTGGTCGGTGGCCATGACGCCCGGGTAGTCGTGCGGCAACTTGGCGGCGAAGAAGAAGCCGAACATGCCGCCTTCGCAATCGCCGGCCATTGGCACGCCCGCCTCGTGCGCCGCGCACAGCAGCCCGTCGGTGAGCGTGCGCGTGGTGCGCGCCAGCGCGTCGAAGAAACCGGGCTTGCGGATCTCGCGCAGGGTGGCCAGCCCGCAGGCCGTGGCGACCGGGTTGCCGCTGAGCGTGCCGGCCTGGTAGACCGGGCCGAGTGGCGCCAATTGCTCCATCACCGAGCGCGGGCCCGCGAAGGCTGCCAACGGCATGCCGCCGCCGATGACCTTGCCGAACACGCTGAGGTCGGGCGCGAAGCCGGGTATCGCCGCAGCGTAAAGGCTCTGCGCGCCGCCGAGGGCGACGCGAAAGCCGGTCATCACCTCGTCGAACACCAGCAGCGCGCCATGCCGTGTACACAGCTCGCGCAGCCGCTGCATGAAGGGCACGCCGGCGCGCACGAAATTCATGTTGCCGGCGATCGGCTCGATCATCACGCAGGCGATGCCCGGGCCATGCAGGTCGAACGTGGTTTCCAGCGCGGCGACATCGTTGTAGGGCAGCACGAGCGTGTCTCGCACCACCTCGGGCGGCACGCCGGCCGAGGTCGGGTGGCCGAAGGTCGCGAGGCCCGAGCCGGCCTTGACCAACAGCGCGTCGGCGTGGCCGTGATAGCAGCCTTCAAACTTGACGATCTTGCTGCGCCCGGTGGCGCCGCGCGCCAGGCGCAGCGCGCTCATCGCGGCCTCGGTGCCGGAGCTCACCAGCCGCACCTGCTCGGCACTCGGCACGAGCTGCAAAATGGTTTCGGCCAGCTCGATCTCGCGCTCGGTGGGGGCGCCGAAGCTCAGGCCATCGGCCACCGCCTTGTGGACCGCTTCGAGCACGGCGGGGTGGCCATGGCCGAGGATCATCGGGCCCCAGGAGCCGATGTAGTCGATGTAGCGCTTGCCATCGGCATCCCACAGGTAGGCGCCTTCGGCACGTTCGATGAAGCGCGGCGTGCCGCCCACCGCACGAAATGCCCGCACCGGCGAATTCACGCCACCGGGAATGCTGCGTTGGGCCCGCGCGAAAAGGCCTGCGTTGCGGGACTCAGGCATGGCCGAACGAGGGTGTCAGTGAATGCGGCGCGGGCCGCGGTCGGCAGCGGGCGCCTCGTCGGAGGCCGTCTCGCCGAGTGCGGCTTCGAGATCTTCGCCAGGTTCGGCCTCGGGCAAGGCCCAGAAAAAACGGTCCGGGACGACGTTGCCCATGCCAGGACGAAAGCCGGCATCGAGCGCCTGGTCGAGAAAGCTGAGCGCCTCCGACACGGCCAAGTGCAGGTCTTGTCCGCTGGCCAATAGCGAAGCAAGTGCCGCCGCCAGCGTCTCGCCGGCACCGACGAAGCTGGCATCGAAGCGTTCGAACTTCTCGCCGGTGATCGCGCCCTGGGGCGAGGCGAGCACGTTGTCGACCTGCGCCTCGCTGCCCTTGCCGGCCGGCAGGGCGATGCCGGTCACGAGCACGTAGCGTGCGCCGAGTTCGCCGGCCGCCACGGCCAGCTCGCGCGCCGAAGGCGGGCGCTCGCCGTCCCATTCGGGCAGCAGGAAGTCGATCAGCGTCTGCTGGTTGCCCACCAGCACTTCGGTGGCCGGCAGGATCAGTTCACGCAAGGCATCCAGGTAGGCCTGCTGGTCGTCCTCTTCAAGCCAGGACACGCTCGACAGGTAGGTGACCAGGGGCACGTCGGGGTAGTCGCTCAGCACCTCGGCCACCCCGGCCACGCCCTCGGCGCTGCCGAGAAAGCCCACCTTCCAGGCGGCGATCGTGATGTCTTCGAGGATGCTGCGCGCCTGCTCGACAATGGTTTCGGCCTCGATCTCGTGCGAGTCAAACACCTCGGCGGTGTCGCGCATCACGATCGAGGTGACCACCGGCAGCGCATGTGCGCCCATGGCGGCAATGGTGGAGATGTCACCGGCCAAGCCGCCCGCGCCGCTGGGGTCACTGGCATTGAAGCTCATCACGCAAGCGGGCGGCGCATCGCCTTCGGAGGTCTCTTCGGGGCGGTCGGCAGCGCTCTGCGCGGGGGTATTCATGGTGGTTCCGTCGAAGGGTCCGGCCGCGATGCGCAGGCAGTCACGAAGTTCCAGAGAATTATGAGGAATGTTGCGTATGTGCCCACTGATCCTTGTCTTTCTGCCAGGGGCGCTCGCTACAATCTTGCTTCATTGTAGTGACGACCGGCCTAGATACCGTGAGCGAAACGAAAACCTGGATGTGCCTCATATGTGGTTGGATTTATGAGGAGGCGTCCGGGGATCCAGAGCACGGCATCGCGCCAGGCACAGCCTGGGCCGATGTGCCAATGAACTGGACCTGTCCCGAATGCGGCGCACGCAAGGAGGACTTCGAGATGGTGCAGATCTAGGCTTTCCACCTTCGTTGAGGAGCACGGCCGGTGAACCAGGCGCTGATTCAAGCGGGTAGCGAGGGGGCGGTGGAACAGGCAAAGCGGGTGCTGGTCATCGATGACAGCAACACGATTCGCCGCAGTGCCGAGATTTTTCTTAAGCAGGGGGGCTACACGGTGCTGCTGGCTGAGGACGGCTTCGATGCGCTTGCCAAGGTCAACGACCACCAGCCTCACCTGATTTTCTGCGACATCCTGATGCCGCGCCTGGACGGCTACCAGACCTGCGCCATCATCAAACGCAACCCCAAGTTCGCCGGTGTGCCGGTGATCATGCTGTCATCCAAGGACGGTTTGTTCGACAAGGCCCGGGGCCGCATGGTCGGCTCCGAGGACTACCTCACCAAGCCCTTCACCAAGGACCAGTTGCTGCGGGCGGTGCAACAGCACTGCCGCGCCGCGTGAGGCCAGAGCCACGCCCCGGTGCGTTGCCAGCGTTGCCTAGAGGACCCATCATGGCGATCGAAAAGATCTTGCTCGTCGACGACTCGAAGACCGAGTTGCATTTCCTGTCTGATCTGTTGACCAAGCGCGGCTACAAGGTACGCACGGCGTCGAACGGCGAAGAGGCCATGAAGCGCCTGGGCGAGGACAAGCCCGATCTCATCCTGATGGACGTGGTCATGCCCGGCCAGAACGGCTTCCAGCTTACGCGGGCGATCACTCGTGACCCACGCTTCGAGGGCGTGCCCGTGATCATGTGCACCAGTAAGAATCAGGAAACCGACAAAGTCTGGGGCATGCGCCAAGGCGCGCGCGACTACGTCGTCAAGCCGGTCGACGCCGACGAGCTGATCGCCAAGATCCGCGCCTTCGACTGACGGCGCCGACCTTTCGCACCAGGGCCCTCACCGCATGGCGAACAAGGAAGCTCTGCGCGAGCTGCAAAGCCGGTTGGCCGAACGCCTGCAGGCGGCGCGTTTCGAGACCAGCGCCGTCGCCTGGCTAGCGGTCGAATGCGCGGGTCAGGGCGTGTTGCTACCGCTGGCCCAGGCCGGCGAGATCTTTGGTTTGCCGACCCTCATGCCGGTGCCCCACACCAGTGACTGGTTCGTCGGCGTTGCCAATCTGCGCGGGCGCCTGCATGGCGTGGTGGACTTGGCGGGCTTTCTCGGGCTTCGTGCGAACGCGGCGATCGAGCTGCGCCGCGAACAATCGCGCTTGGTCGCGTTCAATCCGACACTCGAGTTGAACTGCGCGTTGCTGGTCGACCGGCTGGCCGGTCTGCGCGGCGTCGAGCAATTGCAGCCCGACCCCGACGGCGCGCCGCGTCCGGCGTTTGCTGGCACGCGCTATGTCGATGCCAATGGGCGCCGCTGGCAGGAACTGCAGCTGGTCGCATTGGCGAGCGACGACGCATTTTTGAGGATCGCCCGGTGAGCGCGTTTGCAGCGTGCGGGTGCGCCTGGACTGAATGGAGCGAGGGGCGTTTATGAGCTTTCTGAACAAATTCAAGGGACGGGGCCAGCGCAGTGCGGCCACGTCCGAACCCGGGGAAGACCTGTCCTTCGACGAGGCCTACCCGGCCGATGACGCGGGCGTCCTCAGCCTCGAGGCCGCGGTGGCGCAGGACGCCACCACGCTGGCCGGCACTTTCGACACTTCGATCATTTCGGAGTCGGCTCCTTCGGAGCTTCCCGGCGACTTCACCGTCACCCGCGCCCCAGGCGACGATGCCCCGGCGTTGGGCGGGCTGCCGCTGATCGGTGGCATGCGTGCCGGGCTGCAGCAGCGCGTGCTGGGGGGGGCGCTGCTGCTGGGTGTACTCGGCCTGGTGGTGGTGACGGTGGCGTCGTTTAACGCGGCCAACCAGGCGTCCAGCCATCTGGCCGCGACCGGCGCCGCCCTGATGCAATCGCAACGCCTGGCGAAGTCGGTTTCGCTGGCGCTGATCGGCAGCACGGCGGCCTTCCCCGAAGTGAAGGAAAGTGCGGCTGTGCTTGTTGCGTCGGCGCGCGGCTTGCATGCGGGCAGCGAGACCTCGGGCGCGGTGCGGGCCTCGGTGCAGGCCACGCTCGAGCCGTTGATGCCCTTGATCGACAAGGCCGAGAAGAACGCCAACACCGTGATTGCGCAGCAGGCGACGCTCACGCAGGTGAGCCAGGCGCTGCGCGCCATCAACAAGCAGTCGTCGGAGCTGCTCGACATCGCCGAGACGGTGTCCTCGCTCAAGCTACAACACGACGCGTCATCGGCTGAGCTGTCCGCCGTCGGCCAGGCGGTCATGCTCACGCAGCGCATCGGCAAGTCGGCCAACGAATTCCAGACCGTCGAAGGCGTGTCGCCCGAGGCTGTGTTTCTGCTCGGCAAGGACTTGAATTTGTTTCGCGAGATCGTCCAAGGTCTGCTCGACGGCAATGCCGAGCTGCGGCTAGCGGCCTCCAAGGACGCCGCGACGCGCGAGCGCCTGCAGGCGCTGCTCAGGCAATACGAACTGACCCGCACGCAAGCCGGCACCATTCTCGGCAACCTGCAGGGCCTGGTGTCGGCGCGCGAGGCGCAGGCGCAGATCGTGTCCGACAGTGAACCGCTTCGAAAGGGTCTGCAAGACGTGCATGACCAATTGCAGGCGAGTTCGGGCCTGTCGGGTCTGGACCTCGTGCTGATCATCGGTTCGGTGGCGCTCATGCTGGCCGGCCTGCTCGGCCTGCTCTATCGCTACCTGCAGGATCAGCGTCAGAACGCCGCGCTCGCCAATGCGCAGCGCGGCGAAGCCGAACGCCAGGAGCAGGAAGCCAAGCGCGTCAACGACGCCAACCAGGCGGCGATCCTGCGGCTCATGAACGAGCTTCAGACGGTGGCCGAGGGTGACCTGACGCAGCAGGCAACCGTGACCGAAGACATCACCGGCGCGATCGCCGATTCGGTGAACTACACGGTCGAGGAACTTCGCACGCTGGTGTCGCAGGTGCAGGGCACGGTGTCGCGCATGACCGAGACGACGACGCAGGTGGAAGCCACCTCGACCGAGCTGCTGGCGGCCTCGGACGAGCAGCTGCGCGAGATCCGGGAAACCGGCGAGTCGGTGCTGAAGATGGCCGGGCGCATCAACGGTGTGTCGGCGCAGGCCACGCAGTCGGCCCAGGTGGCGCGCCAGTCGCTGGTGGCGGCCGAGTCGGGTCTGCAGGCCGTGCAGGACGCGATCGGCGGCATGAACACGCTGCGCGACCAGATGCAAGACACCTCCAAGCGCATCAAACGCCTGGGCGAGTCTTCGCAAGAAATCGGCGAAATCACCGAGCTGATCTCCGACATCACCGAGCAGACCAACGTGCTGGCGCTCAACGCGGCCATCCAGGCGGCCTCGGCCGGCGAGGCCGGACGTGGCTTCTCGGTCGTGGCCGAAGAGGTGCAGCGGCTGGCCGAGCGCTCGGGCGACGCCACCAAGCAGATCGCAGCGCTGGTGAAGACCATCCAGACCGACACCCAGGACGCGGTGGCCGCCATGGAGCGCTCCACGCAGGGCGTGGTCGAGGGCGCCAAGCTGTCCGACAACGCCGGCACGGCGCTCGGCGAAATCGACCGCGTGTCACGTCAGCTGGCCGAGCTGATCGAGGAAATTTCCGACGAAACCTCGCGCGAGGCGCAGTCGGCCAATGTGGTGGCGGCCAACATCCAGCACATCTTTGCGGTGACCGAGCAAACCGGCGACGGGACGCGTTCGACGGCGCAGCTGGTGCGCGAGTTGTCAAAGACCGCCGAGGAACTCAGGACCTCGGTGGCGCGATTCAAGATCGCCTGATCGGCGCGTGGCCCGAGGCGCACGCGCCGGGCCGGGAAAGGGCAGCACACGAGGCACAGCGCATGGACATCAGCCAACCCGACATGCTCGACGACGTCAGCGCCCTGGCCTGGGTTCAGGATGAGCTGCGCAAGTCGCTCGAAGGCGCGCACAAGGCGCTGCGTCGCGCGCTGCGCGAGACCGAGTCGACCTACGATTCCGACCTCGACGATGTCGAGCCCACGCTGCTGCGCACCGCACGCCAGCAATTGCATCAAGGCGTCGGCGTGCTCGAGCTCGTCGGGCTGCCGGCCGGCGCCACGCTGCTGCGCGCCAGCGAGGCGCTGGTGCAGCGCTACATCGCCAAGCCGCACAAGCTCGACATCGGTGCGGTCGAGGCGATCGAGCGCGCGTCCTATGCCTTGCTCGACCTGCTGGCGCGGCGCCTTGGGGGCAAGTCGGTGTCGCCGGTGGCACTGTTTCCGCAGTACCGCGTGGTGCAGGAACTGGCCGGCGCCGAGCGCGTCCATCCGGCCGATCTGTGGCCGCAAGACTGGCAGTGGCGCGCGTTGGCGCCCGAGGCCGACGTCGCGCCGCGCCGCGCCGACGCCGCATTCGGCACTGAATTCGAGCGTCAGGTCCTCGTCTTGATGCGCAACAGTGGTCCGGCGGTACTGGTACGCCTGGGCGACCTGAGTGCCGGCCTCGCAGCCGGCGCCGCCCAGTCGCATGCGGCGACGCTGTGGCGCTTGGGCGCTGCGTTTTTCGAGGCGCAGGCGCTCGGTCTGCTCGTGCCCGACGTCTACTGCAAGCGCCTTACCTCGCGCCTGCTGGCCCAACTGCGAGCCCAGCAGCGCGGCGACGCAACGGCCGGCGAGCGGCTGGCGCAGGACCTGCTGTTCTTCTGCACCCATGCGCGCGACCCGCAAGCCGGGCAGGCGCCGCGCCTGTCGGCCGTGTTGCAGGCCTACCCGCGCCGCAGCGAACCGCTGCCGGCCGACTACAGCATCGTCACGCTCGGACGTTACGACCCGGCCTGGGTGACGCAAGCCAAGAAACGCGTTGCGACCGCCAAAGACACATGGTCGGCGGTGGCGGGCGGCGAAATGCACCGCCTGAGCGGCCTGAACGAACAATTCAGCCTGGTGGCCGATTCGCTCAAGCGCCTGGTGCCGGGTGGCGAGCAGTTGGCCGATGCGCTGGCGCGCGCGGTGGGACGGCCGGTGCAGTCGGCCAGTGCGCCGCAGCCGCAGCTCGCCATGGAAGTGGCAACCAGCGTGCTCTACCTCGAAGCTACGCTGGAGGACGGCGCCTTCGACCATGCTGACCAGGCGCCGCGCGTGAAGCGGCTCGCCCAGCGCATCGACGCGGTGCTCGGCGGTGCCGCGCCCGAGCCGCTCGAAGTCTGGATGGAGGAGCTCTACCGCCGTGTCTCCGACCGCCAGACCATGGGCAGCGTGGTGCACGAGCTGCGCAGCGCGCTGTCGGAGTCCGAGAAGCTCATCGACCAGTTCTTCCGTGCGCCCACGGAGCCGGCGGTACTGATGCCCGTGCCGGCGCAATTGCAGGCAATGCGCGGCGTGTTCTCGGTGCTCGGGCTCGACCAGGCCACGCTCGCCGTGCTGCGCATGCGCGACGATGTCGACGCCTTCGTGACCGCCGGCACCGACGCGCGCCACCAGCAGCCGCTGTTCGAGCGCCTGGCCGGCAACCTGAGCGCCCTGAGCTTCCTGATTGACTTGCTGGGCGTGCAGCCGCAGGTCGCCAAGACGATGTTCCGCTTCGACGCCGCCAGCGGTCTGCTCGTCTCGCAGATGGTCCGCCGCAGCACGTCGTTGCAAGAGGCGGCTGTCTCCCGCCTGGAGCCGGCGCTGATCGCCCAGGCGCAATCGCTCGCCAGCGCCGCTTCGAGCCTGGATATGCCGTTGGCCCAGGTCTCGCGCGAGCTCGAGCGACTCTCGCTGGAGCCCGACGTGTTGTCGCAGTCCCAATTGGCGGCCAGCCTGTCGAGCGCACGGGCCGCCATCGATCGCACCGCCGCACCGTACGCCAAGCGGCAGACCGAAGCGAGCGCCCGCGAGCAGGTGGCCGATGCGCTCGCGGACTTCGTCTCCACCGCGTCGGATCCGGTCGGCCTCGACAGTGCGCGGGTCTCGGCGCCGCTGCCGCTGATTTCGCTGGTACCGGCCGCCGCGGTCGAGCTGACCGGACTCGAAGCAGACGCCGAGATGCGCGACATTTTTCTCGAGGAAGCGCGCGAGGTGCTCGAGACCGCGCGGGGCGCGCTGACCGCGCTGCAGGCCGAGCCGTCCAGCGTCGAGCAGCTCACCAACTTGCGGCGGGTCTTCCATACGTTCAAGGGCAGCTCGCGCATGGTCGGCCTGCGCGAGTTCGGCGAAGCCTCGTGGGCGTGCGAGCAGCTCTACAACGCCGTGCTGGCCAGCCAGCAGGCCGCCCGCCCCGAGCTGCTGCGCACCACCGGCGAGGCGCTCGATCACCTGAGCGGCTGGGTCGACGCGATCGCGGCCGGCAACGTGGCCGGCTGGCACAGCGCGCCGTTGTGCCGCGTGGCCGACTCACTGCGCCGCTCGGGCCGCTACCTGAGCCTTGAGGATGCGCGGCCGGCGCCGACGCCGGTGGCGTCGTCAGCGCCGATCACTTTCGTGCTGCCGGCCGCCAGCGAGCTCGACCTCGTCGCACCGGTCGAGGCGCCGCTCGAGCCCGTGGCCGCGCCGCATGCGGCCACGCCCAGTGCACGTCCGGTGTCGGGCCTGGACTTCCGCTTTGATCTGGGCGATGGCGAAGCGGCCGTCGCGCCGGTGAAGTCCGAGGAAGCGACCGCCCGCCTCGAGCCCGAAGCGCCTGAAGTCGCCGCATCGCCCGACGATGCGCCGCGGGTCGGAGCGGTGCAATTCGACGAGTTCGAGACGTTCGTCGATGTCGTCCGGGTCGACGTGCCGATGACCGACGACGAATTCGACATCGCCGCGACGATGCCGATGGCGCTGCTCATCGAGGATGCGCCGCTGTACACCGCTTCGCCGGAAGAGCCGCTGATCACCACGCTCGAGCTCGACATGCCGGCGCCTGGCGCGGCACTCGAGATTGCGCCGCTGATCCAGCCCTTGCATCCCAAGGTGCCGGTGGCGCCAGACTTCAAAGTCGTCTCGGCCAACGAGGCGTTCGAGGAAGGCGTGCCGCCGTCCGAACCGATACCGGCCGAGCCCTCGCTGATCGAGCCGGGCGACGGGGTGCATGTCTTGCAGCCCTCGGACCACGACGCTGGAACCGAGGCGCCCGAGGCGGTCGAGTTAATCGAGGTGCCCGAGGTCGAGGAGCTTGCCCAAACTGCCGAGGCGTACGAACCCAACGGGGCCTACGACGATCAGCTCAAGGTCGTCGGGTCCTTGCACGTCAGCATCCCGCTGTTCAACATCTATCTGAACGAGGCCGACGAACTCTCGCGCCGCCTCGGCACTGAGTTGTCCGAATGGGCGCTCGAACTGCAAAGGCCGGTCGGCGAGACGACGATCGCGCTGGCGCATTCGCTGGCCGGCAGCTCGGCGACGGTGGGCTTCGCGGATCTCTCCGCGCTGGCCCGACAGCTCGAGCACGCGCTGTTGCACTCGCAAACACTGGGTCGTGGACGCGCCGACGACGCGCGGCTGTTCAACGACGTGGCCGACGAGGTACGTCGGCTCTTGCACCAGTTCGCGGCCGGCTTCCTGAGGTCGCCGCCGCCCGAGCTGCTCCAGCGACTGGCCGCCTACGAGATCGAGATGGCCCAGCGCCTGACGACACTCGCGGCGACGCAGCAGGAAGAAATGCCGGTCGAGGAGCCAGTCTCGCTGTCGATGCCCGCAGCGCTCGTGCTGACGGCCGAGCCGGTGGCGTTGGCCGTTTTGCCACCGCGGCAGGCTCAGCCGCCGCAGCAGCCGGCCGACAGCCTGGCGGGCTCGAGCTCCTTCACCGAATTCGGACAGACCGCGTACAAGCCCTTCGTGCCGCACTTCGTCGACGCGCCGCGGCCGGTCAGCCGCGCCGCGTTCGACAGCGAGCAAGACATCGACTCGGTCGACATGGTCGACCTCGACCTGTTTCCGATCTTCGAGGAAGAGGCGCAGGAGCTGCTGCCCGAACTGGCCTCGCACCTGCGCGACTGGGCGCAGCTGCCCCAGGTGGTGGCGCACGCCACCGCCAGCATGCGCACGCTGCATACGCTCAAGGGCGGCGCACGGCTGGCCGGCGCGATGCGCCTGGGTGAACTGGCGCACCGGCTGGAAACGGCGATCGAGCACCTGGTCGCGCGCGAGACCGCGACCGCTCCCGAGGTGGAGCAGTTGCTCGACCGTGCCGATGGCCTGGGCGTCGCCTTCGAGGCGCTGCGCCAGCGCGACGCCGCCGCCTATGCCGCGGCGCCCGAGGCCCTGCAGCCGCTGGCCGACACGCCTGACGTGCATGTCGTGACCACCGCCTGGCCGCCGCTCGACAATGCGCCGACATACCAGCCCGAGCCGGTGCTGCCGGATTTCGCCGATCCGGTTGCGGCGGACGCCGTGACGCCGCTGTCGCCGTCATCGGTCGGGCCGGCGATGCCGAGTCCCGTGACGCCGCTTGCGGCGCGCGAGATCGACTGGGCGCGGTTCGCACTCGGTGCGGCCGCGGCGCGGCTGGCGCCGGCCGAACGTGCGCCGCTGGCATCCGTCGCGGCGGTGCGGGTGCGCACGCAGTTGCTCGACCGCCTGGTCAACCAGGCCGGCGAGGTGAGCATCGCGCGCGCGCGGCTTGAATCCGAGGTCGGCCAGATCAAGAACTCGCTCGGCGACCTGACCGACAACCTCGAGCGCCTGCGCCAGCAATTGCGCGACATCGAGCTGCAGGCCGAGACGCAGATGAGCACGCGCATGGAGGCGGCCAAGGTCGCGTCGCAGTCCTTCGATCCGCTCGAGTTCGACCGATTCACGCGCTTCCAGGAGATCACGCGGATGATGGCGGAGTCGGTCAACGACGTCGCCACGGTGCAGCGCGCGCTGCAGCGCACGCTGCAGATCGCCGAGGATGAGCTGGCGGTGCAGGCACGGCTGACGCGCGACCTGCAAGATGACTTGCTGCGCACGCGCATGGTCGAGTTCGAGGGCCTGTCGGAGCGGCTCTACCGCGTCGTGCGCCAGGCCGCCAAGGAGACCGGCAAGCAGGTGCGGCTGGACATCGTCGGCGGTTCGATCGAAGTCGACCGCGGCGTGCTGGATCGCATGACGGGCGCGTTCGAGCACCTGCTGCGCAACTGCGTCACCCACGGCGTCGAGTCGCCCGAGCAGCGCGTCGCGGCCGGCAAGGAGCCGGTGGGCAGCATCGTGGTCGCGCTGCACCAGGAGGGCAACGAAGTCAGCGTCGAGTTTCGCGATGACGGCGCCGGGCTGGACATGGCGCGCATCCGCGACAAGGGCGTGGCCGCCGGCTTCATCGACGCCAGCGCAGTGCATGCCGACGTCGATCTGGCCAACCTGATCTTCATGCCCGGTTTCACCACGGCCGAGGCGGTCACCGAGCTGGCCGGGCGTGGTGTGGGCCTGGACGTGGTGCGCGCCGATGTCAACGCGCTCGGGGGTCGCATCGAAACCGCCTCGGCCATCGGCCAGGGCACCAGCTTCAAGCTCGTGCTGCCGCTCACCACGGCGGTGACGCAGGTCGTCATGCTGCGCTGTGGCGAGGCCACGGTGGCGGTGCCTTCGAAGCTGGTGGAGATCGTGCGCCGCGCGACGCCGGCCGACATCGAGGTCGCCTATGCCAGCGGTGCCTACATCCACAACGGCCAGCCGCTGCCGTTCTTCTGGCTCGGCGCGTTGCTGCAGATCAGCCCGCGCGGCGGCGACCTGACGGCGCGCTCGTTGCCGGTGGTGGTGATCCGGTCGGCGCAGCAGCGCATGGTGTTGCACGTCGACGAAGTGCTCGGCAACCAGGAAGTGGTCGTCAAGAACCTCGGGCCGCAGCTTTCGCGCCTGCCGGGCCTGGCCGGGGTGACGCTGCTTGCATCGGGCGCGGTCGCGCTGATCTACAACCCGGTGGCCTTGGCCACCGTGTACGGCGAAGCGGCGCGCCAAGCGATGGTTGCGACGCACCACGGCATGGCGGGTGCGTCGCTGCTGTCGCAGCCCGCGCTCGCCGCAGCGCGCGCGCCGCTGGTGCTGGTGGTCGACGATTCGCTCACGGTGCGCCGCGTCACGCAGCGCCTTCTCGCTCGTGAGGGCTATCGCGTGGTGCTCGCCAAGGACGGCCTCGATGCGCTCGAGCGGCTGGCCGAGGAGCGACCCACGGTGGTGCTGTCGGACATCGAGATGCCGCGCATGGACGGCTTCGACCTGGTGCGCAACATCCGCAGCGATGCCCACCTGAGGGCGCTGCCGGTGATCATGATCACTTCTCGCATCGCACAGAAGCACCGGGACTACGCCTCCGAGCTGGGCGTGAACCACTACCTCGGCAAGCCCTACGGCGAGGAAGAGCTGCTCGCGCTGGTGGCGCGCTACTGCACCGCGCTGGCGTAGCCCTGTTGTCGCCAGGCGTCGAACACCGCGACGGCGACGGCATTGGACAGATTGAGGCTGCGCTGGCCGGCGCGCATTGGGAGGCGCACGCGCTGCGCCGGTGCGAAGCGCTCGCGCAGTGCCGGGTCGAGCCCGAGCGTTTCGTTGCCGAACACGAGCCAGTCGCCGGGCTGCCAGCGCACCGCAGCGAGCGGTCGGCTGCCCAGTGTCGTGAAGGCAAAGAGCCGCAAGGGATCGGGTGCTTCGGCGCCCAGCAGCGCGTCCCATGAAGCATGGCGACGCACCGCGGCGTGCTCGTGGTAATCGAGCCCGGCGCGTCGCAGCAGCTTGTCGTCCATCGAGAAGCCCAGCGGCTCCACCAGGTGCAGCCGGCAGCCGGTGTTGGCCGCCAGCCGGATCACGTTGCCGGTATTCGGCGGAATCTCCGGCGCGACAAGCACGATGTTGAACATGCGTGGATTGTCGGTGCGCCGCACCCGGCGTCAGTCTTCGGGCGTGCGTGCGACGACCCAGACCTGCACCTCGGCCGCACCGGCAGCGAGCAGCACGCGGCTGGCTTCGTCGAGCGTCGAGCCGGTCGTCATCACGTCGTCGACCAGGGCGATGCGGCGTCCGCGCAGCGCCGCCAGCGCCAGCGGCTCGGCCGCGAAGGCGCCGCGCACGTTCGTTGCGCGGCGCTCGCGCGGCAGCGCAATCTGGTGCGGCGTGTCGCGCAGCCTCAGCAGCCAGGCTGGCTGGAAGCTCGTGCCGAGACGGGCCGCGAGTGCGCGTGCCAGCAGCGCGGCCTGGTTGTAGCCGCGTTCGCGCAGGCGCGCCGCCGAGAGCGGCACCGGCAGCACGGCGTCGACGGCAGACACGCCGGCCTTGCGCACCTGCTCGGCCAGCTGCATCGCCAGGGTCGGCGCAAGGTCGAGCGCGTCGTGGAACTTCAGGGCTACCAGCAGGCCGTCCCACGGATAGCCGTAGTCGCAGGCGGTCACGGCGTGCAACCACGGCGGCGGGTTGCGCAGGCAGGCGCCGCAGGCTGCGGCGCTGCCGAGCGCGAGGGCGCAGCGCGGGCACCGCAAGCGGGGCGAGGCGAAGCGGGCGACGCACTCGCGGCACACGCGCGCGTCGCGGCCCTGCGTGTGCGCATGGCAGACCGCGCAACGGTTGGGCCAGCGAGCCGACGCGCCGCTGGTGGCCAGGCGCGAGAGCCAGGAGGGGTGCGCGGGGACGGGCATGGCCGGCTCAATATACTGCGCGGCCCATGACAATCGATGCCGCCTTGCCCTCTCTCGGCGCGCAGCCGAGCGCGGTCCGCGCGCTGCTGCGGCGCGCCGCAGCAGCGCCTGCCGCGCCATGGCTGCACACGGAGATCGCGCGGCGCATGGCACAGCGGCTGGCGGTGATCAAGGCAGAGCCGTCGCGGGTGCTCGACTGGTGGTCGGCGTTGGGCGGTGGCGCGCCTGCATTGCGCCAGCGCTACCCGGCCGCGCGCATCGACGCGGTCGAGCCGACAGCGGCATTGCGCGCGCACAGTGCCCGCGCGCTGCGCGCGCCGTGGTGGACGCTGGCGCGCTGGCGCGGCCCGAGGCCGCTGGCCTGGCTCGACCACGAAGCGCCGCGCGACGCACGCGCGCAGCTCGTGTGGGCCAACATGATGCTGCACTGGTCTGCCGACCCTGGGCCATGCTTCGCGAGCTGGCACGCCGCACTGGCGGTCGACGGCTTCGTCATGTTCTCGTGCTTCGGACCCGACACGCTGCGCGAACTGCATGCGCTGTACCGCCGTGCCGGCTGGTCGCCGCCGGGCCACGCCTTCATCGACATGCACGACCTGGGCGATGCGCTGCTGGCCAGCGGATTTGGCGATCCGGTGATGGACATGGAAACGCTCACCCTCACCTGGGCCGATGCCGACGCGTTGCTGGCCGAGTTGCGCGCGCTCGGCGGCAATGCCGCGGCCGCGCGTTTCGCGGGCTGGCGCACGCCGGGCTGGCAGGCGCGCCTGCGACAGCAACTTACCGAAGCTCTGGCCGGGCCCGATGGTCGCCTGCGCTTGAGCTTCGAGATCGTCTACGGTCATGCCTTCAAGCCGCTGCCGCGCACGCCGGTGGCGGCCGAAACCAAGGTGTCGGTGGAGACTTTGCGCAGCATGGCGCGCTCGCGCGGCAAGACGGCCACGCCTTCGCGATGAACAGTGCGAGTGCTGCGATAAACTCGCGCCCGGCGACTCAGGGCTCTAGCAGCATGTCAGCGTCCACACTAAGCAGCGGCGGCGAGCCGCGCGGTCACGCGGCAACGCCTGCGAACGAGTGGACGCTCAAGCGAAATTGCTCTTTTTCACCCATGCAGTTGCTGAAGGTATATGCATCGCTGTGCGTGATTTCGTTGGGAATAGCCACATACTTCTGGCTGCTCGGCGCCACCCTGGTAATGCCGTTCGCTTGGGCCGAGTTACTGGCCTTTGGCGCCGCTCTGTTCGTGTACGCACGGCACGCCGCCGATTGCGAACACATCACCCTGGAGCGCGGGCGCATGGCGGTCGAGCTGGTGGTCGGCAGCCGCGTCGAGCGCACGGAGTTCGAGCCGCAGGAGGTGTGGGTGCAGGTGCGGCTCGACCCCCGATCCTTGATCGAGCTGTCGGGCCAGGGCCGCAGGGTCGCGGTGGGTCGCTTCATGCGACCCGAGTCGCGATCGGCACTGGCCGAGGAATTGCGCTCCGCCTTGCGGCGGAGCAGGGCGCCCGTCGATCACGACGGCGCTTAAAAAGATCAGTTTGGAAGCGAGCACGATGAAGACGATCAATGCCCTTTGCAACGCCGCGCGCCGGCACGCTGCACGCTTTGGCCTCGGCCTGGCGGCGTCGTTCGCGACGACCGCTGCGCTTGCCGTGAAAGACTTGCCCGGCGGTCCCGCCGTCAACCAGCTCGACCTGCATCCCGCGGTGACCAGGATCGCGGTGGAGCAGCAGTGGCTGCACTACTTCATGCTCGTCCTGTGCACCGTGATCTTCATCGCTGTGTTCGGCGTGATGTTCTATTCCATCTTCAAGCATCGCAAATCCAAGGGCGCCAAGCCGGCCAACTTCCATGAATCCACGCTGGTTGAGATCGTCTGGACGACGGTGCCCTTCATCATCGTGATCGCGATGGCGCTGCCGGCCACCAAGGTGGTGGTCGCCATGAAGGACACCACCAATGCCGACGTGACCATCAAGGCCACCGGCTACCAGTGGAAATGGGGTTACGACTACATCAAGGGCGAGGGCGAGGGCATCGCCTTCGTCTCGACCTTGGACACCACGCACCGCCTCGCGTCCGACAGCGGCCACCCGCCGCCGATGGACGACTACCTGCTCAAGGTCGACAACCCGCTGGTGGTGCCGGTCAACAAGAAGGTGCGCATCATCACCACCGCCAACGACGTGATCCATGCCTTCATGGTGCCGGCCTTCGGCATCAAGCAGGACGCGATTCCCGGCTTCGTGCGCGACACCTGGTTTCGCGCCGAGAAGACCGGCGACTTTTACGGCCAGTGCGCCGAGCTGTGCGGCAAGGAACACGCCTACATGCCGATCCACGTGAAGGTGCTGTCGGCCGACGACTATGCCGACTGGGTCGAAGTGAAGAAGAAGGAACTCGCCGCCAAGGCCGACGATCCGGCCAAGGTCTGGCAGCTGCCTGAAATGGTCGCGCGCGGCCAGCAAATCTACGGCACCAACTGTGCGGCTTGCCACCAGGCCAACGGCAAGGGCGGTGGCGCGATCAAGGCACTCGATGGTTCGCCGGTGGTGCTCGACGCCGACAAGGCCAAGCAGATCGCGGTCCTGCTCAACGGCCAGAACGGGGGCGCCATGCCGCCGTGGAAGCACCTGTCGGACACCGAGATCGCCGCCGTGATCACCTACACCAAGAACAACTGGTCGAACCAGACCGGGCAGATCGTGCAGCCGGCCGACATCGTCGCCGCGCGCAAATAAGACAGCCAGCAAGAGGATCCGACCATGAGCGCAGTTCTGGACCACCCCGGCCACGACCACGGCCACGACGAGGCCCACGGGCACCCGCACGGCTGGCGGCGCTGGGTGTACGCCACCAACCACAAGGACATCGGCACGCTCTACCTGGTGTTCTCGCTGACGATGTTCATGATCGGCGGCGTGCTGGCGATGGGCATACGGGCCGAGCTGTTCCAGCCCGGCCTGCAATTCGTGAACCCCGAGCTGTTCAATCAGCTCACCACGATGCACGGTCTGATCATGGTGTTCGGCGCCATCATGCCGGCCTTCGTCGGCTTTGCGAACTGGATGGTGCCGCTGCAAGTCGGTGCGGCGGACATGGCCTTCGCGCGCATGAACAACTTCAGTTTCTGGCTGCTGATCCCGGCGGCGCTGATGCTCGTGGGCTCGTTCTTCATGCCCGGCGGCGCGCCCTCGGCCGGCTGGACGCTCTACGCGCCGCTCACGCTGCAGATGGGCCCCTCCATGGACGCCGGCATTTTCGCGATGCACATCCTGGGTGCCAGCTCGATCATGGGCTCGATCAACATCATCGTCACCATCCTCAACATGCGTGCGCCCGGCATGACCTTGATGAAGATGCCGATGTTTTGCTGGACCTGGCTCATCACCGCCTACTTGCTCATCGCCGTGATGCCGGTGCTTGCCGGCGCGATCACCATGACGCTGACCGACCGCCACTTCGGCACCAGCTTCTTCAACCCGGCCGGCGGCGGTGACCCGGTGATGTACCAGCACATCTTCTGGTTCTTCGGTCACCCCGAGGTCTACATCATGATCCTGCCGGCGTTCGGCATCATCAGCCACGTCGTGCCGGCGTTCGCACGCAAGCGCCTGTTCGGCTACACCTCGATGGTGTATGCCACGTCGTCGATCGCGATCCTGTCGTTCATCGTCTGGGCGCACCACATGTTCACCACCGGCATGCCGGTGACCGGCCAGTTGTTCTTCATGTACGCCACCATGCTGATCGCGGTGCCTACGGCAGTGAAGATCTTCAACTGGATCGCCACCATGTGGCGCGGCTCGATGACCTTCGAGACGCCGATGCTGTTCGCGATTGGCTTCATCTTCGTCTTCACCATGGGCGGTTTCACCGGCCTCATCCTCGCGATCGCGCCGGTGGACATCCAGCTGCAAGACACCTACTACGTCGTCGCGCACTTCCACTACGTGCTGGTGGCCGGCTCGTTGTTCGGAATGTTTGCCGGCTACTACTTCTGGGCGCCGAAGTGGACCGGCGTGATGTACTCCGAAGCGCGCGGGAAGATCCATTTTTGGGCCTCGCTGATCTTCTTCAACGTGACCTTCTTCCCGATGCACTTCCTGGGCCTGGCGGGCATGCCGCGCCGCTATGCCGATTACCCGATGCAGTTCGCCGACTTCAACGCGATTGCCTCGATCGGTGCGTTCGGTTTCGGTCTGTCGCAGGTCTACTTCATCGTCGCGGTGGTGATCCCCGGCATGCGGGGTAAGGGCGAGCGGGCGCCGCAAAATCCCTGGGAGGGCGCCGAGGGCCTGGAGTGGCAAGTGCCCTCGCCGGCACCATTCCACACCTTCGAGACCCCACCCAAGCTCAACGCGGCGGCCAATCGCATCGTCGGCTGATTCACGCGCCTGCAGAGAACGAGTCCGCGCGATGGCGACGACCCCCGAGCAGCGCAAGCGCAACCTGCGTCTGGCGCTGATCCTCGCGTCGGTCGCGGCTGCGTTCGCGCTTGGCTTTGTCGCCAAGATGATGCTGCTGTGAGGCACCGCCCGCGATGAGCGCACCACGGTCCCACGGCGAACGACGCGACAACCGTCGCATGCTGCGCAAGCTCGTCGTCGTCACGCTGGCGATGTTCGGTTTTGGCTATGCGCTGGTGCCGATGTACGAGCGCATCTGCGCGGCGCTCGGCATCAACGTTCTCACCTTGGCCGAGCGCAACGCCACGGGCGCGGGCACCGGGACCGCGGCCAACACGCAGATCGATCGCAGCCGCACCATCACCGTCGAATTCGATGCCAATGCGCGTGGGCCATGGGACTTCAAGCCCGCGGTGCGTTCGCTCGAGGTACACCCCGGTGAGCTCACGACCGTGATGTACGAATTTCGCAATGTGCAGGACCGCTCCATGTCGGCGCAGGCGATTCCGAGCTACGCCCCCATGCAGGCGATGTCGTATTTCAACAAGCTCGAGTGCTTTTGTTTCAGCGAGTACCGCTTGCAGCCCGGCGAAGCCAAGCGGTGGCCGGTGGTGTTCTACATCGACCCCAAGCTGCCCAGGGACGTGAAGACCATCACCTTGAGCTATACCTTCTTCGAGGTCGGCGGCAAGACGCCGCCCACTCCGCCAGCAAGGCGCGCGGCGGTGAAAAGTGATGCACCGGCATGACCGAGCGCACCCCGAAGCCGGATGCGCCACGCGAGCCGGCGTCGCGGCGCACGCTGTCGTTCATGCAGACCTTGCGGTCCGTGGCCTGGAGCTTCTTCGGCGTGCGAAAGTCGTCGGAGCACGAGAAGGACCTGAGCCAGGTCAACCCGGTCCACCTGATCATCGCGGGCGTGCTGGGCGCGCTGCTGTTGATCGGGCTGCTCATCACCCTGGTGAGCTGGGTGATCGCAAGCGGCGTGGCCGGCTGAAGCACGACCGAGCGGCACAGAGCAACTGAAATCCGATACCAGCGATCCGAGGAGATAGAAAACATGTCGGCAGCATCCCACGGGCAACAAGCCTATTACTTCGTACCGGCGCCTTCGCGGCATCCGGTGATGGCCGCCATCGGCCTGTTTTTCATGATCCTGGGTGGCGGGCAGTGGATCAACGGCCACGACTGGGGCGCCTATTCGCTGTTCTTCGGACTGGCGTGGTTGGCCTTCGTGCTGCAGCAGTGGTTCCGTCAGGCCATCGGCGAGAGCGAGCGCGGCCTGTACAGCGACCGCATCGACGCCTCGTTTCGCTGGAGCATGAGCTGGTTCATCTTCTCGGAGGTGATGTTCTTCGGCGCCTTCTTCGGCGCGCTCTACTGGACGCGCATGCATGCCGTCCCCAGTCTCGGCGACCTTGACAACGCGCTGCTCTGGCCCGACTTCAAGGCCTTCTGGCCGAGCGTCGTGGCCGGCGCCACCGCCTCGCCGGCCGGCACCGTCGAGCCGTTCACGACCATGGGTCCGTGGCCGTTGCCGACCATCAACACCGCGCTGCTGCTGACCTCGGGCGTCACCTTGACCATCGCCCACCATGCGTTGCTCGCGTCGCACCGCGGCAAGGCGATCGCCTGGATGTGGCTCACCGTGCTGCTCGGCGCCACCTTCCTGTGTGTTCAGGGCTACGAATACGCGCACGCCTACAGCGAGCTCAACCTCAAGCTGAGCAGCGGCATCTATGGCTCGACCTTCTTCATGCTCACCGGCTTTCACGGCTTCCACGTGTTCGTCGGCATGTTGATGCTGCTGTTCATCACCGTGCGGCTGATGAAGGGCCACTTCACCGCCGAGCGGCACTTCGGCTTCGAAGGCGCGGCCTGGTACTGGCACTTCGTCGACGTGGTCTGGCTCGGTTTGTACGTGGTGGTCTACTGGCTCTGAGCCGGACCGTCAGGCAACGAGAGCGCCCTTAGCGGCGCTCTCGGCGTTTCAGGCTAGCGGCCGATCGGCAGGCCGGTCGGCTGTATCCAGCCGAGCTTGTAGCTGACCAGAATGAACACGAACAGCGCCACTGAAAGCCCCACCCGCCAAGCGAGCGCGTGGAACATGCGTTTGGTTTTCGGGGCGCCGTCGCGGCCGTCCTTGAGCATGGCGCGTCCGGCCGAGGCAAGCGCGAACAGGATGCCGACGAAGGCGAGCAACACGATCCACTTCATTGACGCAATGTATGGCATCGACCCGGGTCTCATGCGATGAGCCTCTCGAGTCCCGTCGTCCGGCGCTGGGTGGTGTTGCTGGCCACGCTGGCTGCCGTGGCGCTGACCGTGCGCTTGGGCGCGTGGCAACTCGCGCGCGCCGCGCAGAAAGAAGCCATGCAGGCCAGCGCCGACACGCGCTCCACGCTGGCGCCGCTGGCCACCGCCGACCTGGCGCGCGACGGCCATGCGGCTGCCGCTCAGCACGACCGTCGCATCACGCTCAGTGGCCGGTGGCTGGCCGAGCAAACTCTCTATCTCGACAACCGCCAGATGAATGGCCGCGTCGGCTTTTTCGTGGTGACGCCGCTCGAGCTGGCGCCGGGCGACGCGGTGATGGTGTTGCGCGGCTGGGCACCACGCGACTTCCAGGATCGCACTCGCCTGCCCGCGGCACCGCTGTCGGCTGGCACGGTCAGCGTTGCGGGCACGATCGCCCCGCCACCGGGCAAGCTTTATGCGTTCGACGGCACCGAGCGCGGGCCGCTGCGGCAAAATCTCGATCTCGCGGTCTACAGTCGTGAGATCGGTGTCGCATTGCGACCCTTGTCGCTGCAGCAACAGGACAGCGGCGCCCCGGATGACGGCCTGCGGCGCCAGTGGCCCAAGCCCGCGGTCGATGTCCACAAGCACTATGGCTATGCGTTCCAGTGGTTCGCGCTGGCCTTTCTCCTGAGCGGTCTGTATGTCTGGTTTCAACTCCTTGGCCCCTGGCGGGAGCGACGTTTGCGCCCAACCGCCTGAGCCGCCGGCCGAGCCCCTGAGCTTCTCGGTACACAGCCTGCCCACGCTCGCCTTGCCGCCGGTGCGGCAGGGGCGCTTGAAGATGCTCGTGGTGCTGTTGGTGTGCGCGGCGCCGGTCATCGCGTCCTACGTCAGCTACTACGTGATCCGTCCGCAAGGCCGCAGCAACCACGGCGAACTGATCGAGCCACAGCGCCCGCTGCCCTCCGCTGCCGCGCTGCCGCTCACCGACCTCGATGGCCGCGCCGTTGATCCGGCGAGCCTGCTCGGCCAGTGGCTGTTCGTGACTGTGGCGGGCGGCGCCTGCGATGCGAAGTGCGAGCGCCAGCTCTACCTGCAGCGCCAGTTGCGTGAAGCGATCGGCAAGGACAAGGCACGCATCGACCGCGTCTGGCTGGTCGACGACGACGTTCCGCCGCGCCCCGAGTTACTCGCCGCGATGCAGGACGCTGCGGTTTTGCGCGTGCCGCGCGCGGCGCTGGCCGCGTGGCTGGCGCCCGCGCCGGGGCAGCCACTGGAGGCGCACTTCTACATCGTCGATCCGCTGGGCAACTGGATGATGCGCACATCCGCGCCGAGCGAGCCGGCGCTGATCAAGCGCGACCTCGAGCGCCTGATGCGCGGCTCGGCCGGCTGGGACAAGCCGGGGCGATAACGCCCCAGGCACGATGGACAACGCCGCGCTCGTCAACCTGGCGCCGCTCGCACGGCTCGTCGTGCTCGGCTCGGTCATCGCGCTCGGGCCGCTGGCGTGGGTGTGGATGCGCACGCGCGCCGACGGCGCTGCAAAGCGCCTGCAGGTGCTCACGCTGCTCACGCTCTTTCTCACCTTCGACCTGGTGCTGTTCGGCGCCTTCACGCGACTGACGGACTCGGGCCTCGGCTGCCCCGACTGGCCGGGCTGCTACGGCAGCGCCAGCCCGATTGGCGCACAGGGCGAAATCGACGCGGCGCAGCGCGCCCTGCCGAGCGGCCCGGTCACCCAGGCCAAGGCCTGGATCGAGATGCTGCACCGCTACCTGGCCACCGCGGTGGGTGTGCTTATTACCGTGCTGGCCCTGGCCCACTGGCGACTGCACCGCCGCGGCGAGCGCGCAGCAGCCTCGCCCGGGTGGGCAGCCGCGACCTGGGTGTGGGTCTGCATCCAGGGCGCGTTCGGCGCCTTCACGGTCACGCTCAAGCTCTATCCGCTGGTGGTGAGCGCGCATCTGCTCGGTGGCCTCGCGCTGCTGGCGCTGCTCGCCGTGCAAGCCGACCGGGCTCGGCGCCGCAGCGTCGCGGTCGATGCCGGCCTGCGTCGCGGCTTGGTCACTGTCGCGGCGTTGGCGCTGATGCAGATCGCGCTCGGCGGCTGGGTCAGCACCAATTACGCAGTGCTGGCCTGCCGCGATTTCCCCACCTGCCAGGGCCAGTGGTGGCCCGAGGCGCTGGACTTCGCGCAGGGCTTCGCGCTGCTGCGCCCGCTGGGCGTGGGGCAGGGCGGTGGCTGGCTGCCGTTCGAGGCGCTGACCGCCATTCACCTAGCGCACCGGGTCGGCGCCGCGTTGTTGCTCGCCGCGCTGCTCGCATTGAGTTGGCGGTTGTCGTCCGTCGTCGCGTTGCGCCGTCTGGCCTGGGGGCTGGTCGGCGTGGCCGCCTGGCAGCTTGCGACCGGCATTGCCAACGTCGTGCTCGACTGGCCCCTGGCCGCGGCCGTCGGCCCCACCGGTGGCGCGGCGGTGCTGGTGTTGCTGCTGACCGCGCTGCTGGGGCGTACGCAGGGCGTCGCACGGGCAGGGCGCGCGCCCCGCGCTGCGGCCCCACCGGCCACGCCAGCCGTGCCGATGCACGGTGCTCCCTAGAATCCGCTTCTCCATGTCTGAATCGATCGCTTCCCCTTCCGCTGCCGTGCGGGTTTCGCTGCCGTCGCGCTGGCGCCAGTTCAGCGCGCTGACCAAGCCGCGTGTGGTGCAGCTCATCGTCTTTTGCGCCGTCATCGGCATGCTGCTCGCCGTGCCCGGCTGGCCCACGCTCGCGGCCTGGGGCGTGGCGCTGGCGGCCAGCGTGGGCATCTGGCTGGTGGCCAGCGCGGCGGCCGCATTCAATTGCCTGGTCGAGCAGCACATCGACGCAAAGATGAAGCGCACCGCCTGGCGGCCCACCGCCACCGGCGAGCTGAACAACCGCCAGACCTTGGCGTTTTCATTGGCGCTGTGCAGTGCCGGCATGGCGGTGCTGTGGGTGTGGGTGAACCCGCTCACCATGTGGCTGACTTTCGCCACCTTCGTCGGCTACGCGGTGGTCTACACCGTGCTGCTCAAGCCAGCGACACCGCAGAACATCGTCATCGGCGGAGCGTCGGGCGCGATGCCGCCGGTGCTCGGCTGGGCCGCGCTGCGTGGCGAGGTCGGGCCGGAGGCGATGATGCTGTGCCTCATCATCTTCCTGTGGACACCGCCGCATTTCTGGGCGCTGGCGCTCTACCGCGCCGAAGACTACGCCCGTGCCGGGCTGCCGATGCTGCCGGTGACGCACGGCAACCACTTCACGCGGCT
This sequence comes from Methylibium sp., assembly GCF_031393925.1. Taxonomy (GTDB): domain Bacteria; phylum Pseudomonadota; class Gammaproteobacteria; order Burkholderiales; family Burkholderiaceae_C; genus Methylibium. Next base: position 2,314 of record NZ_JANMWL010000003.1, on the reverse strand, counting down.
GCAGATCCTGCTCTACACCTTCGTGCTGTTCGCCGCGACCCTGCTGCCCTTTGTCTACGGCATGAGCGGGTGGCTCTACCTGGGCGCTGCGGTGGCGCTGGGCATGGTGTTCTGCGGCTACGCCTTCAGGCTCTGGCGCGCCTACAGCGAGGCGCTTGCGCGGCGCACCTTCCGCTTCTCGATCCTGCACTTGTCGCTGTTGTTCGCGGCCCTGCTGGTTGACCATTACCTGGACCCGTATTTGCGGGCAATGACAGCATGACCCCACGCCGCACTTTCCTCGCGCTCCTCTGCGCCGTGCCCGGCCTCGCGCTGATGGCCGGCTGCGACGGGGGCAACCCGAAGCCACCGGCCGGCGGCTTCAAGGGGGTCGACATCACCGGCGCCAACTACGCCAAGGCGCTGAGCCTGCCCGACACCCAGGGCAAGCTGCGCAGCGTCACCGAGTTCAAGGGCAAGGCGGTGGTGGTGTTCTTCGGCTACACGCAATGTCCCGATGTGTGCCCGACCACGATGGCCGAGCTGGCGCAGGTCAAGAAGCTGCTCGGCCCCGAGGGCGAGAAGCTGCAGCCGCTGTTCGTCACCATCGATCCGGAGCGCGACACGCCCGAGCTGCTCGCGAACTACATGGCCAATTTCGGCCCCGGCTTCATTGCGCTGCGTGGCACGGTCGAGGAGACGCAGGCGGCAGCGACCTCGTTCAAGGCCTTCTTCAGCAAGATCAAGGGCAAGGATCCGAGCAGCTACACGATGGACCACACCGCCGGGGCCTACGTGTTCGACCCGCAGGGCCGCATCCGTCTGTTCGTGCGCTACGGCCAGCCGATCGAGGCCTGGGTGAGCGACCTCAAGCAGATCATGATGCCTTGACCGTCCGACCTGAAAAGGCGGCCCGCAGGCCGCCTTTTCATTGACGCGAGGGCCCGAACGTTCAGGCGAATTCGACCAAGGTCTTGCGCATTTTCTTCATCGCTGCAACCTCGATTTGGCGGATGCGTTCGGCGCTGACGCCGTACTCGGCCGCCAGGTCGTGCAGGGTCATGCCGCCCGAGCCGTTGTCGTTGACCTTAAGCCAGCGCTCTTCGACGATGCGCCGGCTGCGCGCGTCGAGCGCTTCCAGCGCTTGGCTGATGCCGTCGCTGGCGAGCGTGTCACGGTGCTGCGCGTCGAGCACGCGTGTGGGCTCGTGGCGGTCATCGGCCAGGTAGGCGATCGGCGCAAAACTCTCCTCGCCGTCGTCGGTCTGCGGGTCGAGCGCCACGTCGCCGCCCGACAGGCGCGTTTCCATCTCGATCACCTCTTCGCGCTTGACCTTGAGGGCGCGCGCGACGATGTCGATCTCGGCGTCGGTGAGCGTGCTGCGGTGCAGGTCGGCGTCGACCGCGCCCGCCTTCAGGCCCTGCTTCATGGAACGCAGGTTGAAGAACAGCTTGCGCTGCGCCTTGGTCGTGGCGAGCTTGACCATGCGCCAGTTCTTCAGCACGTACTCGTGGATTTCGGCCTTGATCCAGTGCAGCGCGTAGCTCACCAAGCGCACGCCCTGCCCGGGGTCGAAGCGGCGCACCGCCTTCATCAGGCCGACATTGCCTTCCTGGATCAGGTCGCCGTGCGGCAAGCCATAACCCAGGTACTGGCGCGACACCGACACCACCAAACGCAGGTGCGAAAGCACCAGGCGCCCGGCGGCCTCGAGATCGTTGCTCTCGCGCAGGCGCCTGCCCAGCGACTGCTCTTCGTCCAGCGTGAGCAGCGGCAGCCGGTTCACGGCCGAGATGTAGGCGCTCAGGTCGCCCAGCGAAGGCACCAGCGCCCACGGGTCGCGCACGGCGACCGATTGGCCGGAGGGAAACATCATGGTCGGGACCGCGTTGTTCATGGAAGCAACAGACATCCAGAACCTCCTTTTGTTGACGGCAATTTTAGCACTCGGACATTTCGAGTGCTAAAGCGGGCTGTGATGAACGAACCTCACATTCGATGAGTGCAGATTCAAGAAAAACAGCGCTCGTGGAAAGAGCGTGCGCACGCTAACGAAGGCTGTCCGCTCGACCGAATACGAAGGGACTTCCCACTTTTCAGTAACGGTGTCGAGGCACCAAGATTGAGTTTGCGTCTTCAATCTGAATCTGAAAAGGGGAAGTCCCATGAGCGAGATTACACGAGCCTTGATCGCGCGGGTAGGGGTTGATTTAGCCATTTGGTGATCCAGGTGCACGCGGTGGACGCCGCTGGGCGACGGGTGGTGGCGCGTGCGTTCAAGCGCGATCAGTTTATCGCCTGGTGTGCGCTGTTGCCCGCAGGCTGCCTGGTGGCG
>NZ_JANMWL010000100.1:0-3023 GCF_031393925.1 Methylibium sp. | reverse complement strand
CGCGGCCCTGATGCAAGGCGGCCTCGATCAGCGCCGCGTCGGCGCGGCGCATGGTGGCCGCATCGTCGATCGCGGCGGACGGTATAAGCACGGCCATGGCTCGTTTTTCAGTCTGCATCGTGACGCCGGCACTCGCCAAGGCCAACAACGGCAATTGGCAGACCGCCAGCCGCTGGGCGCGCCTGCTGTCGCCCGATTATCGAGTGAGGATCGTCGAACGCTGGGCGGGCGAGCCGGCCGACGCGATGCTCGCGCTGCATGCGCGCCGCTCGGCCGAATCGATCGCGCGCTGGGCCAGCGCCCGGCCCCGCGCGCCGCTGGCGGTGGTGCTGACCGGCACCGATCTCTACCGAGACATCGCCACCGATGCCGGTGCGCAGCGCTCGCTGCAACTGGCCGACCGGCTGGTGGTGCTGCACGAACTGGCCTGCGCCGACTTACCCGCGGTACACCGCAGCAAATGCCGCGTCTGCCTGCAGTCGGCCACCGCGCGCCAGCGCCTGCCGCGCAGCAGCCGCCACCTGCGCGCGCTGATGGTGGGCCACCTGCGCGAGGAGAAATCGCCACGCACCTACTTCGAAGCGGCACGCCGGCTCGCGGCGCGGCCCGACATCCGGCTCGACCACATCGGTGCGGCGCTCGACTCCGCGCTCGGCGACGAAGCCCGGGCGCTGCAGGCCAGCGGCGCGCACTACCGCTGGCTCGGCGCCCTGTCGCACGCGGCCACGCGGCGGCGCATCCAGCAGGCGCATGTGCTGGTCCACCCGAGCCGCATGGAAGGCGGCGCGCACGTGGTGATCGAGGCGCTGCAAAGCGGCACGCCGGTGCTCGCCTCGCGCATCGCCGGCAACGTCGGCTTGCTGGGCACCGGCTACGGCGGCTACTTCGAGCCCGGCGACGCGGCGGGCCTGGCAGCCCTGCTCGCGCGCTGCCGCGACGCGCCGTCTATGCTCGCCACCCTCAGCACGCAATGCGACGCGCGTGCGCCCTTGTTCGAGCCGGCGCGCGAGCGCGAAAACCTGTACGCCCTGCTCGCTGACCTGTTGGAGAACTCCCGATGAACGCACCCCTTGCCACCGCCCCCGTCCCGCGGCTCACCTCGCTCTCGCATGGCGGCGGCTGCGGCTGCAAGATCGCCCCGGGCGTGCTCAGCGAAATCTTGAAGGGCACGGCGCGCATGCCGATGCCGCCCGAGCTGCTGGTGGGCATCGAGACCGCCGACGACGCCGCCGTCTACAAGCTCAACGACGAGCAGGCGTTGATTGCCACCACCGATTTCTTCATGCCGATCGTGGACGATCCCTACGACTTCGGCCGCATCGCGGCCACCAACGCGATCAGCGATGTTTACGCCATGGGCGGTCGGCCGATCATGGCGCTGGCCCTCGTGGGCATGCCGATCAGCGTGCTGCCCACCGCGGTGATCGGCAAGATTCTCGAAGGCGGCGAGGCGGTCTGCCGGGCGGCCGGCATCCCGATCGCGGGCGGCCACACCATCGACTCGGTCGAACCCATCTACGGCCTGGTGGCGCTGGGCCTGGTCCACCCCGGCCGCGTCAAGCGCAATGCCGACGCGCGTCCCGGCGACAAGCTCGTGCTCGGCAAGCCGATCGGCGTGGGCGTGATGTCCGCCGCGCTCAAGAAGGAGCAGCTCGACGACGCCGGCTACGCCCGCATGATCGCGGTCACGACCCAGCTCAATACGCCCGGGCCCGACCTGGCGGCGCTCGACGGCGTGCATGCGCTCACCGACGTGACCGGCTTCGGCCTGGCCGGCCATGTGCTGGAGCTGGCGCGCGGCGCCAAGTGCCGCGTTGCGCTCGACTGGCAGGCGGTGCCGCTGCTGGCGGGCGTGCGCGCCTTGGCCGAACAGGGTTTCGTGACCGGCGCGTCGGGTCGCAACTGGGAGGGCTACGGCAGCGACGTGGCCTTGCCGGCCGGCTTTGCGGCCGCCGACCAGGCGCTGCTGAGCGATCCGCAGACCAGCGGCGGGCTGCTCGTGTCCTGCACTGCGGCCGCGCTCGATGCGGTGCTGGCGATCTTCCGCCGCCACGGTTTCGAGCACGCCGCTGTCGTCGGCGAGGTGCTGCCGGCCGAACCCGACAGCGCGCTGCTGATCGTGCGCTGAGCCGCGCGCGCCGCCTACTGCTTGGCGAAGTTCGCCACCACCTTGGCGAGCCCGGCGTCGTACAGGCCCTGGATGATCTCGGTGACCTGGCCGTCGGGGGCACCGGCGGCGTCGAAGCTAGAGCTCCACTTCATCAAGGTCTTGCCGTCGGCGGTGGGGCTGAGGACGATGGTGGCGGCGTAGTTCTTCACCGGCAGCGGCGCCTTGAGGAGCATGTAGCTGTAGCTGTGCTTGGCGGCGTTGTAGGCCGTCAGTTTCTCGCTGACGGTGGCGCCGCCGCCGAGGTCGAGCAGGCGCATGGCACCTGCTCTGGTGCCGTTGCCCGTGAGCTTGCTGCCTTTGATGGCCGGGTGCCAGACGTCGAGCGCGTTGAAGCCGCCCACCAGCTTCCACACGGTGTCGGGCGAGCTGTCGATGGTGGCCTCGCGTGACACCGACAGGCCGCCGACGGCAAAGCAGTTTCCGGCCAGCGCCAGCAGGGTGGTGCCTGCGATCTTCGCAATGGTTGCATTCAAGCGATGTCTCCTCGATTTTTCGTGTTGCGGCGAGCCGAATGGCTCCCCGCGCGCATTGTTCGGGAGTTCGCTTGCCGCAGGCTTGCGGCAAGCCCATCGTCCTACTGGATCGGCGACACCTTGGCCGCTGTGATCGCACCGTCGGAGCGACCCTTGAGATAGGCATAAAGGTCATCGATGTGCGCAACCACCTGCGGGCTGGTCTTGAAGGTGGGCATGCCCTTGGCGAGCCGGCCCTCGAGCACGGTGGTGGTGAAGTCCTGCTTGGACAGGGTCTTGAGGCTGGCGATGAGCGACGGCCCGACCATGCCCTCCTGGTTGGCGCCGTGGCAGCGGTCGCAGGCGGCAGCACGCCAGGTGCGAAAGCCTTCCATCGTCGC
>NZ_JANMWL010000297.1:0-2306 GCF_031393925.1 Methylibium sp. | reverse complement strand
GGCGGCACGGCCGAAAAGGCGATGCTGATGGCCAAGCAGGTGTTGATGGACGACATCGACATGCATGAGCTCAAGACGCGCGGGCCGAACAACCCGACCGAAGCACTGCGCATCGAGCTGTGCGACAAGATCAACGCCCTGGGCATCGGCGCGCAGGGCCTGGGGGGCCTCACCACCGTGCTCGACGTGAAGATCGCCATGTACGCGACGCATGCCGCAAGCAAGCCGGTGGCAATGATCCCCAACTGCGCCGCCACGCGGCATGCGCACTTCGTGCTCGACGGCTCGGGCCCGGCCTATCTCGAGCCGCCCTCGCTCGACCTGTGGCCCGACGTGAAATGGGCGCCCGACTACCAGCGCTCCCGGCAGGTCGATCTCGACACGCTCACCAAGGCGGAAGTCGCCAGCTGGAAGCCGGGCGACACCCTGCTGCTGAGCGGCAAGATGCTGACCGGCCGCGACGCCGCACACAAGCGCATCCAGGACATGCTCGCCAAAGGCGAGAAGCTGCCGGTGGACTTCAGCAACCGCGTCATCTACTACGTCGGCCCGGTCGACCCGGTGCGCGGTGAAGTGGTGGGCCCGGCCGGCCCGACCACGGCCACGCGCATGGACAAGTTCACCGAGATGATGCTGGCCGAGACGGGCCTCATCGGCATGATCGGCAAGGCCGAGCGCGGGCCGGCGGGCATCGAGGCCATCAAGAAGCACCACAGCGCTTACCTCATGGCGGTGGGCGGCGCTGCCTACCTGGTCTCCAAGGCGATCAAAAAAGCCCGTGTGGTGGGCTTTGCCGACCTCGGCATGGAAGCGATCTACGAGTTTGAAGTGAAGGACATGCCGGTCACCGTGGCGGTCGACTCGAACGGCAGCTCGGTCCACCAGACCGGGCCGGCGCTTTGGCAGGCGAAGATCGCGAAGATCAAGGTCGCTTCAGCCTGAGCGCGACCTTCTCGGCGGCGCAGCGCGGTGCTGTGCGCCGTGCGGCGTGCCGCGCCGCCTTCAGTCGCGCACCTGCACGCCCTTCCAGAACGCCACGCGATCCTTGATCTCGGCAGCCGCCTCGAGCGGCTCGGCGTAGTACCAGACTGCATCGACATTGATGTCGCCATCGACCAAGAGCGAGTAGTAGCTTGCCTCGCCCTTCCAGGAACACATGGTGTGGTGGTTGCTGCCGACCACGTAATCGCGTCGCAACGCGCTTTCGGGAAAGTAGTGGTTGCCTTCGACCACCACGGTGTCGTCGCTCTCGGCGATGGTCACGCCGTTCCAGCTTGCCTTCATCGCTTGCTCCCCGTTGGCAGGTTTCAGGTCGGCGCTGCCAGCCAGTGAATGCTGAACCAGCGTCGGTCATCGATCCAGCAGGCGCGCGCCTCGAAGCCCGCTTGCTCGGCCAAGGCGCGAAACCCGTCGACGCTGTACTTGTACGAATTCTCGGTGTGCAGCGACTCGCCCTCGGCGAACTCGAAGTCATGGCCGCACACCCGCAACTGCTGCGTGCAGCGGCTCAGCAGATGCATCTCGATGCGCTGGCGCAGCGGCTCGTAGAACGCGTAGTGCGCGAACGCCGACACGTCGAAATTCGCGCCCAGCTCGCGGTTCGCGCGCACCAGCACGTTGAGGTTGAAGGCCGCCGTGACGCCGGCCGCGTCGTTGTAGGCGGCGTGCAGCACGGCCGGGTCCTTGACCAGATCGACCCCGACGAGCAGGCCGCCGCCGCGCAGCAGTGCGCGCGCCTGGCGCAGGAAACCAAGCGCCTCGTCGGGCGTGAAGTTGCCGATCGACGAGCCCGGGAAAAAGCCGACGCGGCGCGCGGGCGCTCCGGCCAGCGGCGGCAGCTCGAAGGGCCGCGTGAAGTCGGCCGCCAGCGGGCGCACCTCGAGCCAGGGGAAGTCCACGCGCAGCAGCGCGGCAGCGTCATGCAGGTGCTCGGCCGAGATGTCGATCGGCACGAAGCGGCGTGCCCCCGGCAGCGCATCGAGCAGCACGCGGATCTTGTGGCTCGAGCCGGCACCGAACTCGACCAGGTCGGCATCCGCGCCGATGCACTCGGCCATCTCCTGGGCGTGCAGCGACAACAGCGCCAGCTCGGTACGCGTCGGGTAGTACTCGGGCAGCTCGCAGATGCGGTCGAACAGCGACGAGCCGGCCGCGTCGTAGAAGAACTTTGGCGCGATGGCGCGCGGGCGCCGCGCCAAGCCAGCGAGCAGCTCGCGGGCGAAGTCGCTGTCGACCACCGGCGCGGTCACCGCGACCGACAGCCCGGCCTGCGTTCGCTGCAATGCCCGGGTGTCCAGTTGCAAAGA
>NZ_JANMWL010000237.1:0-1775 GCF_031393925.1 Methylibium sp. | reverse complement strand
ATGTCCAGGCTCAGACCGCGCAGCGCCGAAGCCGCGCCGCGCGTTGCCGCCGGATGCCGCGCCTCGATCTGTCGCAGCTCGATCTTCACGCACGGCCCGGCTGCGCCAGCCGCTTCAAGGGCCACACGCAGGTTCTCACAGCAGCCCGGCGCTCTTGGCCGCCGCCTCGATGCCCTGGTAGTTCTCGACCTTCGTCGGCACGAAGCGCGTGGCGCGTTGCAGCTCGAGGATTTCCTTGCCTTCGGGTGTGGCGCGGTCCAGGGCGAGGAGCGCGCGCGTGAGCTTCTCGCGCACGGCCGCCGGCATGTCGGCATGCACGCTCCAGTTGTAGTCGTAGTAGGGCGGCGTGGTGAAGAACACGCGCACCTTGTCGGTATCGACCTTCTTCTCCGCCACGAACTTGTCCCACACCGACGCGTTGAGCGCGCCGGCCTGCACCTTGCCCGAGGCGACGGCGGCGATGGTCGCGTCGTGCGCGCCGCTGTAGGCGACGCGCTTGAAATCCTTGTCGGGGTCCAGGCCGGCCTGGCGCAGATAACTGCGCGGCATGAGATGGCCGCTGGTGGAGCTTTGCGAACCGAAGCTCACGTCCTTGCCCTTGAGGTCGGCCAGGCTGGTGATCGAAGGGTCACCGGTGATGAACACCGACTTGAACTTCTCGTCCTCTTCGCGCTGCACGATCGGCAGCACCTTGCCGCCCGAGCGCACATACGCCTGCACGAAGGTAAAGCCGCCGAACCAGGCCAGGTCGACCTTCTTGTTGACCAGCGCCTCGACGCAAGCCGCGTAGTCGGTCACGGGCGTGAACTCGACCTTCATGCCGAGCACGCCCTCGAGGTACTTGATGAGCGGCTGCGCCTTGCGCGCCAACTCGGTGGGCGCCTCGTCGGGAATCGCGGTGACACGAAACACCGTCTGGGCCTGCGCCAGCGCGGCGGCGCCGAGCAGGCTGCAGACGATCAGGGGGCGGAGCCAACGCGTGACCAATCGATTCATGGTCGCTTTCTTTTAAGCAATGGTGGCGCGCATTACACCAAGGAAACGCAGCGCAAGCCGGCGAACAGGTCGTTGCGCGCGGCCGGGAAATAATTGCGGTAACGCGCGTGCTTCATGCGCTCGGCGGTGGCGAACGAGGCCCCGCGCAGCACCGGCCGGCCGTCAAACCAGGGCTCGGAATAGTCGCGGTAAGGGTGCGGCAAAAAGCCCGGGTAGGGCGTGAAGGGGCTGGCGGTCCACTCCCACACCTGGCCCCAGTCGAACACCTCGCCCGACGATGCCGCCAGGGTGGCGGCGTACTCCCACTCGGCCTCGCTCGGCAGCCGCCTGCCGGCCCAGCGACACCAGGCATGGGCCTCGTGCGCGCTCAGGTGCATGGCCGGCAGGTCGCGGTCGAGCGCGACCAGACGGCCGAACCGGCGGCGCTGCCAGCCGCTCGAGCCGTGCAGCAGATGCAGCGGGCGGCCATCGCTGTGCTGCCGGCGCCAGGCCCAGCCTTCGTCCGACCAACAGCGCGGGTGGTCGTAGCCGCCGGCTTCGATGAAGGGCAAGTAGCGGCGCCAGGTGACGGGCGCGCGGTCGATGGTGAAGGCGTCAACGCTCACGTCGTGCGGCACCAGTTCGTTGTCGAAGGCGAAGCCCGCGCCGGCACTGCCCCTCCTAAACGCACCCGCCGGCAGCCGCCACTGGCCCTCGGCCGTGACCGCGGCGGGCGCCAGGCCCGCCAGCGGCACGCCCAGATGCTGGGCCATGGTCACCCAGGCTTCGCGGTGCATGTC
>NZ_JANMWL010000215.1:0-8776 GCF_031393925.1 Methylibium sp. | reverse complement strand
ATCGGATGAAAGCAAATCCGTATGAAATCAGCGCGGCACGCTCCTCGCCGCCAGCGCGCGCGCGATCGCCTGCGCCAGCGCCGCCCGGTCAAAGGGCTTGGGCAGCAGCTCCGGCGCCGCCGGGTCGGCCGGGTCGGTCGTTTCGCCGTGAAGCAACTCGACCGAGTAGCCCGACATCAGCAGCGTGCCGATGCCCGGCAGCCGCTCGCGCACGCGTCGCGCCAGCTCGGTGCCGCGCATGCCCTGCCCGAGCGCAATGTCGCTGAGCAGCAGCTCATGGTCGCAGGCATGGGCCAGGCTGGCGAGCGCCTCTTCGGCCGTGCCGAACTCGGTGACGACGCAGCCAAGCGCGCGCAGGAAGTGGCCCACCACGCTGCGCACCTCGGCTTCGTCCTCGACCAGCAGCACCTTCAGTCCGGCCGGCAGCGCCGTGCGCGCGCTCGCGGCTTGGGCACTCGCGGCGTGGGCCTCGTGGTGGCGCGGCAGCACCAAGGTCACGGTGGTGCCTGCCCCCGGCGCCGACTGCAGCTGCACCGCGCCCCGGGACTGCTTGACGAAGCCGTAGACGGTGCTCAGGCCCAGGCCGGTGCCGCGGCCGAGTTCCTTGGTGGTGAAGAAGGGCTCGAACGCGTGCTCGCGCACCGCCTCGGACATGCCGCGCCCGGTATCAGTGACGGCGATGGCGACATAGCCATCGCGTCGCCCGGCCGCGGCGCCGAGTTCGGCGGCCACGTCGGCCGGCAAGCCGTGGCACGGCCGGCAGGCGAATGACAGCACGCCGCCCTCGGGCATGGCGTCGCGCGAATTGATCGCCAGGTTGAGCAAGGTCGACTCGAGCTGGCCCGGATCGGCGATGCAAACCACCGGCGACGATGCCTCGACCTCGATGCGGATGCGCTGGTCGAGCGTGCGCCGCAGCATGTCGGCCAGCGACTCCAGCAGCGCGGCCACGTCGACGTGGCTCGGGCTGAGCACCTGGCGGCGCGAGAACGCGAGCAGCTTGCCGGTCAGTTCGGCGCCGCGCCGGCTCGCGCGCGCGGCCGAGGCGAGCATCTGCTGCGCCTTGTCGTCCCCGTTGATGGCCGGGTGCTCCTCGAGCAGGTGCAGGTTGCCCTGGATCACGGTGAGCAGGTTGTTGAAGTCGTGCGCGATGCCGCCGGTGAGCTGGCCCACGCTCTCCATGCGTTGCGCATGCTTGAGCGCCTCTTCGGTCTGCGAGCGCTGCAGGCTGGTCGCCAGCAGGCTAGAGAGCGATTGCAGGAAGCGCACCTCGTCGTCGTCGAAGCGCTTGGCCTGGCGCGAGCGCACGCCGAGCACGCCGATCGTCTGGCCGCGGTCGGACAAGGGCACCGCGAGCGCGCTGACGATGCCTCGAGCCAGCCAGCCCGGGGGCAACGGGAAGCGGCGTTCGTGGCGCGCGTCGACCACCAGTTGCGACGTCGCCTGCGACAGCATGAAACCCGGCTTGGTCTCGGGCCGGTTCGCCACCTTGTGTCCGACCGCCTCGTCGTCGCCGAGGCCGAAGCCCCCGGCAACGCGGAACTCGAGCCCGTTCGGCTCGAGCAGGTACACCACCGCCACCTCGACCTGCAGCGCCTCGGCGGCCACCCTGGGCACTTCGCGCAGCAGCAACTGCGGGTCGCGCGTGTCGACCGCCAGCCGCCCCATCTGTGCCACGAACTCGCTGTAATGCGCACGCTGCAGCGCCTGCTTGACGCGGGGATAGGCCTCGATGCCGCGCACCGCCGCCACCACGTAAGGCAGCCCCTCGTCCTGCAGTGGACTCAGCGCAATCTCGACCATCACCTCGCTGCCGTCGCGGCATTTGGCGACCAGCTCCATCTGCGTGCCCATCGCGCGCGGCCGCGGGTGGAGCGCATAGGCGCCGCGGTAGGCGGCATGGCGCGGACGAATGGCATCGGGCACCAGCGCATCGACTGGCAGGCCGGTCAGTTCTTCAATGCTGTAGCCGAGCAGGCGGCTGGCAGCCGGGTTGGCCAACACGATGGTGCCGTCGGCACCCACCAGCAGCAGCGCATCGGGATAGGCCGCGAACAGCGAGCGGTACAACTCCGGTGGGCCGACCGGTGGCGTTGTCAGATCGCTCATCGCCGGTGTGCCCGCTCAAGCCGCCGACACGCGCGGCACGAAGATGTAGCCGGCGCCGCGCACCGACTTGATGATCTGCGGCGCTTGCGGGTCGACCTCGAGCTTCTTGCGCAGCCGCCCGACCTGCACGTCGATCGTGCGGTCGAAGGGCCCGCTCTCGCGGCCGCGCGTGGCCTCGAGCAAAAAGTCGCGCGACAGCACACGCGCGGCATGCTGCACAAAGACGCAGAGCAGGTCGAACTCGCCGCTGGTGAGCGGCACTTCGCGCCCCTCTTGCGTGGCGAGACGCCGCGCCGCAGTGTCGAGCTCGAAGCGATCGAAGCGCCAACGCGTGCGCACGGCAGGTTCGGCGGCAGGCTCGGTGACGAGCGCGGCGGCCGGCGAAACGCGCCGACACACCGCCTTGATGCGCGCCAGCAGCTCGCGCAAATCGAACGGCTTGGTGACGTAATCGTCGGCGCCGACTTCCAGGCCCACCACCTTGTCGATCGAGTCGCCGCGACCGCTCACGATGACGAGCCCGCAGCGCCAGTGTTCGCGCAGCTGGCGTGCGATGACGAAGCCGTCCTCGCCGGGCAGGCCGAGGTCGAGCAGCACCAGGTCGGGCGGGTCGCTGGGCATCAGCGCCATCAGCGCCGCGCCGCTGGCCAGCTCGCTGACGCGGTAGCCATGGCTCTGCAGGTAGCCGGCGAGCAGGCGGGTGATGTCGACCTCATCGTCGACGACGGCGATGTGCAGCGAGGTCACGCGGCATTCTGCCGCAGCAATGGCGATGCCTTTACATACACCCCGCATCGTCGATGCAGCGGCGCCGCGCCGGCGGGTCGACGGCGCGGGATGCCGACGCCAGCCGGCGGGCGTCGAAGCCGAGGTGTTTCTGCAGAAGAACGGTCGTTTCCGCGAAGTCCCGGTGCGGCCGGTCAGCGCGACGGCTTCAAGGCTGCCGGCATCGCTTCAAGGATGGTGCGAAACAGCTCGGCGTAGAGCGCCTCGGGCTCGGCGCCTGTCAGCGCATCGCGGTGCAGCCCGAACGCGCGTTCGAGCATGCGCCAGTCGTCGTCTGCGAACACCTTCTCGGCCAGCGGCAGCACTTCAGTCTCCTCGACGCGCATGTGTTCGAGGTAGAACGCGACATACGCATTGAGCGCAAGTTCAAATTCGTCGCGACGCGCATCGCCGAGCAGCTCCCAGGCCAGCAGCAGGTGCTCGAGCTGGCGGACGCGGCCCTCGCCCTGCGCGTGGTCGCGGTCGAGCCGCTGGAGCACGACGCGGCCTTCCTGCGTGCATTCGCGCAGGCGCGCAAACAGCATGCGCGTCTCCTTGACGTGATGCAGCCGCTCCGCGAACTCGTCGACGTAGAACAGCATCGCGCGCAGCGCGCGAAAGTCTGGCTGCAGCCTGCGCCGGTGCGCGTCGGTGACCAGCATCGACATCGAGCGCAACACGGCGGCAAACGCCGCGTGCTCGTCACGGATCATCTTCAGTGCGGCGGGGGCGGGCATGGCTGGCTAACGATTGCGCGAGACGGTGAGGGCATGGTTGCGCGCCTGGATCGTCGGCGTCTCGGTCACCGCGGCCGACGCATCGACGCGCAGCCCCAAGTCGGCGCCCCTCGCCGCGATCACCGCGGTGACGATGCCGGCCACCGCCACGATCGCCGGACCCATGCACACGCGCCACCACGACAACAGCGGCCGGAGGTCGCGCGGCGAGCAATCGATGTTCATGCAGATCTCCTTGAATGAGTGGGCGACGTGGCAAACATCGGGACGAGTCTGCGCGGCAGCATGCGCGGCCGACCTGATCTGCATCAAGCGCGGCCGATGCGAGCGGCCGGCGGCGCCGACGCACGGGGCGACGGTCGATACAACACCTCCTGCCGTCGTCCCTGTCCCTCGACGCCCAGCTTGCCAAGCAGGCCAAGGCAACGGGAGCGACGATCAACGAACGATCTTGTCGAGGTTCTCGGCGCGGTTGAGCCCCTTGGCCTCGGCGAAACCCTTCACATCGCGAAAGATCGTGGCATCGAGATCGGCCTCGGTGAAGTCGGCTCCCGCTACATCGGCGCCAGTGAGGTCGGCCCCGCCGAGCTTGACGCGAAAGAAGTTGACACCGCGCAGGTTGCTACCCCGAAGGTCGCTAAAAATCATCAGCGACCGGTTGAAGTCGGCGCCCGCGAGCGTCGCGCCCGCCAGGTTGGCGTTGGACAGGTCGGTCCGCATCTGTCCCATCCCCTGGTTCTTGATGTTGACGCCGACCATGGCGTGGCTGAAGTCGGCCCCGGAGAGGTCGGCCCCCGGCAGGTCGGCGATCATCTTGACACCCGTCATGTTGGCGCCCTTGAAGACCGGCATCTTCTTGACCTCACCGCCCAGGATCACGACCGAAAGCAGGCTCGCGCGGCTCAGGTTGGCGCCAGTGAAGTCCGTGCCCATCAGCCAGGCACCGTTCAGGTTGGCGCCTTGCAAGGTCGCACCGCGGAAATCAGATTGCACCAGCTTGCTTGCGAAGAAGCTGACGCCCCGCAAGTTGGCATTGCGAAAGTCGAGCCCACTCAGGTCGAGGTCCGAAAGGTCCTTGCCGGTGAAGTCGACCGGCTTTGATGGCGATGCGTTCTTCAGCATGGCGCTGACCTGATCAACCGAAAGCTCAGCCGCTGTGGCGTTCATGGCGCTAATAGCAGCGAGCAGCGCCGTAACGATGGTGGTCGCGATACTTACGCTGGGCTTCATCTCGGCTCCTTCGTCATGAGGCGACCGACCGGTCGTGCCGGAGCATGGGGCGACGCTCGAAACATGAAGCGCATGTGGCCAATTCGCCGGAGTGGCGCTCCCGCCCCGTTCCAGGCCTTCGCTTGATGGGCTGCGCAGAAACGACCTGCTGATGCCGCCGCAGCGCGTCGAAGCCCCGTTTTGTCGCCGCAGATCGGCCAGCCTTTGCCGCGATCATGAAGGCCGGCACCTTGTTGTTGTCGCCCGCGATGTACGACGATATGCCGCATGCGCCATCCAGACCCGCTCGCCCCGTGACAGACCCCGCCTCCGCAAGGCCCCCGCTCGACTGGTCGGCTTGGCCGCTGCCGCTGCTGGCGGGCTTGCTGCCGCTCGTCGCGACGCTGGTCGCGTACACGCTGTCGGTGCGACTGGGGCTGGTCGAGGCATGCATGCCGCTCATCGATGGCTGCATCTCGATCAGTCGCGCTGCGCGCCACGAGCTGCCGAACCACCTGTTCCGCGCCCTGCTGCTGCCGGCCGCCGCGTTGCAAGCGCTGTGCTGGCTGCTGTGCGGCGCGTGGCTGCGCACGCTGGGTGCCGCGCCGACGCGCAAGCTCCGCGCGCTGCCGTGGCTCGGTCTGGCGGCCGCGCTGTTTCTCGTGCTGTACGGAACGTTTCTCGGCACCGAGGGCGAAGCGTACCGCTGGATGCGCCGCTACGGCGTGGTGCTGTACTTCGGCGGCACCTGCATCGCGATGCTGATCGTCAGCGACGCCGCGCAGGGCCTCGCGCTTCAGGCCCGCCACGTTGCGCGCGCGCTGCGCGCGCTGTGCATCGCCTTGCCCCTACTCGGCCTGGCCAACGTGTTCGCGCCGCTACTCCATGTGGACGCTGCGACACGAGCAGCGCTGCAGAACAGCGCCGAATGGTGGGGCGGGCTCGTCTTCACACTGTTCTTCGTCGCGATCGCGTGGCTGTGGCATGCCACGCGTTTCAAGATTCGGTTTGCGATCAGATGTGACGATTAGGTCGAGGCCACGAATTGCCCAGGCCCATGCCGTACGACCTGAATGCGCGGCACGCCCATTCTTGCGACGAGCGCCTGCCCAAAGGCCGTTCATGGGGCGCGGTCAAGGCCTGGTTGGATGTCGGCTTGGAGCTGCGCCGATCGAGCACTGCGCCACCACGCTCGAGGCTCCCGGCGCGGTTGAGCCGCTTGGCCTCGTCACAGCCAGCGGTGGTGGCGCCGTTGAGTTCCTTCAGTTTGTGCGACGCGAGCATCAGCCCTCCTCCCCGCGATTGGCTTGCCAGAAGCCCTCGAATTGGAAGGACAGTTGCCGGTGGTGCTTGATGGCGAGAAGGTAAACCGTCCATCCCGGCTTGCTTGCCCCGCCTTGCGCGACGATGCAGTACAGCAGCAGGTAGTCACCCGACAAGTACTCGCGCACTTCAACGGCGCCAAAGCGCTCGAGCAACGCGGCCACACGCTCGCGCGCTTCAACCGACTGGGCCGTACGTGCAAAGAACCTTCGGCCAATGCGGGGATGGCGCTCCAGGTTTGCGACGACGGTATCGCCGAGTTCGTCAAGCAGGCTCGCGTAAGCCTGCGGAGCCTCGCGCTCCGTCCAGAACGCGCAGATTTGTGCGAGGTTGGCTTCGAAGTTTGCGGCAAACCGGACCGCAGCCTTGGCGAGCGCCACGCGTCAGCGGCGCTTGCTGCCTGGGGCGGTAGATCGCTTTTTTGCCGCTCGCTTCAGCTCACCGAGCGCTTCGCGCGCACCGCGGGTACGGCCGGCGGACACGTCGGCAAGACCCTCTTCAATGTCGGCGAGCAGGACCAGGTGAATCCGTTCCCGCTCCAAGCGGTGGTAGTAGTCGAGACGATCGGAGTCGATCAACGCGACGTAGCTCTCGCCGTTCTTGGTGATGATCTTTTCGGCACCCGCCTTCACCTGGTCGGCCAGCTCGGAGAGGTTGGCACGCGCCTGGGTCAGGGGAATCACGTCGGCGGCGGCGATGGTCATGGGCGGCTCCGATTTCTCTGTCGCGAATTCTGTGCATTTTACTTGCCCAACATCCGCACGGCAAAGCGGACCGTCACCACGCCAACCGCAAGATGTCCTCGACCTGACCCGGATCATCGATGCGTCGCGGATTGCTGCGCACCCAGGGGTTGTCCATCGCCTTGCGGGCCAGTGCCGCAAAGTGCTCCGGCAGCACACCGACCTCGCGCAGCCGGGTCGGCAGGCCCAGGTCGCGGATCAGCGACTCGAGCAGGTCGGCCGGGTCGGCTTGCGCGTCGCCCAGCGCATCGGCAAGCCAGCGTGCGCGCTCGCCGATCGCCTCGCGGTTGTAGCGCAGCACCGAGGGCAGCAGCACGCAGGAGGTGATGCCGTGCGGTACGGCGTGCGCCGCGCCGATCACGTGGCCGATGCCGTGGCTGGCGCCAAAGTTGATGCGGTTCACACCGGTGGCCGCGAGCCACGCGCCGGTCTGGCTGTCCAGGCGCAGCGCCGTGTCGCGCGGGGCGGCGTGGTAGCGGCGCAGCCCGCGCGACAGCAAGCTCAGCGCGCGCAGGCAGGTGGCATCCGTCAAGGGCTGCGCGTCGATCGAACACACGCTCTCGACCGCATGGTCGATGGCGCGGATGCCGGTCGACAACCACAGCCGCTCGGGTGTGTGCAGCGTCATCTGCGCATCGAGGATGACGGCGGCCGGGCCGATCAGCGGTGCGGTGTAGAGGTGCTTCTGGCCGACGCGCCGGTCGGTGCAACCCGCCAGGTCGCTGAACTCGGCCGCCGACAGCGTGGTGGGAACGGCGATCTGCCGCAGCGGCGGGTCGGCCAGCACGGGCGTGACGCGCTGGCCTCGAGCATCCACGGTGGCATGGCAACGGTCCATGCCTTCGACCGTGTCGACGTTCTCGGCCACGCAGATCAGCGCCACCTTGACGGTGTCGATCGCCGTGCCGCCGCCGATCGTCACGACCAGGTCGGCGCCGCTTTCGCGCAGGCGCCGCGCCAGCGCCAGCACGGATTCCCTGGGCGCGTGCTCCTGACATTCGTCGAACACGCCGACCAGCACGCCCTCGACTGCGGCCAGCGCCGTGGTCACGGCGTCGGTGGTTCGGTTGAGCGTGCGGCTGGTGACGGCAAACACCCGCCGGGCGCCGCGCAAGCGCACTTCCTCGGCAATGGCGGCGGCGGCGGGCTGGCCGAAATGAACGCGGTCCAGTGCGAGGTATCGGTAGGTGCCGGGTTTCACGTCGAGTCTCCTGTGCGGGGGTTGTGCATCGCTTTAGCGGCCGTTGGCAGGGCCCGGCCGCTGGGCCGTTCCACGGGCCGCGCCGGGTCCAGCCCGGTCATGTCATAGCCGCGCTTGAAGTCGCGAACGTGCTTTTGCATCCACGCTTCCGCATCGCCCGCGTTGCGCTTGCGGATGGCTTGGAGGATGGACCGGTGCGCCGTCACCAGCCGCGTGCCGGCTTCGGCCACGCTCGACATCACGACCTCGAACGAGTGGTAGAAAAGGCGGCTCATCGGCTCGCGCGCGAGCATCAGCGCGCGGTTGCCGCTGAGCGTGGCGACGATGCCGTGGAATTCGATGTCCAGGGCGACCACCGACTCGCCGGCCGCCACGGCCGCTTCGGTGGCGTCGACGTTGGCCTCCAGTTCCTTGAGCGCGCCGCTGCGGCTGCGCCCGGCCGCCAGCCGCGCCATCAGCGGCTCGAGCGTGTACATCGCCTCCATCAGCTCGTTGACGCTGATCTCGTGCAGCAACAGCGCGCGCTCGAGCAGGGTGCCGATTTCCTCACGCGAGGGGCGGCTCACCAGCAGCCGCTTGGCGCTCTCGCGCCGCAGCAGGTTGGCCTCCTCGAGGACGCGCGTGCCTTCGCGAACGGTCGATCGGTTGACGCCGAACTGCGCGCACAACTGCGCCTCGGTCGGCAGCTG